>JABSRX010000079.1:10099-48222 GCA_013214695.1 Rhizobiaceae bacterium | reverse complement strand
TATTGCCTTGTGCTGACCGGCAAACGGGATGTCGCCGATGATTTGGCCCAGGCTGCCTGTCTGCGCGCCCTGGAAAAGGCTGATCTGTTTCAGGCAGGCACCCATTTTGACCGCTGGATCTTCCGTCTCACCCACAATCTGTGGATCAACGAGATCCGCAAAAACGCCGTGCGTCAGGGTGCCGGCATCACGCCGATAGAAGAGACGGATTTGCCCGACAATCGCCCCGGTCAGGAAATGAATATTTTAGGCCAACAGGTGTTATCTCAGATAATGGCCTTGCCAGAGGCGCAAAGATCGACGGTTTTGTTGGTCTATGGCGAAGGATACAGCTATCGTGACGCAGCTGAAGTCCTGGAAATACCCGTTGGCACTGTCATGAGCCGGTTGGCAGGTGCGCGCAGCAAGCTGACGCAGCATTTCGGTGATGAAGGTTTGGATTAATGACTGAACGACAGACATTTACCGACGAAGAATTGGTCGCCTATCTGGACGGCGAGGTCGAGTTCACGCCGGCCGACGCGATCACGGCTGCCCTGGCCAATGACCCCGCACTGGCGCAACGTCTGGCCGACCTGGACGTCAACAAAGACGCCCTGCGGTCGGGCTTTGACCTGATGCTCGACGAAAATCAAAGCCCTGTCTTGCCGCAGTCCCTGCATTCAGCAATGGCGACTCCACCGAAAGCAGCGAACAACAATTGGCTAATGGCCGGTTCCATGGCCGCGTCGATCCTGGTGGCCCTGTTTGTCGGCTATGGCGCCGGCAATTTCCTGAATCAGCCCGAAGCGCCGGGATGGAAGGCCTATGTGGCCTCCTACCAGTCGCTCTACTCAGCCGACACCCTGCGTCATGTGAATGCCTCACCGGAAGCACAGACCGCCGAACTGGAGCGTGTGGCGGCGGCCATCGGCAAGTCGATCGACCTCGCCGCCCTGCAGCAGAATCCGGATCTGACCTACAAGCGGGCACAGGTTTTGAGCTTCAAAGGCAAACCGCTGGTGCAGCTGGCCTTCCTGACCAAGTCCGGCGAGCCGGTCGCCCTGTGCATCCTGAAGTCGAGCAAACCCGACAGCGCCGAGATGAGCCAGGCCAATCTGGAAGGCATGAGTTCGGCGTCCTGGAACAAGGACGGCTATGCCTATCTGCTGATTGGCGGCGATGACCCAGCCCTGATCTCCGGCCTCGCAAACAGCTATCGCGGTGCCATCTAGAGCCGATTTTCTGTCGATCACAAACGCGTGATCAAATGGTGATCGAATAAAATTCCCCCTTCAAGCGTAATCCCTACAGCTTCGGCAATCCGCCGATGCAGAATGGAGAACACTATGTTTGATAAATCTGTCCCCCTCGGCGCAACCATCGCGCAATCCTCTGCAAAAATCCTGGTCGGTGCCGGCCTGGCCCTCGGCCTGTTCGCTGCACCCATGCCTGTTCACGCTGCCGGCGATGGCGGCGGCTCTTCGTCGACACCAACGCCGACCTGCAAAAAGAACTACGTCTACAACAAGCACAAGCTGAAATGCGTCAAAGCTGAAAAGAGCTCGAATCTTGATGACGACAATCTGTATGAAGCAGCCCGCGATCTGGCCTATGCCAAGCGCTACGAAGAAGCGCTGAACGTGCTGAAACTGGCCAGCAACCAGAAAGATCCCCGGATCCTGAATTACCTGGGTTATGCGACCCGTAAATCCGGCGATGTAAAAAAAGGCCTCAGCTACTATCAGGCCGCCATCGACATCAATCCCGACTACACGCTGGCCCGCTCTTATATGGGTGAAGCCTATCTGCAGCTCGGCGATGTCGCCAATGCGAAACTGCAGCTGAAAGAAATCAAGCTGCGTTGCAAGGGTGCCTGCCCGGAATATGCGGCTCTGGAATCGCAAATCAACGGCAAGCCGAAAAAGGCCACCTGGTAAGCCCTCTCTCCTGGGCGACACCTCCGATTGCCTCGTCGCCCAAAACTAAGCCGCCTCCAACCCATTTGCCGGTTGGGGGCGGCTTTTTATTTGGCAGATGTTAAAAGCGCTCCGGCCTTTTCGCCGATCAGCAAACAGGCAGCATTGGTGTTCGCCGCCGGCATGGTCGGCATGATCGACGCGTCAGCAATGCGCAATCCTTCCAGCCCTCGAACCCTCAACTGATGGTCGACAACTGCGGTTGGGTCCTGGCTCGGACCCATGCGGCAGGTGCCCATCATGTGGAAGGTTGTCGTACCGCGCTCGCGGGCCGTGTTGAGCAGATCCTCGTCGCTCTGGATCGCATCGCCTGGATAGATTTCCCCGTCAAAATAGGGCTGCATCGGCGCGCTGCGCATCAGTTGTCGGACCAGTTTCAACCCGGCCAGCAGCACCTGCTGGTCTTCCGGCGCGCTCAGATAATTGGGCTGAATTTCTGGCGGCTCGAACGGATCAGGCGAGCGGGCGCGAACCGTTCCTGTGCTTTCCGGGCGCTGCTGCCAGGCCGCGAGCGTCATGCCGGGCTGGTCGTCCAACTGGCTTTGCACCCCTTCCTTGTAACTCGCCGGCATGAAGGTGATCTGCAGATCGCTGTCATCTAGCACCGGGTCCGACTTGGCGAAGGCATAACAGGCTGTCGCCGGCAGGCTCAGGATCGACGGCTGGCCGGTCATCCACTTCGCCGTTTCCTTCAGAAAGGCCAAGCCCCGGCTTCTCTCGTTGAAGGTTGACGTGCCCTTGACCCGGGCGGTGAAGCGCGGGGTGAAATGATCACGCAGATTGGCACCAACGCCCGGCAGGTCATGCAGCAGCGGCACGCCAATCTCGGCCAGGTGCTGCCCGCTGCCAATGCCGGAGATCTGCAGCAATTGCGGCGAATTGATCACGCCGCCGCATAAGATGATTTCGCGGCGCACACGGATCGACTTTGTCTCGCCATTCTGGCGCAGGGTGACGCCAATCGCCCGTTGGCCGTCCAGATCGATGCGCGTTACCTGGGCACCGGTTTTCAACGCCACATTGTTTTGCTTGAGGACCGGCTTGAGAAATGCTGTCGCCGAGCTCTGCCTTAAGCCGCCTGAGATGGTGCGCTGGGTATAGGCGGCGCCAAATTGCCGGGCGCCATTATAATCCTGATTGCGGGGAATGCCGAGACTTTCGGCAGCGTCCAAGAAAGCATCGCAAAGCGGATGCCGCCAGGGGCTGGGCGTCACCTTCAGCGCGCCCTTGCGACCCCTGAGCTTGTCGCTTTGCGCATCAGCCGCACCGGCCCAGCTTTCCAGCTTTTTGAACAGGGGAAGGATATCATCGTAACCCCAGCCGGGATTGCCACGCTGAGCCCAATGGTCAAAGTCAGACGGTGCACCGCGGTTGAACACATTGCCGTTGATCGACGACGAGCCCCCCAGCACCTTGCCGCGCGGCACGGCAATGCGTCTCCCACCAGTCCATGACGATGGTTCCGCCTCATACATCCAGTTGAGCTTGGAATTGCGCATCAGCTTCATCCAGCCGACGGGAATATGAACGTAAGGGTGCCAGTCCTTCGGCCCGGCTTCTATGACGCAGACCCTGTTGCCGGGCACTTCCGCCAGACGCGCCGCCACCACACAGCCCGCCGATCCGGCGCCGATGACAATATAGTCGAACTCCTCCATGGCCGCAGTTTTGGGGAAACGCGCAGGAGGGTCAACGGCTAAGAGTCACATGGTTCCCTCTGCTCCGGTTTGGATTTACCTTGACCTTCGGCTGTCACCTTCTGGGCGTTGAAAATATGAACCTCTACACAAATCTCCTGCAACGGGCGCAGGATCAAAATCCAGTCCGTGTCGGGCTGATCGGCGCCGGCAAATTCGGCACAATGTTTCTCTCCCAGGTCCAGCGTCTAAAGGGCATTCATCTGATTGGCATCGCCGATCTGTCGCCGCAAAACGCCCGTTCCAATCTGGCCTTTGTCGGGTGGGACGAAGCCCGTTATAGCGCCCCCTCTCTGGATGACGCTGCCCGATCCGGCACCACCCATGTGGGCGATGATTGGCAAGCATTGGTCGCTCATCAGGCGATCGACATCGTCATAGAATGCACAGGCGCGCCAGTGGCGGCGGTCGACCATATCCTGACGGCATTTGACAATGGCAAACATGTCATCAACGTCACCGTTGAGGCCGACGCTTTCTGCGGCTTTGCGCTCACCAAAAAAGCCGAGCAGGCCGGGGTCATCTATTCGATGGCCTATGGCGACCAACCTGCCCTGACCTGTGATCTGGTGGACTGGGCACGCGCCTGCGGCTTTACCGTTACAGCAGCCGGGCGCGGCCACAAATGGTTGCCCGAGTTCCGCAAGTCGACCCCGGAAACGGTGTGGGACCATTGGGGGATCAACCGTGAGATGGCGGAACGCGGTCGCCTCAATCCAAAAATGTTCAATTCGTTTCTGGACGGATCAAAGCCTGCCATCGAATCCTCCGCCATAGCCAACGCCTGTGGGCTGCAGGTGCCCAGTCAGGGATTGCAGTTCCCGGTCGGTGGTGCCGAGGATCTGGCGAACATCATGCGCCCAAAATCCGAGGGCGGTTGCCTGGAACAGAAGGGCATGGTGGAGGTGGCCTCATCCCTGACCGCGGAAGGGGAACCGATCCCATATGACATTCGCCAAGGTGTCTGGGTGGTGTTTGAGGGTGACACCGAATATCTGCGCAATTGCTTTCAGGAATACACGGTCAAGACCGACGACAGCGGCCGGTATACGTCGCTCTACAAGCGCTGGCATTTGATCGGGTTGGAACTGCCGATATCGGTTGCTTCCATTGGCACCCGCGGTGAAGCCACCGGCTTTGCCCGATCCTTCAATGCTGACGTCGTCGCCGTAGCCAAGCGTGGCTTGACCAAGGGCGAAGAGCTGGACGGGGAAGGGGGCTACACGGTGACCGGAGGTTTGCGGCCCGCCGCAGCGTCGGTGAAAGAAGGCTATCTGCCCCTCGGCCTGGCGCAGGACGTCACCCTAAAGCGCGATATCGGTGACGGGAAGATTATCCGCATCGAAGACGTCGATCTGGATTTGACGACAACCGCCTACAAATTGCGCAAATGGATGGAAGGCCTGGAGAGCCGTTAGGGGTGCCCGTCCAGGGCACCATTTGACAAATAAGATAAGTATACTTACTAATTTTCCAGACGCAGCGGTGATGGAGGATTAATGCAGTTCCACCTGAACGGGTTCCGGCCCGGTGATCCCGACATAAAGCCCGCTGCCGACAAGGCGCCGGCTTCCAACGCGAAACTGCCAGACGAAGTCGATGTGCTGATCATCGGCTGCGGCCCGGCCGGTCTGACGCTCGCCGCCTATTTGGCGGGCTTTCCCGACATCACCACCTGCATTGTCGAGCGTAAGGACGGACCGATGGAAAAGGGCCAAGCCGACGGGGTGTCCTGCCGATCGATGGAAATGTTCCAGGCCTTCGGATTTGCCGAAAAGGTCAAGCGCGAGGCTTACTGGGTCAACGAGGCCACTTTCTGGAATCCGGATCCAGCGCGGCCGGAAAACATCCAGCGCACCGGACGGGTACAGGATGTCGAAGATGACCTGTCGGAGATGCCCCATGTGATCCTGAATCAAGCACGCATCCATGACCGCTATCTGGAAATCATGCGCAACGCGCCAACCCGGCTGGAACCGCATTATGGCCGCAAATTTATGGAGTTGACCGTCGCCGATGAGGGCAGTCATCCCGTCACGGTGACAGTGGAACGCACGGAAGAGGGTCACGAGGGTCAAACCGAAACGATCAAGGCGCGCTATGTGGTCGGCTGTGACGGTGCGCGCAGTCAAGTGCGCGGGGCGATCGGACGGAGCCTGAAGGGGGACCGTGCCAATCAAGCCTGGGGTGTCATGGACGTTTTGGCCGTTACGGATTTTCCCGACTATCGCTTCAAATCGCTTATCAAGTCACAGGACGCCGGCAACATCATTCTGATCCCCCGCGAAGGCGGGCATCTGGTGCGCATCTATATCGAACTGGACGCCCTGACAAAGGGCCAACAGATTGCCCCTCGGGACATGACTGTCGACCACCTCATTTCGGCAGCACAGGGGGTGTTTCACCCCTATTTTCTCGACGTCAAGGAAATTGCCTGGTGGTCCGTTTATGAGGTCGGTCACGCAATAACCGACAAGTTTGACGATGTACCGGCTGACGCAGTTGGAACCCAGATCCCCAGAGTCTTCATCGCCGGTGATGCCTGCCACACACATTCGGCGAAGGCCGGTCAGGGCATGAATGTCTCAATGGGTGACGCCTTCAATCTTGGCTGGAAGCTTGTCAGCGTTCTGCAAGGCCGCTGCGCTCCAGAACTGTTGCACTCCTACTCCGCCGAGCGCCAACAGGTGGCGCAGGACCTGATCGACTTTGACCATGAATGGTCCCGCATCATCGGTGCCCGATCGGAAGGTGGCGAAGACGGCGCAGATGGGCCCAAATTCCAGCGCTACTTCATCGAGCACGGCCGCTTCACCGCCGGCCTGTCGGTCAAGTATCAGCAGTCCGCCCTGACCGGCCCGCCCGATTGGCAATCGCTGGCCAGCGGTTTGGAGATCGGCACCCGGTTTCATTCAGCCCCCGTCATCTGCCTGGCGGATGCGAAACCCTTCCAGATGGGTCATACGGTCAAGGCGGATGCGGCGTGGCGGCTGTTCCTGTTTGCCGGTGCCGATGATGATGGATCCGCGGATTCCGAGCTCGGAAAACTGTGCGCCTTTCTCAGCCAGGACCCACACTCGCCGCTGGTCAAATACACAGCAGAGGGCGCCGATGTGGATTCCACCATCGATGTGCGTGCCATTTTTCAGCAGCACCATCGCGAGCTGGAAATCAATCAAATGCCCGCATTGCTGCGACCCGGCAAAGGCCGCCATGGGCTCACCGATTATGAAAAGGCCTTCTGTGCCGACCACCGACATGGCGATATTTTTGATATGCGCGGCATTGACCGGCAGCGCGGTTGCATGGTGGTGGTTCGCCCCGATCAACATGTTGCCCATATACTGCCGCTGGATCATTTTGAGGATCTGAGCGCGTTTTTTGACGGCTTCATGTCAGCCTGAATTGAATCGCCGCCGAGGCCATGCGAGCATTGGCAGGTGCGCTGCGGCGAATTGAAATTCGGACTGGGACTCATGCATCCAATACTTGAAGAGCTGAAGGATCTCCTGGGGGACAAGGGCTTCATTCCAGGCGATGAGGCTGTCGAGTTTACCACCGATGTTGCCGGCACGACGGCGAGCTGTCTGGCTGTCCTGCGGCCCGCTTCGACCCAAGAGGTTGCCCAAGTGGTCGCGCTTTGCGCCGCGCACAACGTGGCCGTCATTCCCCAGGGTGGGAACACAAATGTCTGCGGCATGACCTTGCCACAAGTCGGTCAGGACAGCGTTCTGATCAATATGAGCCGGATGAACCAAATTCGTGAAGTGGATGCGGCGTGTTCAACGATTTCGGCCGAAGCCGGATGCACGATTGGCGCACTGCAGGCGGCCGCCACCGCCAAAGACCGGATCTTCGCGCCCGACTGGGGCGCACGGGGCACGGCGCAAGTGGGTGGTGCTGTTGCCACCAATGGCGGCGGGCAAAACGTCTTTCGCTATGGAACAACGCGCGAGCAGGTTCTGGGCATGGAAGTGGTATTGCCGGACGGGCAGATCTGGGACGCCATGCGCACCATCCGCAAGGACAATTCCGGTTATGACATGAAGCAGATGTTCATTGGTTCGGAGGGCACTTTGGGCATCATCACCAAATTGGTGTTCAAACTGCACCCCGCCCAGCCGGTGTCGAATTCCATGATGGCAGTGCTCAACGATCAGCGCCATCTGATGGATTATCTGAACCTCGCCAAAGAGATCGCCGGCGATAAGTTGGTGGCCTTTGAGCTGCTCAATGGGCTGGGGGTCGAAAAGGCGCTAGAACGCTATCCCGATTTGAAGCGTCCTTTTGACACCCGCGCCGACTGGTACATTCTTGTGCGCCTGGCCGGTGCCAGCTCCGTCGACGACACGCTGGCGACCATCTTTGAACAGGGCTTTGAGAAAGAATATCTCAGCGATGCCGTGATGGCCCAGAGCCTCGAACAAGAGCGCAATCTATGGGAAATCCGCGAGCAGATGATTCCGTTTCAGTATTTCCCAAATCATCTGCAGTGCAAATGGGACGTCTCGGTGCCGCTCACCAACATCACAGCGTTTCTCGAGCAGGCTGAGCAAATCGCCCATCGCCACCATCCCGAAGCAATCTCCTATGCGGTCGGGCATGTCGGCGATGGCAATATTCACTACTGCATCTTTATCGAGCGGGCACCCGGCATCGATCTGACCGAATTGGAGCAGACCTACCTGGCAGAGATCGATGCCCTGATTTGGTCCTATGGCGGATCGATTGTTGCCGAACACGGCGTCGGCGCGGCCTATGCCAAACGCATGCGGCAGCAGAAATCTGAGGTCGAGTACGCAATGATGCAGAACATCAAGGCGCTGTTTGATCCCCAAGGCATCATGAACCCCGGCAAGCTTCTGGAATAGGCTCAGCCGGCCAGCCGCAGTTTCATCCTGCCACTCAGCTCGCGACGAATTTCGGCCGTCAACGCATTCACTTGGGCCGAGCGGCGGCGACCCGGATGCGGGCGCGCAACGAAGGTGAGTTGCGGTGGTTCGGGGAAAATTCCGTCAACAATTTCAATATCTGGCGTCACATGCATGCCATTAAGCAGCGCCACCCCAAGACCGGAGCGCACGGCTGACTGAATGCCGGCAGCGCTGGGGCATTCCAGCACCGTCTTCAGCCGATGCCCTTGGGCCAAGCCGTCACCATACCCCCACTGGCGATAAAAGCAGTTTTGATCAAACGCCAGAAAACGCACCGGTTCCGAAGGATCGAATTCGAAACCCGGCGATTTCACCCAATGAAGCGTGTCATCGAACAGCACAAGATCGTCTGGCTGCACATCCTTTGTGAACACCTGGATGACGGCCAGATCCAGCTCGCCGTCCTTCAACCAGTTTTGCACATTCAAGCTTTGCCCGGTGCGGGTGTGTACGCTGACCTCGGGATAAAGGCGTGAGAAGCGGCCCAGAATGCGGGCGAAATCGCTGGTTGCTGTGTCTTCCGTCATGCCGAGCCGGATCGTGCCGGCCAGATGTTTGCGCCCCAGATCAGCAATCGCCTCGTCGTGAAGGTCGATCATGCGCTGGGCATAATGGAGCAGACGTTCACCTGCCTCGGTCAGCAAGGGACCACCGGCGCGTCGGGCCAGCAGATCGCTACCCAATGACTGTTCCAAGCGACGCATTTTGTGGCTAACGGCCGACTGGGAGAGGCCCAACTGCTCCGCCGCCCGCGATACACCGCCAGATCGCGCGATCGTCAACAATGCCCGCAGGGCATCAATTTCAAGGCGTTGAGACATAGTCGACTCTCATGACAAATTTAGATGATGATATAAATATCATTCATTTGTGTCATAGCATAGCCTTGTTGTATGAATGGTGAAAGCAAAATCTGACGCGGCGGGTCCGTCCTGTCTCACGCTTCCCAGAAGAGGAACCAACATGAAACTGAGCGATTTCAAAGCCCTTACATTTGATGTCTATGGCACCCTGATCGACTGGGAATCTGGCATGGTCGAAGGTTTGAAACCTCTCACCGACAAGTTGAGCCGCCATCTGTCGCGCGACGACATTCTCGAGGCCCATGCCTATTATGAATCGACAACTCAAAAATGGACGCCATCCAAGGTCTATTCGGACCTTCTGGCGGTCGTCTACCGACGCCTGGCCGAGGAATGGAATGTCGAAACCTCTTGGGAGGAATGCCAGGCTTACGGTCTGTCGGTGCGTCAATGGCCGGCTTTTGACGACAGCCGGGAGGCGCTGGCCTATTTGAAACAGCACTACAAACTGATCGTGCTGACCAACACGGACAATCAGAGCTTTCAGGGATCCAACGCGCGACTCGGAGTTCATTTCGACGGCGTCTACACCGCTGAAGACATCGGCAGCTACAAGCCGGCGGATAGGAACTTCGAGTACATGCTGGAGACGTTGGCACGCCAGGGCATTCAAAAATCCGAAATCCTGCACACCGCGGAAAGCATGTTCCACGACCACGCACCAGCCAACAAGCACGGCCTGAAGAACTGCTGGATCTACCGCCGTCATGACAAGGAAGGTTTCGGGGCGACGATGAATCCGGGCGACATGCCAACCTATGATTTCCGTTTCAACAGCATGGCGGATCTGGTCAAGGCCCATCAGCAGGAGTTGGCGTCTAACTGACCGGTGCGATTGCCTGTTTGAGGTGAGGTCGCAGGGCGACGTGGTGCGGGAATTTGTCAGCCCGCACTTCGTGCAATCGCCGCAATTCGGGCAGATAAATTGGCTGTTCCGGGCACGCTGGTATGCGCCAGACTCACCGCAAGTTCAGGCGCTGGGCCGGTCAATCAGACTGTGATGCCAAAAGCCTATTTGGCTTCCAAAGTGCCGCCGGCCTTCTGCCAGCCACCAACGCCACCGGTCAGATTGACCACCGGGGACAGGCCCATCTCCATGGCAACCTGGGCGGCCAAGGCCGAACGGCCACCGGATGCGCAGTAAAAGACATAGGTCTTGTCCTGATTGAATTCCGGCTTGTGGGCAGGGCTTGCCGGATCAATGTGAAACTCCATCATGCCGCGCGAAGAGCTAACGGCGCCCGGGATGATGCCGGTATCGGCCTGTTCCGTGCCATCCCGCAGATCAACAAAGACATGATCCTGCGAGCCAACCAGCGCGACGGCGTCTTCCGGGCTGATCGCCGGTACCGACGCCATCGCCGCCTTGACGAGTTCCATTGCACCCTTGGTTATGTTTTGAGCCATTGAGCCGGTCCCTTGTCTTGCATTGATAGATCAGATTTCGAGGTCGAGCCGCGGTTTCCAGAACGGACGGAACAGTTCAATCTTCGGGCAGCGGTTCATGACGACCTTCAAGCCCGCATCTTCTGCCAATTTGGCGGCACGGTCATCATAGACGCCAATTTGTCCCCACAGAACTTTGGCGCCGATGGCAATCGCCTTTTCAGCAATCCCATAGAGCTCCTCTTTCGGCCGGAAGACTTCCACCATGTCGACCGGGCGATCGATCTCCTCCAGAGAACGATAGACTTTCAGGCCTCGAATTTCACTCAGCTTCGGGCTTGGATTGACGGGAAGAATTTCATAGCCGGTCTCGTGCAGAACCCGCAGCACGCCATAGCTGAACTTGGTCTTGTCGCCGCTGGCGCCGACCATCGCGATGGTTTTCACGCTGCGCAAGATCTCGGCCAGGAATTCCGGCGGATAGTCATAGATGCGATCAATATCGGCCTCAGGCATTTACACCTCCTTCGGTGTGGCGATATCCGCCTTCAATTCGTGGGGTTCGAGCGGATCCAGAAACGGATTGCGATAGAGTTTGTCGTGGCTTTCAACACCGATATCCAAGGTGCAGTCCGACAGTGGTCGGGCCACGCAGAGCACCACATAGCCATCGTTGATTTGGCGATTGTTGAGGGCCACCTGTCGCCGCTGGTCAATCTCACCCTGGGTCAGCTTGGCAGCGCAGGTGATGCAGCCGCCATATTGGCAACCATAGGGCAGATCGACCCCCTGCTCCCGCAAGGTCTCCAACAGCGGACGACGGGCATCGACCTGATAGGTCGCGCCATTGCGATTGCCGATCGTAATGGTGTGGGTTGCCGTCATAGCCAGATGTCACTCGTGCAATCACCACCGGGATAACGTGTCTCATGACAACGGCTGGGACCATTCGGCTCTTTACCGAAATCGACCATGAAATCCTCGTTGATCTTCATGCCGCCGTTTTCCACGTCGCAGTCGATCATCATCATCACCCCGCCCTGGGTGCGGATTTCGGGATAGAACTGATTGTCCCAGGTGGAGAACAGGGACGTCGTCACATACATGCGCTTGCCGTCCAGCGACAGCTGGAACATTTGCGGCCCGCCGGCAATCTTGACGCCGTTGACCTCCGGTGCACGGCCCAGCAATCCTCCCATCCAGACCTGGCCGGTCAGTTTCGGATTGTGCGGATCGCTGATGTCATATTGGCGCATGTCGCCGTGCAGCCAATTGTTGAGATAAAGATATTTGTCGTCCATCGAGACCAGAATCGCCGACATCACGCCGGGTACCGGTATCGGCCATTCCGGATGCGGTTCATTTTCCACATCGATGATCTTTTCCCACTGCCACTTGCCGGCTTCGTCCTTCCAGAAGTGGATGACATTGGCGCTGAGCGCCGCACCGCAAAAACCATGGCTGCTGTCGGGGTTGTGGTGGAACTTGACTTCAAGCGGCACCAAACCATCCTCGCCGAGATACATGGTCTCGACAGGCACCCGTTTTTCAAAGTCCCAAAAGTGCAGGCGCCGGCCATATTTCAGATGGCCGACTTCTTCCAGATCAAAGCCCGGCATGAAGGTATTGGGCGCTGCCCATTCGGAACTGACCATCACATTGTGACGCGGCTGGTACCAGAAGTCGTAGCCGAACGGGATGTCGCCCATGGAGTTTTCCCAGCGGCCAACGATCTCAAAATCCTTATTGAGATGCAGATAGCCGCCAGGTGCCTCACCCATTGCATCGCCGAGAAACGAGATGATGATTTCCGAGCCCAGGCAATGCACGGTGTGCGGGCCGGACAGATTGGTCTTTGCCTTAATTTCGGCGCCGTCGATGATCTTGTGCAGGCGCGGGGCACGCGGATCGGTGGCCGTGTCGACCACATGAATGTTGTTGGACCGCACCCCGGGCACGAGCAGATAACGGCGGCTCATCGACGAATCATCATGACAAGACGAACAGGCGTTCCAACCCATATGGTGCAACTCATCGCCAATCCCTGGCATTTCCAGACGGTGGATGACCTGAGCATAGGTTGGGCTTTCCGGGTCGGCGTCAACCGTGGCGAGATAGTCGGGCTTTTGAATGCCCGTGCCGGTGTAGATGGCAATCGTATAGAGCAGCTTTTCGCGCGGCGCCTGAATCGCCTCGGCGGGGCTCGCATATCCCGGACCGCAACAGACGCTCACCTCATCTCCACTCATGCGATTTCCTCCCGTTGGACCGATTTTGCTATTGGCTGGCCGTGCATATTGTCCTATTACATGAGACAAACGTCTGTAAAGTGATAAATATGCATCTCGACCGTCTGATCAATGTCTTGGAAACCGTGGCGATCGCCGGGCGGCCGGTCTCCCCTGCCGACATCCAAAAGGCGACGGGCCTACCGCGTCCGACATGCTACCGCCTGCTGCAGACTCTGGCCGAACATGGTCTGCTTGATGAGCCGGAAGCAGCCTCCCGCTATTTGATCGGCGATCGGCTGAAACGCATCGCCGTGCTCGGCCGTCCCGATGCCGATATTTGTCTGGTGGCAGCGCCAATGTTGAAGGCCACGGCGGTGGAATTCGGCGAGGCGGTGTTCCTGTCCCGCTTCCGCGAGAAGTCGGTCGAGATCATTCACGTTGAGACGCCGCAGGATGCAGCGCGATCGTTCATCCATCCCGGTCTCGGCGGCCGGCCTTTGCACGCCTGCTCCTGTTCCAAGGCGATCGCCGCCTTTGCCGATCCCAATTTCCAGAGCGAAATTCTGTCGCGACCGTTGCGTGCCTACACGGCATCGACGAAGACCGAACCGCAGGACGTGGAGAGCGAATTTGCTGCCATTCGCGACCGCGGCTTTGCCGAATGTGTCGAGGAAATCGAAGTCGGCGTCTCAAGCGTCGCTGCCCCGATCCGGATCGGCAATCTGGGTGTGCCTTTCAGCGTCGGCGCCACCGGTCCGATTCGCCGCTTCGACAGCCATCACCGTGAAAAAATCGGCCATGGCCTGATCAAGGTCGCCGATCAGATTGCGGCGAATTTGCAACTGGCGCAATCCGCCTAGATCCCGCAAAAGCCGTCGGGAAATTCAAACCAGAAAGTCAAAAGTCATGGAGACAGAAGTCGAGACATTTCGCAAATTCAGTTTTGGCACACAGGTGCGCAAGTCGCCGTTTTCCGATGCCGCTTTGCGCTGGGGTGCCAAGGGGTTCTCCGTCTACAACCACATGTACATTCCCCGCGATTTCGGCGATCCGGTGGAAAATTTCTGGAATCTGGTCAACGACGCCATTCTCTGCGACGTGTCTGTGGAACGGCAGGTCGAAATCAAAGGGCCCGACGCGGCCCGCTTCGTACAGTTCATGAGCTGTCGCGATCTGTCGACCTGCCAAGTTGGCCAGTGCAAATATGTGCTGATCACTGACCAGAATGGCGGCATCATCAACGACCCGATCCTTTTGAAACTGGCCGAGGACCATTACTGGCTGTCGATTGCCGACAGCGACGTGCTGCTCTGGGCCAAGGGCCTGGCGGTCCATTCTGGCATGGATGTCACCATTGATGAGCCCGACGTTTCGCCGCTGCAGCTTCAGGGACCGAAGTCGCGCGACATCCTGCGGGCCGCCTTTGGCGATGCGCCAACCGAGCTGAAATATTACTGGTTCATGGAGTATGACTGGGAAGGGGTACCGCTGATCATTTCCAGAACCGGATGGTCGAGCGAATTGGGCTACGAAATCTTCCTGCGCGACGGACCCGCCGGTGATCGCCTGTGGGAACACCTGATGAAGGTTGGTGAACCGCTGGGATTGAAGCCCGGTCACACCTCAAGCATCCGCCGCATCGAGGCGGCCATGCTGTCCTACCACGCCGACATGACGCTGGCGAACAACCCGTTCGAACTGGGCATGGATCGCCTGGTCGACCTAAACATGGAAGCCGATTTTGTCAGCAAACAAGCCTTGCAGCGCATCAAGGCCGATGGCGTCACACAATTGCAAGTTGGCCTCGAATTCGACGGTCCGCCGATTGTCGGATCAAATGACGAATTCTGGTCGATCAAGAAAGGGGGCGAGGTAATTGGCAAGGTGACGTCGGCGGTCTATTCGCCACGCCTGAAAGCCAATATTGCCCTGGCTTTGGTAGCGAAAGAACATGCCGATATTGGCACTCAGGCCCAGGTCCACATGGGCGGAGAAACGCGCACCTGCCGGATCGTTCCGAAACCGTTCTACGACCCGAAAAAGAAGATCACCAGCCAGTCCTGAAACAGGCTGCGCTAATAGACCAGATTGTAATCCGCCGTGACGGCCCGCCGCATCGCCTCGCGCAGAGCCGCGAGATAGGCGGGCACGTCCTTGCGGATCACCTGGGTATGACTGGCGGCGAAAATGCGGATGTCATATTTGGCAAAGAAAGCATCAATGGCCTCGGCAATCTGATCCGGATCGGCCCAGCGCAACCAGGCGAAAACGACGCAATTGGTGATCGACACATCATGCATGAAGCGCTCTGGCGAGTAGCCGGTGGCTTCCATCTCATCCATGAACAGAAAGCTCTGGTGTTCGTTCTGCGCCATCAGCGCCCAGTCCACCGGGCACAGGAAACCAGTCTTGCGCTCATACAGCCATTGGGTCAGCGCATGATCAAGAAAGATCGGTTTGATGATCTCGATTTCGTGCTCACCGAGCTTCAGCTCATCGCCGTAGTCCAGCAGCAAAGCGTCTTCCAGACCATGGATCTCGTAGTGGTCATGACCGCCCACTGCCATCAATTGCAGGTCAGGATATTGGCGCCGAATGGCCGTCGCATTCGCAGCATGGGGCAGTTCGGTATGGCTGATCCACAAATAGTCGAGCTGACGCTCGCCGAGCAGGTCGCTCAACACTTCCAAAATCGTGTTGTGCTGGGCCGGACCCAACGTGTCGATCAACAGAGTCTTCTCGTCCATGAACAGGTATGAGTTGTAGTTGATGTCGTTAGCTGTTGGATCGATGTTCGGATTGATCCGCGCAAAGTCGGCCGCAAAGCCACCATTGTGCTTTTCCGCGTCTTTGCCGATGCAATGACAGATCCAGTAAATTTGCGGCGTGATCTGGCGCACCCCAATCCGATTGATGCCCTCTCCGTAGATTTTCACATTCATTGACAAATCTCCGATAGTGCCTCGTTCACGCGTGCTACATGCTTTGGCACATCGCCGCGAATGGCGTTGCCGTGGGTCGGTGCGATGACATTGACCTGACGCTTGGCCATGACCTTGGCCAGGTCGGCCTTGACCTTGTCGCCACTGACCATCGGCAGAAATCGAAACGCCGACTCGTGATAGCGGCGGAAATAGTCGACTGGAACACCATCCGCCATCTCGTCATCAAACTGCCGGTCGCAGGCCTCAGGGAACAGGTAGCCAAAGGCATCGCCGGTAAACAGGCTGCCGGTCCTTTCGTCGAACATCCATTGGGTGCCCGGCTGATCTTTCAGGATCGCATCAGAGAACGAAACCTGGCGGCTGCCATAGGAGTGGCAGGCCCCGGCATGGGCATATTCGATCTGTTCCGGTTTGACCCACCAGGGCATCTCAACATGGGGAAGAATGCCGCTGGAGACGACAAATTTGGTCCCGGGCCAGGCCTCCAAGATGGCGCTGAGATTGCCGGTGTGCGGCAGTTCGGTATGGGTCAGAAAAATATGACCCGGCGCAGCGTCGCCCAACAATTCCTTCAGATCCGCCATGATCTGGCCACGATGAATGTGGGACCCGGCATCGAACAGCAGCGGGTGGCCATCATTCAGCGCCACATAAATCCGCACGGCTTCACACCATCCATCCTGATCAATGGCGCTTTCGCCGATTTGGTAGAGATCATCAACAATGTGCTTGATCATTTCCGCTCTCCACGGCTGCGTCGTCGACGATAATCCTCACTTACGCACCTGCGCATTGGCCTTGATCATGCCGGTGATCAGCGCATCGCGCTCCTCGGCCAGGTCGCTCAGCGATTGCCCACCGGCCTCCTCGGCTACGCCGGTGGCCAGATCTTTTGCCAGGTCTTCTGAAAGCCGTGTGTCGCCCAGGTCATCCCACCAGCGATGGAAGCTTGGCGTATAGCGGTTGCAGAATTCTTCCATGCCGCCGGGACCGGCACCCAGATTGAACAGCATATGGGGGCCCATCGCGGCCCAGCGCAGGCCGGGACCGGCCCAGACGGCCTTATCGACATCCTCGACCGACGCGACCCCGGACTCGACCAGGTGTATCGCCTCCCGCCAAAGGGCGGCCTGCAGGCGATTGGCCACATGGCCGGGCACTTCGCGCCGCACCCGAATGGTCACCTTGCCGACCGCTTTGAAGAATGCCTCGGCCACCTCCAGCGCATCTTCTTCGGTTTTTTCATTGCCCAGCAGTTCAACCAGGGGAATCAGGTGCGGCGGGTTGAACGGATGCCCCAAAATGAAGCGACCTGGATTCTTCCAGCCTTCCTGCATTTCGCGGACCATCAACCCGGAGGCTGACGAACTGACAACGGCCTGCGGCAGCAGATGGTCTTCGATTTCGGCAAAGATTTTGTGCTTAAGCTCGATCTGCTCCGGCACGTTTTCCTGCACGAACTGGGCCGATGTGACGGCGTCAGCGGCACTTGCGTGGAACGAAATATTGCCCTTGCGTCCTTCCTGGGCCAGACCAAGTTCCAGAAGGGTCGGCCAGGCATTCGCCACATAGGCGTTGACATCTTTTTCTGCCGTCGGCGACACGTCAAAGACACGCACGTCCATTCCGGCAGCGGCAAACAAAGCCGTCCAACTGGCGCCAATGACACCGGCGCCGAGCACCGCGGTGGTTGTGATTTCAGTCATCAAAACAGTCCTGGATTGAGAGGGGACGCAGCCGTCAGCCCGCCGTCAACGGTGAAGCACTGACCGGTTGCGAAAGACGAGGCATCGCTGGCCAGCCACACGGCCATATTGGCGATATCCTGTGGTTGCCCAAAACGCCGTGCAGCGTGGCGCGCCAAAGCATCATTGCGCGCCAGATCGGGATCCTTTGCCAGGTCAAAACCGGCTTCCAACATGCCGGTTTCGATCCAACCGGGACAAATCGCGTTGCAGCGGATATCAGGACCATGATCGACGGCGATGGAACGGGTCAGGCCATGCACAAAAGCCTTGGAGGCGTTGTAAAGCGCCATGCCGGGGTCAGCGACATTGCCGGAGATCGAGCCAATATTGATGATCGATGCGCCCGGGTTGAGATTGGGTATCGCTGCACGACAGACATTGAACACGCCTCGTGCATTGGCTCCCATCAACAGGTCCCAATCATCATCGGTTGTATCTGCGACGGTCTTTTCGATCTGAATACCGGCATTGTTGACGACAATGTCATGGGTGCCAATCGCAGCGATCATCTGCGCGGTTTGGTTGGGATCGGCAACATCGCATTGATGCCAGCTCAGCGCGTCGGGAAAATCTGACGGACGCCCGCCACGCCCGCAAACGATCACGCTTGCCCCCTCGCGGACAAACGACTCGGCAATGGCGCGGCCAATGCCTTGCCGTCCACCGGTCACCAGCGCCTTTTTGCCTTCAAGCACCATCTCAGTGGGCAATCATCACATGGCGGATCGATGTATAGGCATCCAGCGCATAGACGGACATATCACAGCCCGTGCCGGAGCCTTTCATCGCCGCCCAGGGCATTTCCGGGCTGGCCACGCCGTGGGTATTGACCCAGGTGAAGCCATAGCGCAGCGCCGAGGTCACCCGCATGGCCCGCCCGACATCGGCGGTGAACACAGAGGACGCGAGACCGTAGGAGCCGGCATTTGCCGCCTTGATGGCTTCTGCTTCGTCGCTGAACCGCGACAGGGTCACCACCGGACCGAAGACTTCAGAACAGGCGATCTCGGCGTCGTTGTCGACATTGGCAATCAGAGTTGGCTGATAGAAGAAGCCGCCGCTGTCACCTTCGCCGCCGGCGCCGCCGCAAACCACTTCGGATTTGCCCCGCGCGCGCTCAACGAAGCCGGCCACCCGTTGACGTTGTGCCTCGGAAACGATCGGCCCCATTTCGGTGCCCTCTGCCTTCGGCGCGCCGATCTGGATTTGCTTGACCTGTTCTTCGGTCAGCGCCACCAGCTTGTCGTAGACGGAGTCATGCACCATGACGCGGCACGGTTGTGCACAGTCCTGACCTGCATTGAAATAAGAACCGTAGCGAATGGTTTCGGCAACAGCATCCAAATCGGCATCATCAAAGACGATGACCGGCGCCTTGCCGCCCAATTCCAGATGCACGTGCTTGATCTGCTCGGACGCGGCCCGCATCGCCGCCATGCCGGTCGCTGGAGAGCCGGTAACGGTGATGGCTTCCATGCCAGGCGCATTGATCAGGCGATCGCCGATCGACGGGCCGCGGCCATTGATGATGTTGACCACGCCCTTAGGCACCACGTCGGCCAGCAATTCAGCCGTGCGCAAGGTCGACAGGGGCGTCAGTTCCGATGGTTTCAGCACCAGCGAACAGCCGGCAGCCAAAGGCGCCGCTAGCTTCCAGGCCGCCATCATCAGCGGGTAGTTCCAAGGTGCAATCGCCGCCACCGGCCCGACCGGGTCGCGGCGGATCATCGACGTATGACCTTCCACATATTCGCCAGCTGCCGAACCCGACATGGTGCGCGCTGCACCGGCGAAGAAGCGGAATGTGTCGATGGTCAGCGGCATTTCATCATCGTGGGCCGAAGGCCAGGGCTTGCCGACATCCTGGCTTTCCAGCTCCGCCAATTCCTGCGAATTGTCCTCCAGGATCTGGGCGATCTGCAGCAGAAGCGCAGAGCGTTCAGCCGGCGTCGTACGTGAATAGGTTTCAAACGCTTCTTCAGAAGCGGCAACAGCTGCATCGACCTGCTCGTCGCTGGCCTCGGCAATGGTAACAATCTCGCCGCCGGTCGACGGGTCCAGGATCGACAGGGCCTCGCCTGCGCCATCCACAAGTTCGCCGTTGATCAATTGTTTGGTGTTCATGTCGCTCTCCCCTAAAACTTCACTCGGTCGCCGCCCTTCAGGGCGAGACGTTCACGGGCCTCGGCGGGCGTTGCCACGCTGAGACCAAGATTTTCAATAATCGATCGGATCTTTCGCACCTGGTCGGCGTTGGACTGGGCCAATTCGCCCTTTCCGATGTAGAGACTGTCTTCCAGTCCCACGCGCAGATTGCCGCCCAGCATTGCCGACTGCGTCGCGAACGGCATCTGATGGCGTCCGGCAGCCAGCACTGACCATTCATAATTTTCTCCGCCGAACAGCTTGTTGGCGATGGTGTGCATATGCATCAAATTGTCGAGATCGGCGCCGACACCGCCGAGAATGCCGAAGACCATCTGAATGAAGAACGGCGGCTTGATCATGCCCTGATCGACAAACCAGGCGAGATTGTAGAGGTGCCCCAGATCGTAGCATTCGAACTCAAAGCGGGTGCCGTGACCCTCGCCGAGCTCTTTCAGCGCGTATTCGATGGTCTTGAACGTGTTGGGAAAGATGAAATCCTTGGTCATTTCCAGGAACGGCTTTTCCCAGTCGTGCTTCCAGCTGTCGTATTTGTCGGCCATCGGGAAGATACCGAAGTTCAGCGATCCCATATTGAGCGAGGCCATTTCAGGACTGGCCGTCGTGGCCGCCAGCAGGCGCTCATCGATGGTCATGCCGAGACCACCACCAGTCGAAACATTCACGATTGCATCGGTCGACTGTTTGATCACCGGCAGAAACTGCATGAAGGTCTGAGGTCGCGGATCCGGCTTGCCGGTTTCCGGGTCACGGGCATGCAGATGAATGATCGATGCCCCGGCTTCCGCCGCCTCAATCGACGCCTGAGCGATCTCAGCCGGGGTGACGGGCAGATGCGGTGACATGGTCGGCGTATGAATGCCGCCGGTTGCAGCGCAGGTGATGATCACGGATTTTGGCATGGAATTCTCCTACAATTTCATCTGCTGGACCTGGGCGGACAGGCCGCCATCGATCACCCAGAGCTGACCGCTGGCATAGCGCGCCTCATCGCTGGCCAGCCAATTGACGAGATTGGCAATGTCGGTCGGCGTGCCATAGGTGCGCATCGGATGCACATCCCGCACCGCCTGTTGCAGGCTCTCGATATTGCCGCCACCGCCGCCGGACCCGTCGCCTTCAAAGAAACTTTGCAGCATCGGGGTATCGACATAGCCGGGGCAGATGGCATTGACGCGGATGCCCTCTGGCCCGTGGTCGCAGGCCATCGCTTTGGTCAGGGCGTGCACGGCGCCTTTGGTGGCACAATAAGCGGCAAGGCCGGGGTCAGCGATGTAACCATCATAGGACCCAAAATTGATGACACTGGCAGCATCCGACTTGCGCAGCAGCGGCAGCGCATATTTGGAGGTCAGGAACATGCCGGTCACGTTGATGGCAAAAATTTTGTTCCACTGTTCCAGCGTGGTGTTCTCGATCGTCTCTTCGATCTCGATACCGGCCGCATTGACGAGAATGTCGAGCTTGCCCCAACTGTTGCTCAAATCATCAAATGTCTCGATGATCTGGGCTTCGTTGGTAACATCGAATGGGCGAAACGTACCGGCGCCACCATTGTCGGTCAGGTCGGCGGCGATGACCTGTGCGCCTTCATTTTCGAAGCGTTCGCAGATGGCCGAGCCGATGCCACCGGTGCCGCCGGTGACCAAGGCCGTTTTTCCTTCCAGCATCATGGCGCCACCTGCGACTGATAGGCGTCGAGAACCAGACCGTGGAAATGGTGCACCGCGTGTTCCGATTTGCCCGATCCGTCAGGGTCATGGACGATGCGCCCCTGCGAAAAGGCGGGCGTGTTCATGCCGCGCTGGACGCTTTCGACCAGGGCAATGTCCTCAACCTGCAACACTTCATCCAGATAGCGGATGGCATCGAGCTCCATCGCGTCGGGTTCGGGAGTCTCGAGGTAGAAATCATAGGTCTCGAGCGTCTTGTCGGGACCAACGGGAATGATGTTGAGCACGATCATCGACGAACGACCCGGATAGCGCATCAGGCAGGTGGTCGGCCACAACCACCACACTGCATGGGTGCGCACGGTTGCGTTCGACACGTCATATGCGCTGTTGGGCCCGTTGCCGGCCTCCGCCATGTGGCTGGAATAGATACCGTGGGTGGTCACCTTATAGGTGTCCATGTCGACCAGATCGCAAAAATCCTTGTGCGCGGTCGGGCAGTGATAGCATTCCAGGAAATTGTCGACGACATTCTTCCAGTTCGAGTTGATCTCATAGGTCAGCCGGTGGCCGAAGGTGAGTTGGTCAACATCCGGGGCCCAATAGCGAATTTCTGTCTCCAGGTCGCCGGACTGTTCGCTCAAGGACGGCGCATTGGGGTCCAGATTGACATAGACAAAACCGCAGAACTCCTCGACCTGAACCTGGTCGAGGCAAATGTCGTCGGTCTTGAAGTTTTCAAGACTTTCCGTGTGCGGCGCCCGCACCAACTGGCCATCCAGGCGATAGACCCAGGCATGATAGGGACACATGATACGGGTCGTTGTACCTTCTCCGGACAGCAATTCATGGGCCCGGTGTTTGCAGACATTGTAGAAGGCGCGCAGTTTGCCATCGGCATCCCGTGTCAGGGCGATGGGCGAACCGGCAATCGTGGTTGTAAAATAGGACCCCGGCTCCCGCAGCTTTTCGACATGGCAGACCCATTGCCAAGTACGGGCCAGGACAGCCTGTTGGTCGAGTTTAAAATAATCGTCCCGCGTATAGGCATCCGCGTTCAAGGACAGCGATCGGTCGGGATTTTCATGAAAACCCTTGGAGAGCTTTTGGTAGTCATCTTTATTCAATGGCGAAGTCATCAGGAATTCTCCTCTGAATTGATCGGCGGGTATCGATATCGGTTGGCGGCCACGGTCCAGTCCATGTGGTTTCGGACATATTGCTGGCTGGCGTCACTCGGCGGATTGTAATCCCAGCTCTCACCGCCTGCTTTCGAGCCCTGCGCTTCCAGTTCCATAGCGGCGTGCAGAACGCGGCGCGACCTTTGCGTGGCCATCACGTCGCTGCGCAATTTGGCACTGTCCCAGCGGCTGGCGACCTCCGCGGCAAAATCGGCAGCCGCCGCCTGGTAATCGGGATCATTGCAAACATTGTTCCGCTCACCCGGGTCCTTTTGCAGATCATAGAGCTGTAGGGGGTCCGCATCGCAATGCACATATTTCAGATGACCGCGACGGATCATGAACACCGGCCAGGGCGTCATCTCAGCACAATATTCGCCAATTGCTTCATCAATGTTATCGGCTTCACCCCGCGCCAGGGGCATCAGGCTTCTGCCATCAATCGGCTCGCCATAGGTTATCTCGCCGTCCTCGCCGCCGCCGCCACTGGCGATTTCGACGAATGTTGGCAACAGGTCGACCAAAGAACAGACGTTTGGTGCAACGCCGTTGGCGACGCCCGGGCCGGCCATGACCAGGGGTACACGGGCTGAATGTTCAAAGAAGTTCATCTTGTACCAAAGACCGCGTTCACCCAGCATGTCGCCGTGATCAGCGGTGACGACGACGATCGTATTGTCGAGTTCGCCGATCTCCTCGAGCGTCTGAACCAGTTCGCCGATCTTGCTGTCGAAATAGCTGACATTGGCAAAATAGGCGCGCCGGGCCCGCCGTACTTCCTCGTCGGATAGCGGAACATAGCTGGCCTCAATGCCATCCATCAGACGCTGCGAAAACGGGTCCTGATCGTCCTTGTCCGGCAGATAGGTGGGCATGTCGATCTCGTCGTCGCTGTACAGGTTCCACCATTCCGGTCGTGCCACGTAAGGGTCGTGGGGATGAATGAAACTGGCCACCATGGCAAACGGCGCTTGGCTGCCCATCGCCTTGTCGCGGGCATGATCGAACAACCAGCGCTTGGCGGCGAACGCCACCTCGTCGTCATAGTCGATCTGGAACGTGGCATTGGCCAAGCCACTTTCCTTGACCGTCTGCATGTTGTGGTACCATTTGTCGATGCGCTCATCATGGGCCTCCCAGTCGGGGGTCCAGGCAAAGTCTGCGGGATAAATGTCGGTGGTCACCCGGTCTTCAAAACCGTGCTTCTGGTCCGGGCCGACAAAATGCATCTTGCCCGACAGGCAAGTGCGGTAGCCCCGTGCCTTCAGGTAATGGGCAAATGTCGGCACCGAGGCGCGGAATTCCGACGCATTGTCATAGGCCGCAATCCGGCTGATCAACTGCCCCGACATGAATGAAAAACGCGAAGGCGCACATAGCGGCGAGTTGCAATAGGCCGCGTCGAACCGCATGCCGCGCGCCGCCAGCGCGTCGAGATGAGGGGTTTTGACAACCTTATGGCCATAGGCACCGGTGAAATGCGGCGCCAACTGATCCGCCATAATGACGATGATATTGGGACGAGTTGCCAACACGTGATTTCCTCCTACTCAAAAGGGTAAGCCGAAATTTGCCCCCATACTTGACATTTTTCGCCATTCCTTTTGTATTTTTCGTCAAATGGAATCCGCCCTTCCCCCCAGCCAACCCACCTACAAAATTGGCATTTTGATGCTTGAAGGCTGCAACGCATTGGCCATGCACGCCTTTATCGACCCGTTCCGATGCGCCAATTATCTGCGCAGCTCCAACCTTTATGAATGGTCATTTCTGAGCTTGGACAATCAACCCGTTGTCGCCAGCAATGGGGCGAGCTTCGCCCAATTAACGCCGATCTGGCAATCGCAGTCGCCGCTCGACCTGCTGGTGATCAACGCCAGCTGGAACGTCGAGAAATTCAACCAACCGCCCTTGCTGAACTGGCTGCGTCAGCAAGCCAGCAATGGCGTTGCCCTGTGCGGACTGGATACCGGGGCATTCCTGCTCGGCTTTGCCGGGCTGCTCAAGGACAAAAGATCATCGGTGCACTACGAACACATTGCGGCCTTTCGCGAAACCTTCCCCCAGGCGGAAATGGGTGAGGACCTCTATGTCATTGATGCCAATCGCCTGGCCTCCTGTGGCGGCGTGGCGTCTGTAGATCTGGCGCTTGAGGTCATTCGCCTGCACCACGGAATCGAACTCGCCAATGCAGCCGGGCGCTATATTTTCCACGAGCGACTGCGCGCCGGGCATGAAGGTCAACTGCCAGCGCAGAAGGAACCCACCGGCTACACCGCCCCGCAGAATTTGCGCGCTGCCATTGTCCTGATGGAAAGCAATTTGGAGCACTTGTTGAGCATTGGTGAGATCGCCAAATCCGTCGGCCTGTCCCAGCGCCAGCTGGAACGCCTTTTCAACCGCCATACCGGCGTTTCACCGCTTCGCTATTATCTCGATGCGCGGCTGGACCGGGCCCGCGGGTTGGTCACGCAGACCGACATGGCAATATTCGATGTTGCTGTGGCTTGCGGCTTTACCAGCGGTGCCCGTTTTTCCCGTGCCTATAAATCCCGCTTTGGTCTGACGCCCAGTCGGGATCGGGTTGAAGGGCGCGTGCCTTTTCAGTTCCGCTCCTTCCCCAGCAATGCAGGTCTGTGAAGAACTCTGTCGAGCCTGCCAAAATATATCGACTCCATCGGCTCTTCTGGTTTGACGTTTGAAATCATCGCGCTACCATGCTCGACGAATTGAGCCAAAAACCGTTCAATCATGATAACAGGGAGATACACATGAGAATTTTGACCACTGCGCTGACCCTTGGTCTGCTTTCCAGCAGCGCTTTCGCCGCCGATCTCGGCGCTGTTGATGAGCCGATCAAGCTGGCGATCAATGAATGGACCGGCCAGCACGTTTCCACCCACGTGGCTGGCGAGATGCTGAAAAAGGCAGGCTACAAGGTCGAGTATACAACCGCCGGCTACATGAACATGTACCAGGCGATGTCTGACGGTGAGCTCCATGCAGCACTGGAAATCTGGTCCTCCAACGTCTCCGAAGACTACGCCAAGAAGGTGGAAGCTGGTGGCGTCGTCGAACTCGGCGATCTGGGTCTCGACGCTAAGGAAGGCATTGCCTATCCAGCCCATGTGGCGGAACTCTGCCCCGGCCTACCTGCTTGGGAAGCGCTGAAAGCCTGTGCCCAGACCTTCGCAACCGCTGAGACCATTCCATCCGGTCGTCTTGTTGACTATCCAGCCGACTGGGGCACACCAGGTGCCGACCGCATGACCGGTTTTGGCTTACCGTTCAAAGCCGTGCCGGCTGGTTCGGAAGGTGCCCTGATCACTGAGCTGCGTGCATCGACGGAAAAGAAATCACCGCTGCTGATCGTCTTCTGGCAACCGCACTGGGCAATGTCCGCCTATGACGTCAAATTTGTCGATCTGCCGGTCGGCAATGAAGAGTGCTTCAACGACGCCTCCTGGGGTTCCAACCCGAACGCAACCCATGACTGCGACTTTGCCCCCTCGCGCATCTTCAAGGCCGGTTGGTCTGGCATGGCTGAAAAATGGCCAGCAGCTTACGAGATCCTCTCCAACTATCAGCTCAGCGTCGCCGACCAGCAGCCAATGATGGGTGCGATCGACGTTGATGGCGGTTCGGTTGAGGACGTGGTTGCCAAATGGATGGCTGACAACGAAGCCACCTGGAAGCCAGTCGTAGACGCAGCGACCAAATAAGGTTTGCTGACATGAGCGAGGCCTCTGCGGCCATTTCCTGTCGCAACGTCTGGCAAGTCTTCGGAGCCGACGCTGAACAGAAACTGGCCAAGGCCCTTGACGAGACAGGCGGCGCCCCAGCGGGCGCCGCCGATCTTCTTCGGGCACAAGATCTAATCCCCGCCGTTCAGGACGCCTGCTTCGATGTGAAGGAAGGTGAACTGTTTGTCATCATGGGCCTGTCCGGCTCCGGCAAATCGACATTGATACGCTGCATCTCACGGCTGTTGGACAGCACCAAGGGCGAGATCCTGATCTCCGGCGAAGACATCATGACCGCCAGCAAGGCGCGCATGATCGAACTGCGCCGCCACAAGCTTGGCATGGTGTTCCAGCATTTTGGTCTGTTCCCGCACATGACCGTGGGCGAAAACGTCGCTTTTCCTCTGAAGATGCAGGGAACCGGCAAAAAGGAGCGGCTGCAGCGCGCCCTTGAAGTCATCAATCTGGTTGGCCTTGAAGGCCGTCAGGAAGCCTATCCCAGAGAATTATCAGGCGGTCAGCGTCAGCGGGTGGGCATTGCCCGCTCGCTTGCCGTCAACCCCGATATCTGGTTCCTCGATGAACCGTTTTCTGCCCTCGACCCGCTGATCCGCCGCCAGCTGCAGGACGAGTTTTTGAACATCCAGCGCACCTTGAAGAAGTCGATCGTGTTCATCACCCACGACATCACCGAAGCGCTGAAGCTGGCCGACCGCATCGCCATCATGCGCGACGGCGCGATCGTCCAGATTGGCACCCCCGCTGACATCGTCTTGAAACCCGTCGACGATTATGTCGCCGAATTCTCCCGCGATGTTGCCACCGGACGCCATGCCACCGTCGACAGCGTCATGAAGTCCGGCAAGGACATCAACGACAAGCTGAAAGACGATCCGGGCCTGCGCACCGACATGACTCTGGAGGCCGCGCTGGCTTCCTGCATGTCGCTTTATGAAGAAGTGCCGGTGCGCGACGAGAAGGGCAATCTGGTTGGCACCGTGTCACCGAATGAATTGGCCAAGGCCTCGTTGCAGCTGGAAGCCGATAAATGAGCGCATTGCCTTCCGCACTCTCACAGTTTGTCGACAAGAACCGCGCCGCATCCGCCCTGTTTGTCGTGGTCGCCGTTGGTTTTTTGTGCCTGGCACTGCAGCCCGTCGCGCCGTGGCTGTTCAAGTGGCCGGCCGCTCTGCAGATCCCGGCGGCTGAATGGATCGGAGCAGGCCTCGGTTTCATCCTTGAAGCCTTTAAGCCGATCGCCCGCGGCTTTTCCGCCCTGATGTCCTATCCAATGGCCGGGGCCAATTTCCTGTTTGTCTCGACCCCCTGGCCGATCACCATCGGCGTGGTCACCGCTATCGGTTGGTATATCGGTGGCTGGCGCATGGCGGCCTTGGGCCTGTTCGGCCTGCTATTCGTCCTGGCCTCCGGCTATTGGGTCGAGGGCATGAACACCTTGGCTCTCGTGGCCGTTTCCGTACCCCTTGCCCTGTTGGCCGGACTGGCCATTGGCATGCTCGCCTACGAATATCCGCGCTTTAAGAGCCCGGTCCAGGCCGTGCTGGATGTCATGCAAACGGTGCCCACCTTTGCCTACCTGACCCCTCTGCTGCTGCTTTTCGGGTTCGGTCCTGTGGTCGGCCTGATCGCTTCGGCGATCTACGCAGCGCCACCGATGGCGCGCAATGTTCTGCTCGGGCTGGAACGCGTCGAAAGCGAAATCAAGGAAGCTGCCGTGATGAGCGGCGGCACACGGTTGCAGCAGCTTTTCCTGGTGGAATTGCCAAGCGCCACAACGCAGATCATGGTCGGCGTCAATCAATGCCTGATGGCCGCTCTCTCGATGGTGATTATCGCCGCGGTTATCGGCGGCTTCAACGATATCGGCTGGGAAGTCCTGCTGACCATGCGCAAGGCGCAGTTTGGACAAAGCTTTCTGGCCGGACTGGTTATTGTGGTGTTTGCCATCATCATTGACCGGATGAGTGCCAAGTTGGCCCAGGAACGGTCGCGCCACGACAAGCGCGTCGTCTATGGCATCGGTGCCACCGGCGTGGTCATCTCCATCGCCCTGTTGCTGGGCGGTAGCCTGCCCAACCCATCGGAGCTTGCCGTCTTCGACGCCATTGCCGACGCCGTAGACAAAAGCCTGGGCGCCTTCACCGCCGCCAATGGTGCCAATCTTGATGCGATCAAGAACAACATCGTCTTCTTCATGTTGCTGCCCCTGCGCATCGGCCTGGACGGCGCGGTTCTCCCCTTCACTTGGGGCTTTCAATGGACGCCCGATATGAGCCTGTGGCTGTTTGCCGTGGCGGCCATATTGGCCGCAGCTCTCGCCTATAGCGGCCGCGCACTGGGCGCCGTAATGCTCCTGTTCACCGTGCTGCTGGTCGAAACCGGTATTGCCGAACTGCCCTGGCTGTTCGTGCTGTTCGGTGTCGGCGTGCTGGGCTATCTCTCCGGCGGTCGCAAACTGTCCATTCTGGTGGTCGTTTTGATGGGGCTGATTCTCATCTCCGGTCTGTGGGAACGGGCACTTCTGTCGCTTTACTTGTCGGGCGTATCCGTCTTCGCTTGCGCCTTGGTGGGCGGTGCCAGTGGCCTGCTCTGTGCCGTCAGCCCGTTGGCCTGGCGCATTGTCCGCCCGATCTGCGACATGCTGCAGACCATTCCGCTTTTCGTGTTCCTGATCCCGGTTCTGATGTTCTTCCAGATCGGAGAGTTTTCGGCCTTTCTTGCCATCTGCGCCTACGCCATCGTGCCGATGATCCGCTACACCCAGCACGGCCTGACCACCACGCCACATGAATTGCTGGACGCGGCCACAACATCCGGCGCCACCGCCTGGCAAACTCTGGTCGAGGTGCGGGCACCCTATGCCATGCCGACCATCCTGCTGGGGCTGAACCAAACCATCCTCTATGCCTTCGCGATGCTGGTGATTGCCGCCCTGATCGGCACAACCGGTCTTGGGCAATCGATCTTCCTGGCGCTCGGCAAGGCGGATGTTGGCCTGGGCATTGCCGCCGGCGCCGCCATGGCCATCCTGGCGCTGGTCGCCGACCGATTGGTGCAAGGCTTCGCCGAAGAGCGTCGCAAAGCACTCGGGCTCTAGCACTTGGAGGATGAGGGATGCTCCAAAACACAGCCCGCTACATGAACCCGAAAACAGCCAGCATGGCCCTGCTGTTGGGCGGCGCCATGTGGGGTCTGTTCTGGATGCCGGTACGCCATCTGGAACATCTTGGCCTGGAAGCCACATGGGCCGGCGTCTTCATCTATTCCTCGACCCTGCTGCTGCTGAGTCCGGCCATCTGGATCAACCGACGCAACATTGTTGACAACTGGCGCAACCTGATCTGGAGCGGCGCCTTTACCGGGGCGGCTTTCGGCCTTTGGACGATCAGCCTGTTCTATACCGATGTCGTGCGCGCCATTCTGCTGTTCTACTTAACCCCTGTCTGGTCGACACTGCTCGGGCTGATCTTTCTCAAGGAGCGCCTCAATCTGTTCCGTGCTTTCGGCATCCTGTTTGGCCTGGCAGGACTTGTCGTGGTTCTCAGCGGCGGCGGCGCCAGTGGTGGCGGCGAGGCCCACGCGCTAGCCGATAGCATCGGATCCAAGCAGTGGACGTTCCTGCAAAACTCTGGCGATTGGCTCGCGCTTCTTGCCGGGGTCGCCTGGGCGCTCGGCACCATGGGCCTCTACAAGTCCGACGGCATCACCATCACCGCTCAACTGTTTGCCTTCATGTTTGGCAGTCTGGTCCTGTCACTCATCTCCGTTTTCCTGCTGAACGCCGGGCGCGGCCCAACCCTTGCTCCTGACCTGGTCACCACCATCCTCGGTTTCGCCCTGCTGACCGGCTTTTTCGTTCTGCCGATGATCTGGCTGACCGTTTGGCCAGCCACCATGCTGTCACCGGCCCGGGTCGGTCTGTTGTTGATGACCGAAGTCGTGGTTGGCTTGGCGTCCGCAGCGGTATTTTCCGGCGAACCCTTCGGCTGGCGGGAATCGCTGGGAGCCGCCTTGATTGTCGGCGCTGCCATATTGGAACTGTCCGGCCCCCAGGAACCCACCGGCGTCGCGCCAAAATGAGCGCAGCACGCATCAAGCGAAAAATGCAACGTCAAATCATGCCGCCACTGATTGCTAAGTCCTGCCGACTGTGCGACGCTTCGCGCGGGGCGGGGCTGTTTTTGGGTTGAGTCGGAAGCAGTCGATATCTGGAGAGGGACCATGAGGGTGGCGATTGCACTCGGAGGCGGTGCACCTAATCTTACTTTGATGACCGGAGCCTTGCTGGCGCTCGATGAAGCCGGGGTCGACTTTCATGTCGTGACAACCACCGGCGCGGGCATGGTGGCCGGCTTGCTTTACGCGGCGCCGCGGCGCGAATCCGAAGACGAAACCTGGAAACAGGCACGGCAACGCCAATTGGCGGAGACTCGAGAGATGGGCATCGATGATGCCATCTATAATCAGTTTCCGGTCAACTATAAGATTTTCCAGAAGACCGGGCACATGGCAGAAGCCTATGCCCACGCGGTCAACCCGACCGTATGGGGGATCCCGAGAGATTCCCGGCGGCGACGATTGCTGGGGGACTCGTTGGGATTCTTTGCCGCGATGATGCAGCCAAGTGATTTGTCAGCGGACAGCCACGGCCTTTGCCAGCCGCCGCCGTGGATTAGCCTGATGGTCGACTTCGACGAACTTCAGCAAAACATGAAGAACGGCGACAAGTGCTTTTCCCTGTCCGCCTACTGCATCGAAGACCAAAAAGAGCGCACCTTCACCAAAGAAGAGATCACCGAGGAACACTTCAAGGCGGGGCTCGCCATGCCGTTTCTCTATACGCCCTACAAGTTGCAGGACGGTGGTGAGGAGAAGACCTTCCTTGAAGGATCAGCGATCCGCACCATGCAGTTCAACCCTGACAACGTGATGCAGGATGAAGAGGTCGATACGCTGATCTATTTTGATCTGATGGGTAATCGCCACTTGATGGCAGAACCGAAAAACCTCGTCGATGCCTGGGGTAAGTCGATTGTCGCGCCGCTAACCCAGCTGGCCTATCTGCAGGAGCAATTGGTCTATCTGAAACGCTACGCCTGTAACGCCATGATCTCAGATACCAATATCATTCTGAATTACGATCAGATGACAGTGGGGATCGAAGACCTGCTGCATTCGCTCGACACATCGGGCAACAAGGAAATGGCTGACCTGGTCGACAAGATTGGCTCGATCATTGATGACGCCCGCATGAAGCGCAAGGATCTGCTGGATCAATCGCAGGAAGATCTGAGCAACATCACACCCGCCCTTGAAATCAACGAGGAGCGGAGTAAAGGACTCGCCAAAAAGGAACCGCGTTTGCCGGAAAAAGCGAGGCCGCTGCTGGAGAAAGTCAAAGAAGCGCGCAGTGAATTGGCGCAGTCGGCGGAGGGTAGCGAGACGACGTCCAAGGATGGCAAAGGCATCAAGCCATCTCACGATCTGCAACGCGAACGGAACCTGCTGCGCTACGCTGAATTCACGTTGGACGAACTGAAAAACATCTCCAATATGGGCCGTGAGACCATCCACATTGACCGGCCCGCCATGCTGCGCATGCCGTTCCGCAATCGCATCTCGGAAGAGCGCTGGGAAAAGGTGCTGGACTGGTCCCATTCAAACATGTCCGACCTGTTTGATATCGGCTACGACACCGCGCAGGATTTTCTGCAGGAACACTGGGAGCAGTTGGGCTTGAAAAAGCGTCCGCCCAAAAAGCCGCAACGGTCAAATACGTCCATCCACATTCCCGACGAAGCTGAGCAGGCGTAGGGGAGCCAGATGCACGATCCGGAGACAGAATTCGAAGGACAGGAAGAAAACGATGAATTCACCATTGAGGACTTCTATCGTTTTCGCGAGGCCTCCAGCCGTTTCCACGAAGGCGCCACCGAGCTGATGGCCGCCATGGTCCGGGTGCAGATGCTGATGTTGGACGATGCCAAAATGACCTTGTCCGAGGTCGCGGACGGATTTTCAGGCGCCATTCGCAAACAGCGCATGTCGGACGAACCGTTTAGTTGAAGCCGGTTCCGCATTGCATAATGTGGCACCAAAATTGAGATCAAATTGCCGCCCAAATTGAGACCGGGCGGTGCAAGAGGGAGACAATATCATGGGTAAGGAATCCCAGGAAAAAGCAAATGAATCCGCGTCCACCAAGGCAGAAGATGATCTGCTGAAGGCCGGCGAGCAAACGATGATGGAAATGCAGGACGCCATGTCGACCATGATGAGCGCAAGCTCAAAGATGATGCAGTCCTTCGTCGATATGCGCATGAGCTATTTGAAAATGATGCGCATGTCGCTCGATGATCCCCGCGCCACCATGGACATCATGACCAAGAATTTTCAGGACGTCGCCAACGCGATGGATCGGGACAAAGACAAAAAATAATGACTTTCTGCCGACCGTGATCACGGCCCGGCGGCACAATCAAAAAAAAACGTCACGGCCTGAAATGACTTCTGCTGTCGATCATTGGTATTTGGCGCGATTGGGTTCTCGCGCAGATAATGCTGCTTTCATCTGGGATGGCGGCGCGCTGACCTACGATCGGCTGCATGATCGAACCACAGCCTGGCTGCGACTGCTGGAACAGGACGGCATCGGCCCAGGCGATGTGGTGGTGGTTTTGGGCGACCATTCGCCGTCAAACTTCGCACTGCTTCTGGCACTGGCCATCCGCAAGGCCGTGGTCGTACCACTGACGCAACTTCCCCAGGAACTGATCGAACAGCGCTGTTCGATGGCCTGCGCCAATTGGCTGATCGACAATCAACCCAAGGAAGGCGCACGCGGCGACGGCGACGTGCAGGCCGCAAAGATCACATCCCTGCCATCGCCCGATGGTCATGACTTGCTGACCCAACTGAGTACTGGAGGTCGGGCCGGGTTGATCCTGTTCAGTTCCGGCTCCTCAGGTACGCCGAAGACCTGCCTGCTCGACCTCGACGCCCTGTTGGAGACCACAAAGACGGAACGCAAGAGCTTCGTCACACTGGCATTTCTGCTGTTCGATCATATCGGCGGCATCAATACGATGATCAACATGCTGGGCCAGGGTGGCACAATTGTCGTTCCTCCCGACAGAACCGTGGCCACCACGGCCGCGTTGATCGAGGCCCATGGCATCAGCCTGCTGCCGACCAGTCCAACCTTCCTGAAAATGCTGCTGATGTCGGACGCCGCATCCCGCCATGATCTATCGAGCCTTGAACTGATCACCTACGGCACGGAAGTCATGCCGGAAACCACGCTCAAAGCCCTGCAGCAAGCCTTTCCCAATGTCCGCTTGAAGCAGACCTATGGCCTGTCGGAAATCGGCATCGTGCCGACGCGCTCCAAGGCGCCCGGATCGCTGTGGCTGGAAATCGGTGGCAACAAGGTCGAATACGAAGTGCGCGACGACATTCTGTGGCTACGAGCACCGACCGCCATGCTCGGCTATCTCAATGCCCCGAGCCCTTTTGATGCCGATGGCTGGTTGAACACCGGGGATCGAGTCGATGTCGATGGCCCCTACCTGCGCATTCTCGGGCGCGACAGCGAGCTGATCAATATTGGCGGTGAAAAGGTCCACCCTGCCGAAGTGGAAAATGTTCTGCTCGACGCACCGAACATTGTGGATGCCACAGTGGTCGCACGCGCCAATCCGGTCATGGGCTCCGTGCTGACCGCCGTTGTTCGACTGGATATCGACGAAGACGGGCGTGATTTGAAAAAGCGCCTTGGGCAGTTTTGCCGCGAGCGGTTGGAACCACACAAAGTGCCAATCATGTTCAAGATTTCCGACACGCCGTTGCACTCCGATCGCTTCAAGAAAAACCGGGACATCGCATCGTGACAAACGACAATTCGCAACAACAATCCGCATCGGTCGTTGTCATCAGCGGTGGCAGCCGCGGCCTTGGCCTGTCCCTGGTCAACAAGTTCCTGGCACAGAATTGCCAGGTCGCCACCTTCAGCCGCAGCAAGACGCCTGAGGTCAAAGCGCTGGAAAATGAGCATCAGGACACCGATCGTTTCCTGTGGCAGCAGGTCGATGGCGCCAGTGAGGATGATCTGCGCGGCGCCATCCGCACCATCACCAAATCCTGGGGACGCATCGATACGTTGATCAACAATGCCGGCACAGGCCATGACGGACTGTTGGCCCTGCAGCGCATGCAGGATGTCGATCAGCTGCTCGACGTCAATCTGCGCAGCGCCATCCTGCTGACCCAGCTGTGCAGCAAATCGATGATCCGCAACAAATCGGGATCGATCGTCAATATTTCTTCGGTCAACAGTGTCCGGGGACACAGCGGTGTTGCGGTCTACAGTGCAACAAAGGCTGCGCTGGACGGCCTCACCCGCAGTCTGGCACGGGAATTGGGACCCATGAACATTCGCGTCAATTCAGTCGCACCGGGCTATTTCGAAAGTGCCATGGTTGGGGAATTGTCTGAAGACGCTAAGAAACGCATTCAGCGGCGTACGCCGCTTGGCCGGTTGGCGGACCCAAGCGAGATCACCGAAGCGGTGTATTTCCTTGCATCGCAACAGGGCTCGTTCATAACAGGTCAGACACTGGTCGTTGACGGAGGATTGACATGCTAGCAAAAAGTGAAGCCGCAAACCGCGTGGGCCAGTTGGTCCGTGACACGATCTCCGATCTTCTCGAAGAGCAGGGATTGGAAAATCCTGGTGTCGAAGACGACGCCAAACTGGTCGACACGCTCGGGCTGAAATCAATGGACATCGCTCAGGTCGTCCTGATGCTTGAGGACGAGTTAGACGCCGATCCATTTCAGGAAATCCCCATCACATCGGTGCGCACAGTCGGCGATCTGGTCAATGCCTATCAGGTCGCTCTGGATCCCGACTCGGCATCGGCTGGCGAAGCGGATACTCCGTCCGAGCCAGCGGCGCCAGCGTCCGTCTCCCGCCGCGCCAATCGGCGGCGCTAGCCTGCTTGAGGGATGAGTGGCGAAACAGATCACCGCGGCGTCGCCATCATCGGCATGGCCTGCCGGTTCCCCGGCGCCAATGATCCTGCTGCCTTCTGGCAAAATCTGTGTGACGGCGTTGATTCAATCCGCCACTTTGATGATTCGGAACTGCTGAAAGCGGGCGTTCCACCCCGCGATCTGAAACGCGACGACTACGTCAAGGCGTCTCCGGTTCTTGATGACATCGACAAGTTCGATGCGGCATTTTTTGAGTACAGCCCGCGGGAGGCGCGGCTGATGGATCCACAACAGCGCCTGCTGTTGGAAATCGCCTGGCACGCCTTTGAAGATGCCGGTTACATTCCCGGAGAAATTGCCCAGCGTGTGGGGGCATTTGTCGGTTCCGGCGGCGTCGTATCGTCCTATTTGTTGGCCCAGGCAGCGCTGCATGGTGGTACCACTGGCGGTGTCGAACATCTGGCAAATGACAAGGACTTCTTGAGTACCAAGCTCTCCTACAAGCTGGGTCTCACCGGCCCCTCGGTCAACGTCCAGACGGCCTGCTCGACGGCGCTGGTGGCGACCCATATGGCGTGTCAGAGCATTCTCGATGGGGAGTGCGAAATGGCCATTGCCGGCGGCTCCGTCGTGCGTGTGCCGCACCACGAAGGATACATCCACCGCGCCGGTGACATTCTCTCTCCGGACGGCAAGTGCCGGGCCTATGATGCCGAGGCCGAAGGCACCGTATTTGGCAGCGGCGCCGGCATTGTCGTGCTGAAACACGTGGAGGACGCCTTGGCGGATGGCGACCGCATCTATGCCGTCATCCTTGGCTCAGCCATCAATAATGATGGTGGCGAAAAGCTCAGCTACACCGCGTCCAGCACGTCTGGCCAACAGCAGGCGATGGAGACCGCGCTTGCGGCAGCCGAAGTGGCACCCTCGTCGATCGGCTATGTGGAAGGCCACGGTACAGGAACCGTTGTCGGCGACCCGCTCGAGGTCGAGGCACTGCGGCGCTGCTTTTCAAACGACCCCAACGCGACCACAGGCAGTTGCTATCTTGGTTCGGTCAAAACCAATATTGGGCATCTGGAACAGGCGGCCGGGATTGCCTCACTGATCAAAGCCACCCTGTCGCTCTACCACCAAAAAATTCCGCAGACGCTGAACTTCAAAACCCCCAATCCGCGCATGGGGCTAGACCGCACCCCCTTCGTCGTTCCAACTCAAACGCAGGATTGGCCCAGCAAAGAAACGCCCCATCGGGCGGCGGTCAATTCCCTTGGGCTTGGTGGTACGAATGCCTTTGCCGTCTTACAGCAGGCACCGGATCCGCAACCAGCACCGGCTTCGGAATCCAAACCCGTCCATGTCTTGGCCTTGAGCGCCCACTCCAAAGCGGCACTCACAACCATGGCATCTCAGTGGCAAGACCATTTGGCCGCGCTGGATGGAACAGATGCCCTGTCCAACATGTGCTTCACGGCCAGTCGATACCGCAAGCAGTTCAAACACCGCCTGGCGGTCAGCGCAGTCGACGCAGCAGGTCTGATCACCGAACTGGCGAAAGCCAAGGATCCGGTGACTGCGGCCCCGAGCAAGGCAAAACTGGCCTTCCTATTTCCCGGCCAAGGCGCGCAGCAGGCCAACATGGCACGCCAACTTTATGACACAGAACCAGCATTCCGCACCGTCTTTGAACAGGTGGCCAACCGGCTCTCCGACAAGTTCGACCTGGACATTGCGGCAGCGCTCTACAGCGCCGAACAGGCTGAAGGGCTTGATCATACGAGCATCGCCCAACCGGCCTTGTTTGCGATTGAATATGCCCTTGCCGTCCTGTTGCAAAGCTGGGGACTGAAGCCGGATGCGGTTTTGGGTCACTCCGTCGGCGCCTATGCCGCAGCGGTTGTTGCCGGAATTTATGTCCTTGAGGATGCGACAGATCTGATCGCCCACCGGGCCCGGATCATGGGCGAGCTGCCGTCTGGTGGCACCATGTGTGCGTTGTTTGCCGATGTCGCTGCGGCTCAAGCGATCTGCGACCAGGTGGACGGCGTGTCGATTGCCACAATGAACAGCCCGGTCAGCACGGTGATCGCCGGAGAGGAAGGCGCGGTCAAACGCGCCATGGCGCTGGCGGAGGAGGCCGATATTCCAGAGCGGCAATTGCCGGTCTCCCACGCCTTTCATTCGCCACTGATGCAACCTGCTGTGGCACCTTTCAAAGCAGTAGTCGACGGGGCAGAAGCCAACACAGCGCAGATTACTTTTATCTCGGATATGACTGGGGAGGTTCTGACATCGGCGCCGGATGGAAATTATCTGTCCCAGCACATTCTGCAGCCCGTCAATTTCGCCAAGGGACTGAGCGTATTGCGCGACCTTGGCATCACCGACTTCATTGAAGTTGGCCCCGGCACAGCCTTGCGCAGCTTCGCCGCCGCCGCCGCCAGCTCGGATAGCGACGGCACCGCCCAGAGACTGCATGGCATGTTGGACGGGGAACGCGGTGATCTGGCCGTGGCTGCCGATACCCTGGCTGGACTTTGGGAGCAGGGCTATCCCGTCGACTTCAAGGGCTATTACGCCGGC
>JABSRX010000079.1:0-9999 GCA_013214695.1 Rhizobiaceae bacterium | reverse complement strand
CTGACCTATCAGGAAGCCTGTCTGATATCCGTCTCAGACGAAGGTCAGGGCTGTCTTCTCAACTTCGACATTCCCGGAGACTTGGAGGCCGGAACGGCCAAGCTCCACAGTTTGCAACAGACCGCGGACGAGGGTCAGGACTGGCGCACTCATTGTGAAGCCACAATTCGCAAGTCGACCTTCGAGCCGCAACCCGTTGGGGACCTGAAGGCATGGCAAAGACAGCATCCGCAACAGATCGATCCCAACAGCTATTACCGGGCATTGGATCATTTGGGGCTGAACTACGGACCCGGCTTCCGCAACTTGAAACAGGTTTTCCTGGGCGCCCAAAGCGCGCTTGGTCTGGTTCACCTCAATCCCGATCTACCAAAACTTGATTCACCCATGCACCCGGCCTTGCTGGACGCGTGTTTGCATTTGTTCCCCGCGGCCACGGGCGAATATGGTGACTTCGGCTCAATAGAGGACGAGAACACCACCTTCTTGCCCATCACGGTTGAAAGGTTCGCCGTTTATCGCGATGTCCCTGAAGAAGTCTGGTCCCTATGCCGTGCCCGCGCTGAAGATCAGGTGGCGGGCGAACGTTACTGTGTCGATATCGATATCTTCGCGACAGATGGCACACCTGTTGCCACGCTCGCTGGCCTGACCATCAAGCAATTCAGCCGCGAAGAATTTCTGCCAATTGAGACAGACAACGTCGCTGACTGGCTCTATGGCGTCGACTGGCTACCATGTCCCATGGACGAAGCAGCCGCCACCGACAAAGTCGGCCACTGGCTGGTGATCACACACAACTCCGGCGAAGTGGATGGTCTGCTTCAGGCGTTTGAAGCCAGCGGCCAGTCGTTTGATATTGTGTCTCCCGAACAGGTCATGGATGACACCGTTCAACCTCCTACTCCGGATGCGCCGGTGCGTGGTGTGATCAACGCAATGGCCTTGTCGTCGCGCCCGCTGGCCTTGATGACAACGGCACGGCTGACCGAAGAAACGCAGAGACAGTTTGAGCTTTCGCAAGCCATGCTGCGGCTGACCACCGAAACCTTCGCCGCCGCTGAGATCCAACCCAAGATCTGGTATCTCACCCGGGGCGCCCAGGCCCCAGTCGACGCCGCTTTGGGCGGCGAGGCAATCCAGGCCGTACTCTGGGGCCATGGACGGGCCATCGCCCAAGAGCACCCAAATGTCTGGGGTGGGTTGATCGATATCGACGACGAGACCCTGGGGACAGAAATTCTCGCCGAACTGCTGGCAGGAGATGTGCCTGACCGGGAAGATCAAATCGCCCTGCGTCAGGGTGAACGCTTCGGCCCCCGATTGGTGCGGCGCGGCTTCGACGACCATGCAGGCCCAATTCTACCACCCATCGTTCCCGATGCCAGCTATCTCATCACCGGCGGTTTGGGCGCCCTTGGTCTCAAGGTCGGTCAGTGGCTTGTGGAAGAACAGGGCGCCCGTCACCTGTGGTTGGTGAGCCGCCGCAAGCCCGATGCGAAGACCCAGGCTGAAATCAGCACCCTGGAAGACCAGGGTGCCACGGTTCATGTCGTCTCAACCGATATCGCCGACGTGCAACAAGTCGACCAATTGGTGGGCGAAATCAACCGGCGCGGTCCGGCACTGGATGGTCTGTTCCACTGTGCTGGACTGCTCGACGACGGCATCATGATCGACATGGACTGGGAGCGCTATCACAGGGTCACCGCCGCCAAGATCGAAGGCAGCTGGGCACTGCATCAGGCTACCGAGAAGCTGGGCCTGAACCATTTTGTCCTGTTTTCTTCGATCCTCAGCGTCATCGGTTCAATGGGCCAGCTCAACTATGTTTCCGGCAATGCCTTCCTCGACAGTCTGGTCGGCTACCGCCGCCGTCTCGGCCTTGCCGCTACGGCGATGAATTGGGGACCCTTCGAAAATGCTGGCCTGGCGGTTGAATCCGGCGAACGCGGGGAAGCCATCTGGCGCGCCCGTGGCACCCGTTTCATTCCCATGGACATTGGTCTGCAGGCGATGAATGCCACGCTGCTCAATCGGCAGGATCACATGGTGGTCACCCATACGGATTGGAGCCGGTTCGTCAGTCAATTTGCCCAGCCTCCAAAGCTCTATGAAAAGCTGACCGACGGCCAATCGGGGTCCAATCGCCAATTGCTCGATGATCTCGCCACGACGCTCGACCAATTCAACGCGGCCACCCCCTCAAACCGCCGAGACATCCTGCAATCGGCCATCGCGCGCATCTGTACCGTCAATCTGGAACTGGATGAAGCCCCGGACCCGGACATGTCGCTGCGGGAAGTCGGCTTGGATTCGCTGATGTCGATCACCGTCATCAACGACATCGAAAACGTCTTTGGGGTGCGCCTGCCGGCACGACAATTGCTAAAAGGCCCTTCAATCAACGAACTCACCCAAATGGTCCTGGATGACCTGCCCACCGGCAGCGTCGCCGCAGCAGCGACGGCGGCGGCGGCAACGGCGACGGTGACGGCCACGTCAGGCGAGGATAACATTGAAGATGAGTCAGAAGCGGTTGTCGCGAAAATCAACCAGCGGACCGGGTCCTGGCTGGTGGTTCAAAAACCGCGCCCCGATGCCCGGATGCGCTTAATCTGTTTCCCCTTCGCTGGAGGTGGCTCAGCCGTCTTTGACGCATGGGGGGAAGCCTTTGACCCCGATATCGAAATTGTCTCCGTCGAAGCACCCGGACGGTTAGGGCGCATTGACGAAACGCCGGTGCGCACCATCGAAGACTTCGCCCGTGGCCTCTATCCAGAACTGCGTGACAAGCTGGACCGACCCTACGCCATGTTGGGTCACTGCCTCGGCGGCTTGACCTTGTATGAAATGTTGCGCTTCTTCCAGGCCCGCCGGGATCCCATGCCCAAGCACATATTCGTATCTGGCGCACGGCCGCCCAGCGTTCTGCGCGCGCCGGGTAGTTTTGAGGCCGAGTTGAATGAACGCCTTGGCGCTTTCGACGACTACAGGGCAGGGCGCCTAGGGCATCAGCAATCCGATGACGTTTTCTCCGAAATCGTGCGGGCCTTTGGAATTTCGGAAAGCTCCAAAATGCTAGAGGTCGAAGAACTGCGACAGCTCGTTCTCCCAACAGTGCGGGCCGAATTCGAAATGACCAGCCGGTATGTCTATCTGCCCGAGCGGCCCTTCAACATCCCGATTACCTGTTTCCGCGGCAGTCGCGATGACTATGTCCAACGCAGCCATGCCGATTTGTGGGAGAAGTTTACGACCAGTCGCTTTGAAAGATTTGAACGTGACACTGGGCATTTTGCCATTGTTGAAGATTTTGAGTTTATCCGGTCGATCATCGAGGACAGGTTGCTCTCGCAAAATGCCGCCAGCGCATGAGGGGTGGTGCGGCACAATCCAGTCTGTGGCTTCAAGCTTGGCCAACACGCCTGACACCGCTGGTCGATCTGATCTGCATTCCCGGCGCCGGGGCAGGGGCGTCCCGGTTCAAAGCCTGGCAAGCCCATCTCCCAGCCTATTGCCGAGTCCATGTCGCACAACTGCCGGGCCGCGAAAACCGCATCGATGAGGCAGCGATCAATGACCTCACCACAGTGGTCGATCACCTTGCCGGTGCGGTTCTGCAAATTCCCAGACGACGTCCCATTTTGCTCTTCGGCCACAGCATGGGCGCTGTCCTTGCCTACGAACTGACCAAACGGCTTTGCGATCATCAATGCGCGCCCGCACGCCTGTTTATGTCGGCAACAACGCCTCCGTCCGGACAGGCGGACCGAGCGCCGGTGGAGTCGCAGGAACTGGAACGTCTGCTGCTGGCATTCGACCCCGAAAACAAACAGGTGATCGACAACCCCGACCTGTTTGAATCACTGGAACCGGTCTTGCGTGCTGATTTTCAATTGTTGCGCCGGCATTCGGTTTCAGCCACTGACGACCCACCTGACGTCCTCACCCATTTGTTGTGCGGCAGGTCGGACCCTGTCGTGCCAGAGGCGGCCGTAGCGCGCTGGGCAGCACATCTTGGCTGCGAAATCCGGCACCGGACAGTCGATGGCGGACACCAGTTTCCGTTTAATGAATCGCTCGAGGCTGTCACCCAATTGATCACCGATGAAATCAACGCGGTGGTCGACCAGCAGACGCACCAATGAGCGAACCGAGAATTGATCTACACTGGTTTCCCATAGGACCCGACGCAGCAGCGAGCGAGGATCTCATGTTATTGGACGACGATGAGATCACCGAACATGACCAATTTGAAAGCCGCAAGGCGGCGTCCAACTTTGCCCTACGGCGCGCAATGCGGCGACGCATTCTGGCCAAACATGTTGGCGCCTCACCTCGAGAACTGCGTTTCACGACCGGTGCGGCCGGGAAGCCCAATGTAAAAGGCCACCATGAAGGCGTTCATTTCAGTGCTTCCCATGGCCGATTCGGTGGCGTTGTAGCTATATCCAAGACATCCCCAATTGGCGTTGATATTGAATTCAAACGCGCCATCGATGTTGCGGGCTTTGCGTCGAAAATTCTGTCAGCCGAAGAAAGGCAGGCCCTTCTGGCGCTTGACGACGAAGCACGCCTGCACGCCCTGCTGGCAACCTGGACCGCAAAAGAGGCCGTCATCAAGGCCCTCGGCATGGGTCTCAATCTCAACCTGCTGCCGCAAATTGCCATCGCGGCGGAGAAAACCCATCAAGGTTGGCGAACGGCCACGCTGTCAAAACCATTTCCGCCTGCAGCTTGGCAGATCTGGACCCAGAACCGAGACAACCTGTTTTCGCATCCTGCGATCATCAGCATCGCAGCACAGGAAGCCTGCGAAGTTATTGTGCACCGCGCCGACTAGCGGCGCAGCTTGGCCTCAGCGGCCCGAAGATCCGGCAGGAAATGACCTTCTTCAAACCGGTCATAGACATCTTGCAGAATATCCCGCGCCTTATCGCCATCGCCGCCGTCGCCGTCGCCGTCCTCTTCCTGCAACAAATCGAACAACAGGCTGGCCGCGTGCAATTCTGACGTCAGGTGGCCCTGTTCCTTGGCACGCTCTATGCCCGACTCAAAGAGCTTCCGCGCACCGTCGCGATCGTTGTTCAACCGCTTGATCTGGCCATCGGTACAGATGATGTCGACCTCTGAGAAACGCGCATCATCCTCTTCTACCAGTTCTTTGGCTTCGGCAATCTTCGCCGCCGCTGCCGCAAATTCTCCATTCAGCGCCAGCGCGTGGGCATAAACAGGCAAAAGAATCGGACGGAAGACCGAGAACTTCAGTTCCTTGAGCAGTTCCAATGCCGTGCCGAGTTTCGGCAGCGCATCCTTTGCCTGATCGCGGTGGATCATACCCATCGCAAGGGAAGCGTGGCCCAGCGCGGCCCAAAGCGGCGTTTCTTCGCTCTCACTGACGGCTATGCATTTCTGAGCCACTTCTTCGCCCAATGGCGAAATCTTGGCCGAGCACAGGAAGCAGGCCAGATGACCCAATGCATACCCAGCCGTATGCGGGTGGTTGACTTCCTCCAGGTCGCGCAAGACCTGCTCGGCGAGGCTCGCCGCTTCGTCCAGCCGGCCTTTCAAGGTCAACCCGCCGATGCGATAGCACTTGCCGGCAATGCTGACGTCCTGGCCAAAGCGCGACGCCAACTGCTTGTGGCGATTGCTGTCGTAGTAGTTGTCGACCTGCGATAGTGTTTTCAGGGCGGGATCAATCCGGCCCATCATGGTGAGCACCGTGCCCCGCAGCCGCAAACCGAGGGCCACTGCCAAATCATCATCCGCGTGCTCGCTGATGTCGCAAATGGCGTCGGCGATCTCCAGGGCCACCTTATTGCGCCCCGGCACATATTGGCTGGCCCAGCGTCCATACAGACCATCCACCAACATTGAGGCGTCGTCATTCGCTTTGGCGATCGCCTCGATTTCCGCATAGGTCTTCACCGTCGATTCAGCGGCATAACCCAGATGCGCGATCTGAGCCTGACCGGTCAGCAACAGCAACTGTTTGCGCTGCTCGCGCACATCGCCGGACATCCCGCTTTGGTCCAACAGAGCCAAGGTTTTTTCCAGATGCGCAATGGCTTCGGCGTAAGCCGGCCGGGCCAGGGCCTGCTCCGCCGCCATGCGACCGTAACGAACCGCCTCATCGAACCACTTTGCCTCGGCTGCATGGTGCGCGAGCACGCCCGGCGTGACATCTTCCTTTTCCTGCAGCACCTTGAAGATCTGACCATGAATTTCCTGGCGACGGCGATTCAGCAGGCTTTCATAGGCCGCATCACGGACCAAGGCGTGTTTGAAGATATGCGCGCCCTTGCCGTTGCTGCGCGAAAAGACCAACTCGATCTTAACCAAGCTTTGAAGAGATTCGTTGATGACTTCCGGCGCCAGTTCCGAAACCTGCGCCAGCGGTCCCGCCTCAAATTCGCGTCCGAATGCGCTGGCGATCTGGGCAACTTCCTTGACCTCTGGCAGCTGATCGAGACGTGCCATCAGCGTGTCGTGGAGGCTGACCGGAACGCTCAGATCGCCGCTTTCGACCATCACCTTGGACAATTCCTCGACAAACAACGGAACGCCGTCGGTGCGCTGTACGATCAGGTCAATCGTCTCCTTGGGCAATTTACCACCGCCCATGCGTTCGACGATCTCTTCAACCCCACGTCGGCCCAGACGGTTGAGACGCATGCTGGTGCTATAGGACCGGTTCTGTAGTCCAATCTCCACTTCCGGACGGCAGGTGATCAGCAGCATGATCCGCTCTTGTTCCAAACGGTCCACCACGGTGTTGATGAGCTCGAGACTGGTCGGGTCGGTCCAGTGTGCGTCTTCGATCAGCATGACCAATGGCTTCTGTCGCGACAGGCGCACGATATAGTCAACCAGAGTGGCGAAGGTTGCAGAGCGTCGGGCCGACGGTGACATCGCTAGATGCTGCTCGGAGCTCTTGTTCTTCACTCCGAGCAGGTCGGCAATCAGGCTGATGGCGACCGGGTCCGAAAGCCCCACTTCGCCCATCAGATGACGCACCTTGTCCATTTGCTCGGCATCTGAATCTTCGGCCTGAATGCCGGCAGCGGCCATCAGTCGGCTGGTTACTGGCCAGAATGCCGTGTCCTGCTGATAGGGCGAGCTGTGGAAGGCTGCAAACTGGTAGTCCTCTTCCGACAACGCCTCCAACAGTGCACGGGTGATGCGTGACTTTCCGATGCCCGCTTCGCCAATCAGCGTGACAACCTGGCCTTCGCCTTCCTTGGTCATCGTCCAACGGTCCAGCAGCAGAGCCAGCTCATTTTCGCGACCGACCAGTGACCCCATATTTTTGCCCTTTCGGGCAGCAAAGCGATCATATTCGGGGTTGCTGGAAACCACCGCATAGATCTGCTGCTTCTGAGGAATGCCCTTGAGACTGTGCTCTCCGAGGTCTTTCAACTCGAACGCCGTACCAAGCAATTCCTGGGTGCTGTGGGAGACGACAATCTGGTTGACGTCGGCCATGGTCTGCAGGCGCGCGGCAAAATTCAATGTTTCACCAATTGCTGTGTTGTCGGTGGAATAGTTGCGACCGATCAATTCGCCGACCACAACTAGGCCCGTGGCGATGCCGATACGGCACGACATGGACTCACCAAACAGTTTGGCCTTCGGCACCGTCTCAACGATCTTCAGCGCAGCCTCAACTGCCCGTTCGGCCGCATCTTCTTGAGCCTTCGGCCAACCGAAAAAACAAAGCAAACCATCGCCCAGATATTGGGCCACATGACCATCGAAGCGGGTGATGTGGCCGGAAACGGTATCCTGGTAATCGCGCAGGGCATCGCTCCAGTCTTCCGGATCCATTTTAGTGGACAGTTCGGTTGAACCTACAAGGTCGACAAACATCACGGTCAGACGCCGGCGTTCACGTGCCGTGCCAGGTTGATGTTCCGCAGCAAGTACATTCGCACCCGCAGCCACGTCTGGTGTGGCCTCAACAGCAACAGGTTGGGGAGTTGGAGGGCCCTCGACAGCAGCCACCGGCGTTTGTTCACTGGCAGCTGCGCCATCATCGCCAGGAGCCAGTTCGGCGATGGCTCTGCGCAGGCGGATTTTGTCGCCGATCGTCAGTCCCAGATCCTTGAAGTCGGCATCGCTGAGATCGCTCACCAGATCGAGGGTGATACCATTCTCCTCAAAGGCCGCGACGTGCTGTTCGCAGCCGATGGCCTGCAGCCAACTTCTGATATCGTCCATACTCGGACTTGTGCCCCAATTTGCATCACTCTCGACTACCTTCTGTTTATCAACAAAATAAGGCGGATGCCATCCTGTTCGACCGCTGGCGTCGCAATTGATCAAAAGCGGCTCATGGTCAAAATCCACCATCGTGTCAGGTGAGGCCGTGCGGGCAGAATCAAATGCTCCAGGGTCGGAAGCACGAACGGATTCTGAATAGTCGGATTTCGACATAATACCTTACTCAAGAGTGTGCTGTGCAGGCAGCCGCTGGTTGTGATGTGGTGATGACCTTTGTCAGCCGTTCCCCAAAATGGTGCAGTGGGGTTCGGGTTTTGGCTTGGTTGAGCCGTTCAAACGACCATCTTTCGCCATGGTCCGCTCTAATGCCCTCACGAAGCGGTCCTTCCATCCGGCGGCAATTTGCCGCCGAACGCTTTGGATTTTCTTAGAATGACTTGGTGTGTTGGACGTGCAGGACAAACATTACAACAAGCAAAACTGCGGTCGTTGCTATGAACATTTTTGAACCCTTTCTGTCGTTCTCGATGATCAAAATTTAGCGAGAACGCGTTCAGGCCTCTGTGTTCCACGACACAGCGATACATTTTTTTGGATATTCCGATCGTTTTTGACTGACGCTACCAAAACGCCTCCTGAAAAGGCGTTTTGAAACAATAGACTGGGAAAGCAAACTCGCCTATCCTCGGCCTTGGAATTCACTGGGGGCGCGCAGCGGGATGGCGGCAGACACACTCACTTTATTGGCCGAGATGCCGCTGTTTCAGGATGTTGATGCCGCGGAATTGTCCAATCTGGGCATCCGGGCCAGTCTGAAAACACTGGAACCCGGGCAGACCCTGTTTGACCAAAGCGACAATTCAAAGGACGTCTACTTCCTGATCAGCGGCCGGTTGCTGGCGGTTCACATCACGGTTGATGGGCGTGAAATGATCTTTGGGCGCATCGATTATCGCACCTATCAGGGGGAGCTGGCAGCGCTCGATGGCGGCGAACGTTCTTTGTCAATTTATGCCCACCGCAAGGCGGAAGTGCTGGTCGTCAGCCAGTCAGACTTTCAAGCAGTCGTCGAACACATCCCCTTGGTGCGACAAAGAGTTATGCTTGGTCTGGTGGCCACGGTACGGCGTTTGACGGAACGTCTTTATGAGGCAACTCTGTTCAGCGCCGAGCAGCGGGTGCGCTCCTATATCGTACGCATGGCGCTTGAAACGGGGCAAATGCATCCCGGTGGGGAAATCGTCGACGCGCCGACCCATTCTGAAATCGCCAACTGGATCGGTTCGAACCGCGAGGTCGTCAGCCGGATCATGTCAGGATTGAAAAAGTCCGGCGTCATTCACACCCAACGCAAACTCATTCGCCTGAACCAGCCCGATGCACTGTTACAAGCCATCTCAGACGACATGTGAGCCGCCCGTCCTGCCAACGACCTAGTCGGCCAGTTCGGCAACCTTTGCCGTGCGGGCCGGATGATCATTCTTTGTCATCAGATCAATGTGTGTCTTATCGCGCAGCAGCAGCTTCTCGCGCGTGTCGTTTGAAAAGCTCGTCACCACGGCAGTCTGAATTTCCGGCTTGCGGCGAATCAGATCATACAGGCGGGGCGCTGAGAAGATCAGACAGGTCGTCGGCTCGACCACCTTGGTGGTTGCGGTCGCCGGGCGGGCATCGAGGAAGGTCAGTTCACCGACATAGGATCCGGCGCGACTTTCACCAACCCGGTGTCCATCCACCGAGATCTCCACGCGTCCTTTGATGATATAGGCT
>JABSRX010000078.1:38922-49679 GCA_013214695.1 Rhizobiaceae bacterium | reverse complement strand
CCGGTCAGGAACATCAAATGCCCTTTCCAGGCGCCCGGATCGGCTCCGGAATAGATCTGCCACAGGAACACCACCAGCGCGCCAAGCAGGATCAGAGCAAGCCCCAAGCGACGCTTCGGGCCAGGCATTTCCCGGCTTAGGACATAGGCAGCCAGGGCGGTCCAGAAAGGCAGGATGCCGGGCGCCAGTGCACCCCCGTCTGAGGCCGGCGCAAAGGCTAATCCCGAGGACACCACATAGGGAAACACTGCGCTGGCACCGACCATCAGCATCGCAGCGCGGGGCCAGGAGCTGGTACCTGGCAGAACCCCGAGGCGCAGCATCAGGGGAGCCATGACAAGGGCCGCCGGTACGAGGCGCAGGATCAACACCTCCTCGACGGTGAAGTCGCCCTCAACGGCGAAGCGGGTGACCAGAAAGAAGGCCGCCCAGATCGTCACTGTCGCCAGGGCAGCGATCAGGCCAAGCGCCCGGGACCCGCCAAATGCCATGTCTGTGTTTTCCGGTGATTCAGTTGCCGGTTCGACTTAAGCCGATTGGCGGCGCCGGCGCCAGCCCGAAAGGACTTTCACTTGTCTGAGGACTTGTCCTGACAATGCAATGACCGGCCGAAGCGCTGATAGGCTTGGCCGATCACAAAAGTTGAAAATGGGCAGCGGGCCCGTTTGAAGGCGCCCGCTGCCGGCAGGGAGGTTAAGCGAACTGGCCGAGAGCCTTGTTGACGACGGGGATGCGCACCGCATAGGCACCGCTGCCCAGCAGGGCGGAGGTTCCCTGAATGAAGGCCCAGAACAGCGGGAATTCCCAACCGCCACCTTCAGCGGAGAACAGCCAACCATTACCCAGGTGAACCCAGGTCGCGCCCAGCAGGACGGGGATCAGCGCCAGCGACACCAGGCGTGTAGCGACGCCGAGGATCAGGGCAATACCGCCGCCAATCTCGGCGACGATGGTCAGATAGGCAAGGATTGCCGGCAGGCCGAGGCTTTCAAAGAAGGCAACGGTTCCCGCAATAGTGAAAACGTTCACCTTCAGCAGGCCGTGTGCGAGGAACAGCACACCAGTGGAAACGCGCAGAACGAGGGCTGCATAGTCGGAGTTGGAATAAGTGTTCATGTCAGGTCTCTCTCATTTGAAAAAGTGAATTTCGATGGATGAACGACGATCAAACAGCTCATCGCCAACCGGATGACACCACAATAGGGATTGACAAAAATCCATGAAATAGAGATTTCATGGAATGACTATCTACAAATTGTTCTTAATGAGGCTGCATTGGATATTGTCGATGAACTCAGAGCTTTCGTCGCAACGGCCCAGACCGGTTCGTTCACCGCGGCGGCCGACCAACTGGGTGTATCCAACCGGTTAACGTCGAAATATGTGGCGGCGCTCGAATCCCGGCTCGGCACCCGCCTGCTTCAGCGCACAACCCGCAAGGTCGGTCTGACACCGTCTGGTGAAAATCTGCTGGCCCGGGCTCCGGCGCTATTGGACGATTTTGACGAATTGCTCTCCGACATTGCCGAGGGCCAGCGCAGCTTGTGCGGCACCATTCGCATCTCGGCGCCCGTCACGCTGGGCGAGACCTATGTGGTCGGCATGATCGAGCGGTTTGGCGCCCAGCATCCCGAACTCAGTTTTGATCTGCGGCTCAGCGACGGGTTTGTCGATCTGGCCAGCGAAGGTTTTGATCTGGCCATCCGCATGGGTCAGTCGGACATGCTGACCTTGAAGACAAGGCGCCTCGGCCTGTTTCGGTCGGTGCTGGTGGCCAGCCCCGATTACATCCAACAGTTTGGCCAACCTGCAAGCCTGAAAGACCTGTCCAGCCACAACTGCATTGTCGACACCAACCGCAGCGCGCCCCGGCGCTGGACCTTCATGCGCGACGGCGTGCCGGAAACCGTCGACATCAAGGGCAGGTTCAGCGTCAACTCTGCACAGGGCGCGGTGCAGCTTGCCCGCTCTGGTTTGGGCATCGCCTATGTGCCCCGTTTCGTGCTGACCCAGGCGCTGGAGGACGGGACGCTGGTGCCCCTGCTGGAAGCGCATACCCAGACCGGCAGCCCGCTCAGCGCGGTCTATATCGAGGGCCGGGTCTTGCCACGCAAAGTCAGAGCCCTGATCGACTTTGCCGCCCAGGACATTGCCCGCGCCGGCATTCTGTGATCAAGGCCGGGCGCAACCGCGTTCGGCCGGGCCATCGGAGATTTGCACCAAGGCTTGCTCCACAGGTTCTCCCCAACTCGGATGAGGTTGGTGCGAAACTGTCACATCCTTTCCCTATCCGATGATCAGGATTTCATCGGAGACCACGTTCATGAGAAAGAATAGAACTTGCCTTGCAGTCCGTTTGGCACTCGCCGTGTCGACCTCGCTGGCGGCCACTGCTGCAACCACAGCAGCGGCAGCTGAGCTCAATTTCAACCGGATCGCGTCCTTTGCCACGCCAGACAATATGGCAGCGGGTGAAGACCGCAACCGCGAAACATCGCCGGAAATCATTGCGGCAACCCCCGACGGTATGACGCTGATCTACACCGACAGCCCGCTTGGCGTTTTGGGGATGATCGACATTTCCGACCCGGCCTCGCCCCAACCCTTGGGCAATGTTGCGCTGGACGGCGAGCCCACCAGCGTTGCCGTTGTCGGCAATTCGGCTTTCGTTGGCATCAATACATCGCAAAGCTACACCGCGCCTTCCGGCCTGCTGAAAACCATTGGCATCGACAATAAGTCGGTTCTCGCCAGCTGTGATCTGGGCGGCCAGCCAGACAGTATCGCGGTTGCAAAAGACGGTTCGTTTGTCGCCATCGCCATCGAAAATGAGCGCGATGAGGATCTCAATGACGGGGTCATTCCGCAGATGCCCGCGGGCAACCTGGTGACTTTCCCGATCGCCAACGGCGTCGCGGATTGCGCCGGCAAGCGGGTCACGGATCTGACCGGCCTTGCCGCCATTGCCCCAAGCGACCCGGAGCCGGAATTCGTTGACGTCAACGGTCTCGGCGAAACCGTCGTTTCGCTTCAGGAAAACAACCACATGGTCGTCGTTGGCAGCGATGGCAAAGTGCTGTCGCATTTTTCAGCCGGTGGCGTTGATCTGGACAACATCGATGTGGCCCGCGACGGGGCGCTGACTTTTGCGGCGTCGAAAGCCAATGTGCTGCGCGAACCGGATGCGGTGAAATGGCTCGATGACCAGCACTTCATCACCGCCAACGAGGGCGACTATGAAGGCGGCTCGCGGGGTTGGACGATCTTCAACAAGAACGGCACCGTCGTGTATGAAGACAAGACCGGCTTTGAACATGCGATTGTTCAGGTCGGCCATTACCCTGAAAAGCGCTCCAACAAGAAAGGCGTCGAGCCTGAATCCGTGGAAGTGGCAACTTTCGGGGGCACGCCGATGATCTTTATCGGCTCGGAGCGCGGTTCGATCGTCGGTGTCTATGACGCCACCGATCCGGCCAAACCGGTTCTCAAACAGCTGCTGCCTTCCGGTATTGCGCCTGAAGGCATTGTCGCCATCCCCGACCGCAATCTTCTGGTCACTGCCAACGAAGCCGATCTGATCGAGGACGGTGGGGTGCGNGCCCATGTNATNATCTACCAGNTGGGNGAAGGTCCAGCGCAATACCCGACCATCACATCGGCCGGCGCCTCTGAATTGATCGGCTGGGGTGCGCTGTCAGGCCTTGCTGCAGATCCGCGGTCAGCCGGCAAGCTCTTTGCGGTCAATGACAGCTTCTATGGCATGCAGCCGACCATCTTTGAAATTGATGCCACCAGCCAACCGGCCCGCATCACCAGGGCCATTCGCGTTACCCGTTCGGGCCAACCGGCCCAGAAACTGGACATGGAAGGCATCACGCCGGACGGTGAGGGTGGTTTCTGAATCGCCTCGGAAGGGCGTACCGATCGGGTCATTCCCCACGCCCTCTACAATGTGAACAGCAAGGGGGAGATCAAGGCTGAAATCGGTCTGCCGGCAGAGCTGATGGCCGTCGAAAAGCGTTTCGGTTTCGAAGGCATCACCAAGGTGGGTAACCAGCTTTGGATGGCGGTTCAGCGCGAATGGAAAGACGATCCCAAGCATCACGTGAAGCTGGTGTCCTACAATCTGGAGACTACGGAATGGGGCGCCGTGCTCTATCCCAAGGCGGCACCGGAAAAGGGCTGGGTCGGACTGTCTGAGATCACCGCCCATGGCGACCACGTCTACATCCTTGAGCGCGACAACCAGATCGGCAGCGCGGCTGTCACCAAGAAACTGTACCGGGTCAAGCTGTCAGACATGCAGCCGGCGAAGCTGAGCGGCGACGGCGGCGGCGACGGCGGCGCGCTGCCAATCGTTGCCAAAGAGGAGGTGCATGATTTCCTCGAAGATCTGAGAGCGCCGGGCGGCTATGTTCAGGATAAGCTGGAAGGCTTCGCGATCGACGCTGCCGGCAACGCCTTTGCCGTGACCTACAATGATGGTGTCGATGACCATTCCGGTGAAACACACTTCATCACACTCGGCAAAATGAAGATGATGTAATACCAAGGGTCGTTCTTGGATTCAGGCCCAAGATTTTGGGCTGGTGTGACCAGGGCCACCAGATGGTGGTCCTGGTCAATTTTTTCAGCGACCGGTCTTAAGCAAACGAGACGCCGTGTTCCGACATCGGGTGTTGCACCACCCGCAGGTTTTGGCTTGCTGCTGCAATGGCGTTGGCCAGGGCCGGCGCCGCCGGCGGCGTGCCAGGCTCACCCACACCGGTTGGGTTTTCGCTCGATGCCACGATATGGACATCGATTTCGCCAATGTCGTTGATCCGCAGCGGCTCGTAGTCGGGGAAGTTCGACTGTTCGACCGCACCACCCACAAGGGTGATCTGATCGCGCATCACATGGCCGATACCATAGCCAATGCCGCCTTCCATCTGAGCTTTGATGATGTCGGGATTGACCGCGATGCCACAATCGACGGCGCAGGTGACTTTTTCGATCTTGATGCCGTCCTCTGCATTGCCGGAGACTTCTGCGACTTCCGCCACATAGCTTCCAAACGACTTGTGGACAGCAACACCCTGGAAACGGCCGTTACCAGGCTTGCCCCATCCGGCCTTCTCTGCAGCCAGCTTCAGCACACCTGCCAGACGCTGTTGGTCCTTGTCGCCACCGCTGAGCAGATCGAGCCGCAGGGCAACCGGATCCTTGCCCGATGCCTCGGCGACGAGATCGATCATCACCTCCATGGCATAGGCAGTATGGGTGTGCCCCACGGAACGCCACCACAGAACGTCGGTTGCCTTCTTGGTATCGGTCAATCCGACAAACATGCCCGGAATGGCGTAATGGGTATCGGACACGCCTTCCACGGAACTGCCATCGATACCGTCCTTCACAGAGAAGGCCTCAAAGGCGGTGCCTTTCATGATCGATTGACCGGCAATGCGGTGATCCCAGGCCATGATTTCGCCGTCCTTGTCGAGACCGACAGTGACCTTGTGGCCGAAAGCCGGGCGGTAGAAGCCGCCGCGAATGTCATCTTCGCGTGACCAGACCAGCTTGACCGGCCGCGAACGGTCGGTCACCGCAAAGGCGAGTGCCGCCTCGACCTGGTAATCGAAGGTCGGCGTGACCCGGCGTCCGAAACTGCCGCCTGCCAGCATGGTTTTGACCTGGATCTTTTCCATTGGCAGTTGGAAGATTTCCGCCATGGCGGCGTGAGCACCGGTCGGCATCTGGGCGCCGTCATGCATCAGCAATCCACCATCCTGCGTTGCCTCAATGGTGCAGTTGAGCGGCTCCATCGGGGCATGGGCGAGCAGGGGAAAATAGAAGGTTTTTTCCAGGACCTGTGTTGCCCCGTCCATCGCAATGCGTTCGCTGTTGCGCACGTTGTAGGTTGGCTCCGCATCAAGCGCCGCCAGGATTTCCGCCTTGATGACCTCGGAATCGCGATCCTCGGCATTCGACATGTCCCAATCTACCGAAAGGGCTTCGCGCGCCTTGAAAGCTGCCCAGGTGTTTTCGGCAAATACCGCGACCGCCGCCTTGTTCGGCAGGGTGGCAGCTCGGATGAAGCCCTTAACGGACTTGCACGCGCTGTCATCAAAGCCTGTGACGAGACCGCCCTTGCGTTCCGGGCGGGCCATCACGGTCACCATCTGGTTGGGCCGATGCAGGTCCATGGCGAAAATGGCTTCGCCATTGGTTTTGATCTTGGTATCCAGACGCCGAATGTCGGGATTGCCGATCAGTTTGAAAGCACTTGGATCTTTCAGCTTCGGTTCAGCGGGGGCCTCCATGGTGGCGGCGGCGCTGACAAATGCGCCAATCGAGGCAGACTTGCCGGATCCGACGATCATGCCTTCCTCAATGGTCAGCGTGGCGGGATCAACGCCCCACTCGCCAGCCGCTGCCTTGATCAGCATCTCGCGGGCGGCTGCACCGGCCTGACGATACTGCATGAAGGAATTGGCCATCGCCGTGGAACCGCCCGTGCCCTGGAAGGGACCAAACAGCAGATTGTTGTAAACCTTCGGATTGGACGGAGCGAACTCGAAACTGATCTGGTCCATGCGGACACCGAGTTCTTCGGCAATCAAAGTCGGCAGGCCGGTTGCCGGGCCTTGTCCCTTTTCAAAATGCTTGACGATTGCCGTCACGCTGCCATCGGATCCGATTTTGACAAATGGATTGAGGCTCTTTGCTTCAGCAGCGGCGGCAACAGCTGCGGTGCCGCCCTTGGCGCCAAAGCCGACAAACAGGAATGCGGTGGCGCCTGCGCCGGCGAGAAATCCTCTTCGGGTGGTTTGAATGGTCATTTAGCCCTCCATGATTTCTGCTGCACGATGGACGCCGGCGCGGATGCGCTGATAGGTGGCGCAGCGGCAGGCATTGCCGTACATGTATTCGTCGATTTCATCGGATGATGGTTTGGGGTTCTCGCTCAAAAGACCGACGACCGACATGATCTGTCCGGACTGGCAATAGCCGCACTGGGGAACATCCAGTTCAACCCAGGCCTGTTGGACAGCCGACGCGATATTGGAATTGAGACCTTCAATGGTGGTCACCGCTGAATCGGCGACATCTTCAATGAGTGTCTGGCAGGACCTCATCGGTTCGCCGTCAAGGTGAACGGTGCAGGCGCCGCAGGAAGCAACTCCGCATCCAAATTTGGTGCCCGTGAGCTTTAGTTCATCGCGAAGCACCCACAGCAGTGGTGTCTCCGGTTCGGCTTCGACACTGACGGTCTTGCCATTGAGATTGATATCGTACTTCAAGTTGAAACTCCCTCGTGGATTGAATTGGGACGTCGCATCTGCTTTTTCGCAGGATCAAGTTTGCAGTCTGCTGAATTCAGCGGTAAACTCGTCAGTGTAGCTTAGCAAAGTCGTTGCGATTGTAAACTCTCAAGTTTACACATTTATGGCCATGCGACTTTTTGCTACGCGGTGTTGTTGCCGGTGTCAGTCGACGGAAGTTTTGGGTAGCAATGAAGAAAGATCCCTCAAAACATGAGCTTATCCTGGAAGCGGCATTGCGCGAATTTCAGGAAAATGGCTTCGAGCGTGCCAGCATGGATCGGATCACCGAAGGCGCTGGCGTATCCAAACGCACCGTCTACAACCATTTTCAGTGCAAGATCACGCTGTTCCAGACGGTGATCAGCGTCATGGCCGAGCGCTTGAAGGACAGTGATCCCATTCAGTTCGACCCGAAGAAACCGATTCTGGATCAGTTGATCGATCTTGGCCGGATGAAGGGCAAGATGCTGAGATCCGATCAATTCATGCAGTTGATCCGCGTTGCCATGAGCGAAACCCTGCGCGACCCTGATCTGGCCAAGGCCTTGAGCCAAAAATCCAACGAGGCCGGCGACTATGCGGCGTTTTTTGAGGCGGCGGTGAAATCGAAGTGTCTGGTGGCCGATGATCCGAGCCAGATTGAAACGCAGTTCATCGGCCTGATCAAATCACAGGCGTTCTGGCCCGCCATTTTCAGCGGCGAAGTTCTGAGCGAGGCAGATATGGACAAGGTCGTCATCGAAAGCGCCAAGACCATTGTCGCGGCCTATGGCGCGCAATAGGCGGTATTAAAGCTGCCAGACTGTCTCAAGTTTACCGCACCGCACGATTCATGCCGCCGTCTGACAGGATGTTTTGGCCATTGATGTAGCGTGCGCCTTCGGACGCCAGGAAGACACAAGCCTGGCCGATTTCCTCAAACCGCGCCGGGCGTTGGGCCGGGATTGATTGGCGCGCAAACTCCGACAGATTCACATTCTCGCAAAAGCCGGGCATCAGATTGTTCATGTTGATGTTGTAGCGCGCATAGCGATCGCCAAAGAGCTTGGCAAAGCTGTGCAGCGCTCCGCGCAACATGCTCATTGGATAGGGCGCCCGGGGTTCCACCGTGTTCATCGATGAAATGTTCACAAACGACCCACCGTCCTGCTTGATCATGATGGGCGTGATGAGGCGCGCCAGTTTGACGACATTGAGCACATACATATCCAGGCTTTCGTGCCACAGCTCATCGGACAGTTCCAACAGCGGGCCGTCAAAGTCCGGATCAAAGCCAACAGTTTTGATCGCCTCCGGCACGCCGCCCCCATGCCCCATATTGCTGACCACGGCATCGATGCGCCCATAGGCCGACATCGCATCGTCGACCAGCGCCTGCAAATCATCCACATCCAGAACCGAGCCGCTGCGTCCAATGCCCCCCAATTCTTCGGCCAGCTCAATCGAGCGGTCTGAGGGCGACATCAGCGCCAACTTGTACCCTGCCTTGGCCATTTCGATCGCGCATCCCCTGCCGATCCCTTGACCCGTGCCCGTCATGATCGCGACTTTGAGTTCTGACATGTTGGCTGCCTTTGCTAAGATGTGAGGTTTCTAGACATTTCAGTAAAGCTACGCTCATAATTGCAGCCGTTATAGCGAGAATATTGCACAGTTGTGTGAGGTAAAGTCATATCAATGAGCGACCAAATTCGGCATCTACGCGGGCTACAAGCCTTCGACGTGGCGGCGCGCTGTGGCAGCCTTAGCCAGGCGGCGGAGGAATTGGCTGTGACCCATGGGGCGGTGAGCCGCCAGATCAAACAGTTGGAAACCCATTTGGGCCTATCCCTGTTTCGCAGACGCCCAAATGGTGTCGAACTAACCGAACCGGGCAGGCGCCTTCATGAAGCGACGCAGCGTGGATTCCGGGCATTGCGCGAGGGCGTGCTGAATGCCAGACGCTTCGACGACAACACATCGATTACGATTTCCCTGTCGGCGTCGCTGGCAACCAAATGGCTGGTCGCACGGCTGGCGGCGTTTCGCCAAGCCCATCCGGGACTGTCGGTCTATCTCGACACCAATGACGAGATCATCGAGCTGCAATCCAGCCCGGTTGATGTCGCCTTGAGGTATGGCACGCCGGGCTGGGACGGCCTGCATTACGAACGCCTGACTTCCGAGCAGCTGATCGTGGTTGCGGCGCCATCGATTGCCAAGCGTTTTGCGCTGCCCCACAAGCCGGAGGAGATTGCCCAATTGCCCTTGCTGTCGGATGAATTCGATCCGGCCTGGCAGCGCTGGGCAGTCGGCAATGGTCTCGACCCGTCGCTTGTCAGCGAGCCGGTCGTCCGGTTCGCGGATTCGGCAGTGTTGATCGCAGCCGCCATCGATGGCCAAGGCGTCGCCCTGGCGAGGCGGCTGCTTGTCGAAGATGATCTGAATGCCGGGCGCCTCGTCAGGCTCGACAATTCAACAACGGCGACGGCGCCGGATCGCTCGCTCTACTTCGTCTGCCGCAAGGGCGACGAAGAACGGCTGCCGGTTCGCACGTTCAGAAACTGGCTGCTGTCGCTCACGCTTCCATAGGCGGGCTTGGGACTAGGGCGAAGCGATCAGCGCAATAGGCGCAGCAATCAGGGTGCTTGTCGCCAGGGTCTTGAAGGCGCCGGCTTACTGGCTATATCTGGCAATCAACGTCCCCCCCGCGACCGGGCGCTTGTGCACCGTCACATCGCCGCGTCGCCGCGTCGCCGCGCCGACGCATCGCCGCGCATTGCACAGCCAGCAGAGAGCTAACATGGCCAAATTGATCACCTATTTCGCCCATCCGGGCCAACGCTTCAGCCGTTCAAACGTGGCCATGATGAAGGCGGCCCGCGGGGTCAAAGACATCACCTATGTCGACCTCTATGAAGAATATCCCCGTCACGACATCGATGTGGCGCGCGAGCAGCAACGCCTGCTCGACCACGATGTGATCCTGTTCCAGTTCCCGCTCTATTGGTATTCCACCCCCAGCATCATCAAGGAATGGCAGGATCTGGTGCTTCAGCATGGCTTTGCCTACGGACATGAGGGTGACAAGCTGGCCGGCAAGACCATGATGCTGGCAATCACGGCCGGTGGACCACAGGAAGCCTATACGGCCAAGGGATATCAGCACTATCCGCTGCGGACCTTTTTGACGCCGCTGGAGCAGACCGCGCGGCTTTGCAAGATGCGTTTTGCGGCGCCCTATGCGCTCTATGGGGCGCTGAGCGCTGAGACGGATCGCGAGATCGCCGATCATGCGGCCGGCTATGCCAACCTGCTGGCTGCCATCCGCGACGATGCATTCGACTTTGATGCGGCCGACAAGCACGACGTGCTCGGCTTCGACACCCTTGCCATCAAAACGGAGGCCTGAGCCATGACCGAGTTTCTCCTTCTCGCCTTTGTTTTCCTGATTGCCGGCGTGGTAGCCGT
>JABSRX010000078.1:0-38822 GCA_013214695.1 Rhizobiaceae bacterium | reverse complement strand
CCGATCTTCCGCTTCATCGCCATGGCCGGGTTGCGGGAACTGTTCGTCGCAACGGCCCTGCTGTTCGTTGTCGGCATTGCCTTGTTGATGACGGTTGTTGGCCTGTCCCCGGCGCTGGGCACATTCCTGGCCGGCGTTCTGCTGGCCAACAGCGAATACAGACACGAGCTGGAATCCGACATCGATCCGTTCCGCGGCCTGTTGCTGGGGCTGTTCTTCATCACGGTGGGAGCCGGGATCAATTTTGGCCTGTTGTTTGGCAATCTCGGTACCGTTGTCGGGCTGACCCTGGGTTTGATTACCCTGAAGATGGCTGTGCTGTTGGCGCTCGCCTGGATGTTCAAACTTGAGGGGGCAGACCACTGGCTGTTCGGTCTCGGGCTCGCCCAGGCGGGTGAATTCGGTTTTGTGCTGCTGTCGTTTACTGTGGCCAACCAGGTGATCCCAACACCGGTGGCCGACCAATTGCTGCTGGTCGTGGCCCTGTCGATGCTGCTGACGCCCGGACTGTTCATCCTTTATGAGAAGGTCATCGTGCCGCGCTTTGCCCAGACGCAGGAGCAGGAAGCCGATGAGATGGACGAATCTGGCGATATCATCATTGCCGGTCATGGTCGCTTCGGCGGTGTGGTTAACCGCATGCTGCGGGCGGCCGGCTATTCGACGACAGTTTTGGACTACAGTGCATCCCATCTGGAAGTGCTGCGGTCGTTTGGCTTCAAGGTTTTCTACGGCGATGCTACGCGCCCGGATCTGCTCCATGCGGCCGGCATTCATAAGGCGAAGCTGCTGGTCATTGCGATCGATGAAAAGGACCAGATTGATGCCCTGGTGCATCACGTGCGTCAGCATCATCCGGATCTGCCGATCGTCGCACGGGCCGTCGACAGGCAACATGTCTACGATCTTTACGCAGCCGGGGTGCGGGAAATCATCCGCGATACGTTTGATTCAAGCGTGCGGGCAGGGCGCACAGCCTATGAAGCCATGGGCATGCATCCCTTTGATGCCGAGCTGCTGGCCCGCAAGTTCACCGAAGACGATCGCCACATCCTGCGTGAAATGGCGCAGGTCTACGACCCGACAATTCCAAGCCATCAAAATGCCGCCTATGTCGAGAAGTCGAAGACCTTGATGGAGGAGCGGGAAGCGGAAATCTTCGGCAAGGGCCGCGCCTTTGCTACCGAGACAGACGCTGGCTGGGCCCCGCCAAGCCAGAAGGACGCCGAAGAGGTGCAGGCCGATCATCTGGCTTCGAAGTAAGCCACAACGGAAACCACTAGGGGTTGGCGTCGATACGATTACTTCGTCGCCGACAGTTTGTCGGCGTTGGCCAGTGCCCATTCATGCATCGACTGCAGCAAGGGCATCAGGCTTTCGCCCAGTGGGGTGAGGCTGTATTCGACATGCGGGGGGATGGTCATGTAGTCCTTGCGGGAGACAAATCCGGCCTCCTGCAATTCGCTCAGCTGGCGGGCCAGCGTTCGGTGGGTAATGCTGCCCAGGCTGCGCTGAAGTTGGTTGAAACGAGACGGCCCCTGCGCCAACCAATAGATGACCAACAATTTCCAGCGACCCGAGATCGCTGACACCAGCGGTTCTATGCGGCATTCTTCGGCTGTATTGGGGCTGTTCATGGCGGTATCCTAAGTGACCGTACTTGTCCTATTGACCTTGCAAAACTAGATGGGCATCAAACCCAACAGAGGCAATGGAGAAACGGTTTTTCTCCTTGGAAAATTGACAATGACCACGATCGATTTACCCAAATTTCCCACTCAACATGGCTATATGAGTGAGAAGATTCAGCATGCCTATATCACCGCAGCCATCGAAAACGGCGTTTTGCCGGCGGTCGCCCATCGCATGCCCGAAGTGCTTTCGCTGACGGCTTCGAGCGACACGTCAAAGCCGATCCAGTTCTGGCAGCTTTTCTCTGTCCTCGGGCAGGATCCGATCGTCGGCATTGTCGGGCGGTTTTACGAGCGCGTCTTTGCCGACGAGCCCTGGTTTACCTCGGTGTTTGAAAAGGTCGGTGGGCTGCACCATCATATCGGCACCCAGGCCTCGATGTGGATCGATGTCATGGGCGGCGGCCCCTATTATCACGGGGCCGAATTCCGCCTGAACTTCCATCACACCCACAACGCCATGGCGCTGATGAACGACACGGGTGCGCAAAGATGGGTCAAGCTGATGCGCGAAACCTTGGATACGTCCGCTGATCTGATGACCGACGATCCCCGGGTGCGCACCAGCATCAACACGTTCCTGTCCTACTTCATGACGAAGTATGCCGAGCAGTTCGCCTTTGAGGACCGGCACATTTTCGGTGAAACAAACCCGCCGCTCAAACGGCGGATCAATTTCATGAATATGAGCGAAGACTCGATTGCCGCCTTGAGCGAACAGGAACTCAGCGAAGCCCTGGCGGACCATGGCGTCGATGTGGCGCAATATCCGACCAAGGAAGCGCTGGTGAACAAGGCGCTGATGATCTGAACACACGCTCAGGCTCAGTCAGTATGAAGCACTTCTCGGTCGCGGTTGGCCAAGCCGACCGCGGCCAACGCCAATCGAGCTTGGGCGAGCTGAAAATCGCTGATCGCCGGCCATTGCGCCTTGGGGCCATAGTGTATGACACCTGCACCACTCCGAACGATCACAAAGGGCTCAGCAAAGGTCAGCAACCGCATGACCCGACGGGCCCGGATGTCATCGCGAAAACCGCAATGGCGCCCGGCTGGCACCGACGCGCCGTGGCTGGCCCCAGCCCGTGAGTTGATCGCCTTCAAGGCGCAGTTGAATATCGATCTTATCATCATCGGTATCGGCCGAAACGATTATGGAAAACTCTAGCTGATCGCGATTGCGGACGGCGTTGGCAAGCTGAAATTCCAGCGGCGGGTCGAGCGGTTGCGTTGTGGGGCCCAGAAACGACAACGTGCCGGCAATCGGTTCCACATCGCTGGCAATGTCCAATCGAAGCGTGCTTTCCTGCCCGCCCTCCGTCAGGGTTCCGGTCCAGACGCCCTTGAGGTTGGCCGCTCCCGATAGCGCCGGAGCAAAAAGGGAAGAGCTCTTGGGGTCATTGCCCTCCAGCGCCTGTTTCAGGATATCCAGCAGGGCATCGCCGTCATCGCCGCCGCCGCTGCTGTCGCCGCCATTTGTTCCCTGTGAAGATGAACCATCCGTTGCACCTTGCAGAACATCACCGGTGCGCAACGCGGCTTCAAGGGCTTCAACGATAGGGTCCTTTGTTGGTGCGGGTTGAGCTGGTTGGGCTGGTTGGGCTGGTTGGCTGGTTGGGCGGATTGGTTATCTGCCGTGTTCTGGGTGACGGGCGATGGCAGACGGGTCTGCAGCGCCGCTCCGCCGTGGAGACCGGCAGCATGGCTGGGGGCGAGACTCGGCGAGGATGGCAATGGTCCTGAAAAATCAATGGCCAGCGAATAGGGTTGGTCGCTGCTGGCGTCGTTTCTGCCGTCACGCACCAACACGTAGAATATTCCCGCCTCGCTCAGTTCGACCGTGGCATTGGTGTCGCCACCGGGGCCCGTTGGCGAAAACCAGAAGGAAACGCGCTTGCCATCAGCCCCCAGCAAAGTCATCGCGATGTCGAGGTTCTGGGCACTGTTGGTGACGGCCAGGGTCAATGTGCCGGCCCCACCGGTTTCAACACGATAAAGATCACTATCGCCGACCGGGAAAATCGTGCCTTCGGTGGAATTCGGCAAGGCCGATGGTAGAGCCGTGGCGAGCGTGTCATTCGGCTCGCCTTTGTCCGATGCAGATGAAAACCGGGTCGCCAAACGATAGGGCGTTGTGGACCTGGCATTGTCCCGTCCATCCCAGACCTCGAGATAGTAGCGGCCTGGCGCCGGTAGGTTGATCGCGGCCAAAGTATCGCCGCCGTGACGCGGTGGCCCGAAATATCCAGCGACTTTCTGCAAGTCGGCATTCCAGGCCTGCACATAGAGATCGAGCGCCACGTCGACTTCCGAAATTTCAACATCCAACAGACCCCGGTCGGCGACATCGATTGCGAACCAATCCCTGTCGCCTGTCGGGATAATGTTGGCTTTCACTTCGGCGTCGATGGTCAGGCTTGTTGCCAAAGCCGGTCGGTTGTTGGGCTCGCTTTGATCTTCCGACGCTGTGAACTCGGTGGTCAGCGAATAGGGTTTTTCCGATCTTGCATTGCTGCGATTGTCATAGATCTGGAGGAAATAGCGGCCCGGTGCTGGCAGATCGATGACCGCCGACGTGTCACCACCTGGGCGGGGCGGACCGTACCAGCTTCCCAATTTATCCTTATCCGGCGTCCATGCCTGGACGATCAGGTCCATTGCCTCATCAACATTGGAGATCGTTACCGCCAGAGCGCCGGCATCAGGCACGGTGACTTCAAACCAATCGACATCGCCCTGCGGCAGAATGTTGGCGCTTACTGTGCTGTTGATTGCCAGCGGAGCGGACTGCGCAAAACTATTGTTTGGTTCGGCGGCATCCTGTGCCGGGGTGAACAACGTTTTCAGCGTATAGGGCTGGGCGGCGCGGGCATTGCTCCGGTTGTCGTACACCTGGATCAAATATCTGCCACTCACCGGTAGATCGACCTTGCCGATCGTTTCGCCACCCGCGCGGGCTGGGCTGAAGTAGGGACCCACCTTGACCTTATTGGTGTCCCAGACCTGGGTGATCAGGTCCAGATTATCGGCGACATTGCCGAGTTTAAGATCAAGTGCTCCGGGTTTGTCGACGGCAATCGCATACCAGTCGACGTCGCCGACCGGCAGGATATTGGCCTCCACATCGGTACCGATGCTGATGTCATGTGGTTGGGCGAAACGGTCATTGGGTTCGCCCACATCAGCTGTTGGGGTAAAATTGGTGGTGAGAGTGTAGGGGGTGATGGACCGGGCGTTCTGGCGGTTGTCATAGACCTGAATCCAATAGGGTCCCGGCTGCGGCAAATCGATGATTGCACTGGTATCGCCACCGGGTCTATCCGGCACGAAATAGGGACCCACCTTGCTGCCATTCTCGTCCCAGACCTGAACCACCAGATCGAATGGCTCGACAATGTTGGTCAGTTTGACATCGAGCTCCCCTTGCTTGGTCACCTCCACCTTATACCAGTCGACATCTTGCATCGGCAGGATATTGCCGCGTGTACTGCCGGTCGGCGTCAGGGGCGTGGCCGTGGCGCGGCTGTCATTGGGTTCGGCCTTATCCACGGTCGCCAGGAAGGACAGCCTCAGCTTGTAGTTCTCAGCATCTGCAGCACCTGACTTGGCGCCTGTTGTCTGCAGCCAATACATGCCGCGTTTTGGCAGGTCGGCAATGATCGAAGAGGTCTGGTCGCCTTTCTTCAATTCGATCGGGCCGGCAATCCTTTTGAAATTGGCGTCGAAAATGCTTACATTGACGTTGCGTTGTTGGGGCACATCGGCTGCCGCGACGGAGAGCTGACCCTGGTGGAGAACCATCAGACGAAACCAGTCGGTATCCGATGGCGCGGCTTGAATACGCCCTTCTATCGTGCCATCGGCGGCGATGATGTCCGCAGAGCCGTGAGCATTGTTGGGCTCGCTTTCCACCGACTCGGTCGGTTCAAGCGGCGCCGACCCAGTCTGGGGTTTGGTCACACCCACGGCCTCCCCCAGAGCCTGCGTGAGCTGACCTTCATCGTCGGAATCATAGTAGGAACCTCCGCCCGCAGCCGCCATGTCCGCAAGCTGCTTTTGGGTCGAGGAACTGACGGCAAATCCGATTATGTGCATATCGATTTGCATGCGGGGTTTGGTGTCGCCTTCCTGGGCCAGCGCAGGTTGTACCGCTGCCAGAAACCAGCTGAGGACGAGTGACAGGCACAGGCCAAGGCCGAGCCTTGCATGGACGCGGTAGCTGCTTTGTTGGAGGAGGAGGGGAGGCATATCGACGTTTGTCATGAGCGTGCCGCCTTGATGGGATCGCCCTGGCAGGTCTCTTTGCCATCGGTCAGCACGACCAGCCGCGTGGCAGCCCCGGCCGCATTGTCCCGCATGTATTTTTTGGCCGTCATGGTTGCCGCGGCAAGCGGTGTATTTCCGGACGGTTGGATTTTGGGCAGTACCGCCTCGATGAGCGAGATGTCGGTGGTGAAATGCTGTTCGACGACAATGCTCCGGCAACTGTAAAAGACGATAAGCGCTACCTCGGTGTCGGCACTCAGCTTGCGCAACACATTCACGGCCGAGCGTTTTGCTTGATCCATCTTGCCCTGACTGCGCATCGAACTGGACGCGTCGAGCAAAATGACGATCGACTCGCTGACGGTCGAATCCTGTGTCAGGTCTGGCTGCGGCGGCAGAGGGTCGGCATCGTCAGGCGGCGCCACGGCGGGGTCACAGGTGGGATCGATTTTGATCAGCGCGATCATCTCCTCGATCGCTTTGTCAGCCATCGCCTGATACTCGCGTGCCGCCTTGAAACTCTCTTCGGCATTGCCAAGCGGCACGGGATCCTTCATCGCATCGGTTTCAGCATCCAGATTCTTGAGCACCGCGTCTTCCGGCAGCAGACCGCGCAACCGGGCCAAACTGGTTTTCATCTGTTGGCGCAATTCCTCCTGCTGTCCCATAACCTGCGGATTCATCAACCCATCGCCCAGTGTGGCCGAGGCGGTGGAAGCCGCACCATAGAGTTCGGTCGCGACCTGCAACTGGTCATAAATGGCGCTTTTGCGCTCGGTCAGATAATTGCCCCAGATCTTGGTCGCCTGCAGGATCTCGGTTGCGGTCGGGTTGTTGTTCATCAAATCACGAATCTGGCCACACACGTGCTGAGTCGTCGGCAGCAGTCTGACGCGGTCCTGAGCTGCGGGCAGATCTTCGGCCAGGAATACCGCGTCGGTGACAGATTGCGCCCCGGTATCCCACAGCGTCTTCATCAGATTGGTTACCTGACGCAGGGTGGCCATTTTGCCGAGCAAGGTTTCCAGTCCCCCACGCTCCAGCCATTGCTGCAGTTCGCCGCTGGCCTGATAGGCGGAATACTCGCTCTTGGCGACGTTGACCCAGGCCTTGGCCCAATCGGCGATCGCTTCGCGCCTTTTGCGGGCCCATTCTTCGCCATTCACCTTGTCGATGAACGCTTTGAGCGTGTGCAGCTGGTTGGGCTCCCGACCTTCTTTTTGGGCTAGTTCCTGTTCCTCCCGAACAGCTTCCTCATAGGAGCCCTTGACGTGGCCGCTAATGGCGCCGCCGACTGGGCAAACCAGGGTGAGGTTGCAAACCAGCAGGCCAACTCCGTGAACCGTGCCTTTCACCGTGTCCTCAACCACCCCCAACTGGCCCGGCAATAGGGGGGCTCCGCCTTGGGCGGCAGCTGATTGATTGGCGGCATCTTCCACCAATGTGGCCATGGTCAGATGTTTGATCGTGATCGCCGTGCCCACGGCGGTGGTGTAGGCCCAGCCTTTGACCTTGTCCGGGGTCATATTGCCGTTCTTGATGTCGGTCCAACTCAGCCCGTCGACCTGGTCTTTGGCCGACTTCTGCGTGGCTTCATGGGCGCTCGCCAATGCTGTCAGCCCAATCATCGTCCATCCCAGCTTGCCCATGCTCTTGATGTTTTTGAGGTTCCTGTCTGAAAAGCTCGGTTCACGGGCAAACGAGGCAAAACTTGGGGCGGATGATTTACCAGCGATCGGTTTGGTGCCCGGCAGCATGTGTTCCAGTACGGCATTGCGGGTGATCAGCTTGCGGCCGGAACGCTGCACCTGGTCAGGGGTCAGGGTCCCATAACGGGTACCAATCGTGCCGTCGGGTCGGGTGAACCGTTCGACCGTCTTGTAGATGGTCTCACCATTGCGCGACACGGTTTTCTCAAGCTTCTGACCGGTCAGCCACTCGTGGATCATCTCGGCGCCCCCGGGTTCCCGGTAAATGGCCTCCATGGTGGACCTGATCCGCGACGCGGCGGCCCGCCGCTTGTCCAGTTTGCGCAAGGCGTTGGAGGCTGATTCAGCATTGCCGGCCTGCCGACCAGCCACCACATCGTCGAGCAATCCACTGGTATAGGTGTTGTCCTTGGCCCGGGAGAAATCGAACCCTTCCTTGAAACTCTGCCTAATGGCGTTGCGCAGACGTTCGTTTGCCGCGGCATTCTGGGTCGGGTCCACCGGCAGGAATTCCTTGCCCTTGGAAATGCCCTTCAACCATTTCAATCTGGCCTGTTGCTCGGCAGACAGTTGTGATGCGGGCATGTTGTCCAATATCCGCGCTGCGGCCTTGGCCGCCTGGCGGGGTTCCTCCCAGCATTTGAAGCCGGCCGACGGCGGACACCAGTGGCGCGGATCAAGGTGATGGCTGGCTTTCTTGGCCATATCGGCCATGTAACCGCCCTCATCCGTCAGTTTCAGATTGCTCAGGAAACGCTGGTAGCGGCCCTGGCGTCGGGTCGCATTTTTAAGGCTTTTCTCAGCTGCCGCACGGGCTTCCGCCGTCAGGTTTGAATCGCCGAGCTTCTTGTTGAGGGCTTGAATTTCGGCGCCGAGCTCATCGATCTTGGCGCTTGCCTTGACCCCCTGAACCCATTCCTGTCCACCGACGGTGGCGGTTGCTTCGCTGAAGTGGGAATTGGCCAACTGAAAGATCTTGGCTTCTTTGGACCCTGCGCGGTAGTTCGGTTTTTTTGCGGTAAAGCCCGAATAATCCAGTTGGTCGACCACGAATGCATCTTCCAATTGGACGACCCGCGACACCAGCTTGCCATTGACCCTTTCGGTGATGGTGACGGTTTCCTGAACCGTGTAACCCTGCTGGCGGAACCACTTCTTGGCGGCCTCCATCTCCTGCTTGGTTTTGTAGGTCTGGTCGATGTCGGTGAGGACTCCAGAGGCATCACCGATACCGGGAGGTGTTCCACTGTGCACGGGCGGTGCTAGGTCGGATTTGGCCATCGCCTTGTTGAGACGTTCAAGCACTTTGCCGCGGGTTGCGTTTTCCTGCTCTCGGGCCAGGGCCTTGGCTTTCTGCAATCCCTCCAGGCTGGCCGGCTTCTGCTGTTCCCAAAGCGCCATGCGCATACAGTGAATGTCGACCAATTGACCTTTGAGGATTTCCTTGCACTGTTCCAGCGTACGCAGCGGACCGGCGGAATGCGCTGGTGAGGGTGCCAGTATCAGTGTCGCCAATAGCAGGCTGGCAAGGTGAAGTTGGCGTCTCATCCGTCTACTCCTTGTTGCAGCATCTCCGTGGCTTGCTGGTGAAAGCGGGACCCTGGCGGTGCTTCCGACAAGACCTTGTCGACAAAGGCGCGCGCTGTGGGCTTCTCCTGTTTCTGCATCAACAGCGAGGCGATCAGCAGCATGGTGGCATGGCGCTGCTTGGTTCTCGGCAAGGCTTCAGCGAATACCCGAAGTCCGCGGTCCAACTGGTTTGCCAGCATGTAATGCATGGCCAATTCTCCGGCATAGCCGTCTTCGATCATATCGCCACCCCGATACAGAGACTCAAAGTGGGTGAGTGCCTTGTCATGATCACCAAAATTCCACGCCGTGCGTGCAGCGCCTTCCAGTGCGTGGCGATTGGTCGGATCAAGGCTGATGACGCGCTCAAAGACGTCGATGGATGCGGCAGCCAGATCCTCGTGCCCTGTCACCAGATAGGCGTTGGCAAGTGCATTGAGGGCCAGTATCGAATCCGGGTTGGCGCTCAGGGTGACAGACAGCATATCGATGGCCTGCAACGGCTTGCCGGCGTTCAACAGGTCGATGCCTTTTTGCAGGGTCAAAGAGGACATGCCCGTTGGCGCTGCCAGTTGGGCGATGCCGGCGCCGCGGGCCAGGTCGGTAACCGACGGCTGGTTGCCAGTCAGGTCGCTGGAACTTTGAGCCAGCGCCGGGCCTGTAATCACCATACAGGCGATCAAAGACACCATTCCTATTGCAGATTTCAGCATGCCACACCTCCTGGAAGCTCACACTCAGGCGGTTGGGGAAATCTTTATTATTGTTTTTGGTCGCTGCCCAAGGTGTCATCATCCCTTGTTCGAAAGCCTGCCACACAAACCAGTGGATCGGCAAGCAAACGACGTGGCCAGCATCGGGGTTGCTTGACGCCTCCCGTGCCATGGCGGATGGTTGGCGCATCGGATTCTGGATCGAATCCGCAGGTTTGGAACGGCGCTGCATGAACGACATCACCATAGAGGGGGATCTCGACGCCCTGTACAGCGGCGCGCCGACCGTGCCGTTTACCATCGCATTCTCCAATCCCAAACATCAGGGGCTGAACGCCAAGTTCTGCCTTCGACATCTGGTCAACGTGCACGACAGCGACCCGGTCAATGCCGCCCATGTAGCGTTTGAACACCCGTTCGTGGTCAGCGATCGGATCTGCACAGTCGATGTACCGTCGAGCGCCTTTCCCCGTTTTGCCTATCACGGCTCGAAAGTGGACATCACCTGTCAGGCGGAAGTGGTGGTTGATGACGCGATCTTCTTTGATTCAAAAGTCCGCCAAACCGTGCCGCTCCCCCGCCTGGAGCTGAGCGATGTCGGCCTGGCTGCCAATCCGTCCGAGGCCCTGGACCCGCATGACACAATTAGCTTTTTCCGCAATTTCATGGTCATCTCGTTCAAGCAGAAGCTGGCCTGGATCGCCACCTTTACAACCTTCATTCTCGGCCTGGTCGGTAATTTCTTTCTGGCGCTTTATGATACATTTGTCGCGGCGAATCCCCTTGTCTATTCCAGCGAGGTCGATATCGGCCTGTTCGCGGCGGGCATCGGGGCGTTTGTCGGTGGCACGGCTTTTTCGGCGCTCAACAAGAAAATTCTGCGCACCTACAAGATCGCCAATCTGACGGCCAATCCACCGATGATCGCCAAGGGCAGGCGCTACCGGCTGTCGGATTTTCTCGAAGCCACCTCCTCGACCAACCTGCAGGACGTCACGCTGCGGCTGGTTGTTGCCAATCAGGAATGCGGGCAATATTGGCGCGGCTCGGGAACCGACCGGCGGCGGGTGACCTTTTCGCAACCCAGCCGGGCGCTGGTGCTGTTTGAGAAAACCACCGCCGTGGTCTTCAAACGCGCCGACATCGAAACCTATTTCAACGACCGGTTTGATCTCGATCAGGCCTTTGACGGCATGGTGCCGCACAGCATGATTTCCGACACCCATGGGGTGAAGTTCGTGGCGGTGATTCAAATCATGGTCGGCGATCTGGCCGACACCACGCTGGAGCTGCCCTTTGAAATGTGGAACCGCAGCGACTTTGCCGATCATCGCCTGCTGGGAGAGGCCAAGTGACCCGGCCCTTTGATGATTATCTGCAGCTGGCAAACCGCCGCCTCGCCAATACGCGCCTGGTGGTCTTCATCGGCTGCAGCGGGGCTGGCAAGTCGAGCTATATTCAGCATCTGTTGGCGCAGCATCCGGATTGTCGTGACCGACCGGTGGTCCGGATCGAGCAGGGGCGGCCGTTGACCTGGCACGAGAAGGTGCCGGATACGCCGTGTCTGGTGGTGGTCGATGAACTGCTGGTGATGAGAGATGTTTGGCAGATTGCCAAATTGTTGCGGGCCGGGCACCGTTTGCTGGTCGCCTCGCATTTGCCGCGCCCGTGCCATTGGCCGCTGCTTCTGTTTGGTCCGATGCTGCAGTTTCAGATCGACCGCCTGCCGGCGAAGCTGTTCAACGCGCTGGCCCAACGGGGTGTGCGCTCCAGCGCCGGCGCGGTCGACCGCTTCATCCGCCAGTTTGGTGCGAATTATGCCGATCTCGACATGGTTCTCGAAACCGGCCCCGACGCCGATCTCGATAGCGCGCTACGAAGGTTCAACCGGTTTTATTCGGTTGAGCGGGTGCGCAATAACTGAAGCCCCGTTCTAGGTTCCGGCCGGTCTCAACTTACAGACTGCGATCGTTCCCACGTTGCTTAAGAGCCTGATGCGGCAGATACAGCGATTTCGCCCATTGATCTTCGCATGCAAGAACGACAAAGTTTGTTCATCTTCGCAAGCCCATCAATGATGAATCTGGCGGCGCATAACCTTGCTTCGCAACCTCATCTGCAAATTCTGGAAAGCCGTGACAATGCCAAGTGACATGACCCTTGAGATTCTCAAATCAGAAGCCGAAGCGGGAACGATAGATACAGTGTTGGTTTGCTTTGTTGACATGCAAGGCCGGCTGATGGGCAAACGATTCCACGTGTCAAACTTTCTGGAAAGCGCGCACGAGGAAACCCATTGCTGCAACTACCTTCTGGCAACCGATTTGGAAATGGCAACCCCGGATGGCTACGCTTCGGCCAGTTGGCGGCGCGGCTATGGCGATTACGTCATGAAGCCCGATATTTCAACTTTGAGACGGATGCCCTGGTTGGAAGGCACAGTGATGGTTCTGTGTGACATCCTCGATCACCACACCCACCAACCTGTGTCTCACGCGCCCCGCCAAATCCTCAAAGAGCAAATTGCCCGCTTGGAACAACACGGTCTGACCCCGATGATGGCAACCGAGCTTGAATTTTTCATTTTCAACAAGTCGCTCGATGAAATGCGCCGCGAAGGATATCGCGATCTCGAAACGCTAGGGCCCTACAACGAAGACTATCACATCCTCCAGACCACTAAGGAGGAGCACGTGATGCGTCCATTGCGCAACCATCTTTACGCGGCGGGCGTGCCCATCGAAAATTCTAAGGGCGAGGCGGAAAAAGGACAGGAAGAACTCAACATCAAATATTGTGACGCCTTGCTCTGCGCCGATCATCACACCATCGCCAAACATGCGACAAAGGAAATCGCCTGGCAGCAAGGCCATTCGGCCAGCTTCTTGCCAAAGTGGCACCATGAGCGCGTCGGCAGCGCCAGTCATGTCCACATGTCACTTTGGAAGGATGGTGAGAACCGATTTTTCGATGCCGATGGTGATCATGGCATGTCGCAACTGATGCGCCAATTCACTGCCGGTCTTATCGCTTATGCACCAGACTGCATGGTGTTTTTTGCACCCTACATCAATTCCTATAAGCGCTTTGCCAAGGGTACTTTCGCTCCTACCAAAACGGCCTGGTCTGTCGACAACAGAACCGCCGGATTCCGCTTATGTGGTGGCGATACAAAGGCGGTCCGCATGGAGTGCCGCATCCCAGGCTCGGATATGAACCCCTATCTTGCACAGGCAGCGCTGCTCGCTGCAGGTCTCAAGGGATTGGAAGAAGGCCTCGAGCTACAACCATCGACCGACGGCGACATGTACGAGAATGAAAACGTGGCGGAAATTCCAACCACTTTGCGCGCTGCAACGGAAGCGTTGCGCAATTCAACCATGTTGCGAGAAGCCATGGGAGATGATGTGATTGACCACTATGTGCGCTGTGCTGAATGGGAGCAGGAAGAGTTTGATCGTGTGGTCACGGACTGGGAGATCGCCCGCGGTTTTGAAAAGGCTTAGCTTATTTTTGCAAGTTGGTTTTTTTGACACGTGCTGAGCTTGGTGACCGATAGTTGGCCCGGATATTCCGCAAGCCGACCTTAGAAGCAGCGTGAATGGCTCCAACTAGTTCTGGACGCTTTTCCTTGCTGCGATAACATCGTGCCATCGCCCAACTCGCTCGATCATCTCAATGGCTCACACTCTTTCCCTTTGCGGTGTCTGGTCCCTTTCGGACGTGACCCAAGATCATGGCTGTCCCATCGAATTGCCAGGCGATGGCTATACGGCGCTGAGCGAAGCCCAGCTTATTCCCGATCCCTATCTTGAAGACAACGAAGACCAGGTTCGATGGGTCGCCGATCGTGACTGGATTGCGGCCCGAACCATCCAGTTGGATAGCGCCGACGTCGAGCTGGTTGTTTCCGGCCTCGACACCGTGGCAAGTGTGCGTTGGAACGGTCAGGAGGTTTTGGCAACACAGAACGTCCACCGAACCTATCGTGTGGACCTGACAGGCATTGCCCAAACCGGCGACAACCGTGTCGAGATTATCTTTCACTCAGCGCCCGAAGCCGCCCGGTCGCGGCAGCAAGAGATGCCCTTCTACATACCGTCGATGAACGACCACCCCGAAATGGGCGCCATGTGCCCGATCCCTGGTGGCAATATGTTGCGCAAGGCGCAATGCGACTTCGGCTGGGATTGGAACATTGCTCTGGCGCCGTTTGGCTTGATTGGCGATATCCGGCTCGAGCCGGCAAAAGCCCCACGCATCGACAGCATCATTGTTGAGCAGCAGCACTCGGATGGAACCGCTCAGCTGACCATTGATGCCTGCTTCGCCGATCTGGATGGCCAGACGGCGGCGTTTGAGATTTGTGGGCAGTCGGCAAAGAGCGCAATTTCAGAGGGGCGGGCGAGCGCCGTTATTGAAATTGAAGACCCGCAGCTTTGGTGGCCCAATGGCCTGGGCGATCAGATGCTTCATCAACTGGTCGTGCGGGTTGGCAACCTATCTCAAACCAAGAAAATCGGGCTGCGCAGCATCCGCTTGATAAATGAGCCTGACGCGTCAGGCGTCGGCTTTAAGTTTGAAGTCAACGGACGTGATCTGTTTGCCAAAGGCGCCAACTGGATCCCGGCCGACGCTCTCAGCGGGCGCATCACACCAGAAAGAACGCGTAGATTGCTCGAAAGCGCGGCAGCCGCCAATATGAACATGATCCGGGTCTGGGGTGGCGGGCGCTATGAGACCGACGCGTTCTACGACGCCTGTGACGAACTGGGTTTGCTGGTCTGGCAGGACTTTATGTTTGCCTGCAATCTGTATCCGTCAACCCCGGCGTTTCTGTCCGAAGTCGATCACGAAGTACGGGAAAACGTCGCGAGGCTTCAACATCACGCCTGTATCGCGCTGTGGTGTGGCGACAACGAACTGGTCGGGGCGATCGATTGGTTCGAAATCAGCCGCAAGGACCGCGATCGATATCTGGTGAACTATGACCGTTTGAACCGTACGATTGAAGACGCCCTGAAGGACCTTGTCCCGAATGCCAATTGGTGGCCATCGTCACCGTCGCTGGGGCCGATGGATTTTCGCGACGGTTGGCACTTTGAGGGGCAGGGAGACACGCACTATTGGTCCGTTTGGCATGAAGGCAAGGACTTTGAAGACTACCGGACAATGAACGTCCGCTTCTGCTCGGAATTTGGTTTTCAGTCCTATCCTTCGATGCGGGTCATCGAGAGTTTCGCAGATCCCGCGTCGATGAATATTTCCAGTCCTGTTCTGGAAAGCCATCAGAAGAACCCCGGTGGCAATGAACGCATTGCCGCGACCATGTTTCGCTACTTTCGCTGGCCGACAGAGTTTGAGGACATTGTTTGGTTGAGCCAGGTGCAACAGGGCCTGGCCATCAAGACGGCCGTAACCCATTGGCGCGGCACCAAGCCGAACTGCATGGGCACCCTGTATTGGCAGTTGAACGACACCTGGCCGGTGTGCTCCTGGTCATCGATCAACTATGGCGGGGAGTGGAAGTTGCTGCACTATTTCGCCAAGGAATTCTATCAACCCGTGACCGTGGTTTGCATTCCGTCAGACGACGGGTTCATTTTCAAAGGGATCAATGATCGGCTGGAAGATGTCGAGATCTCACTGCGTGTGCAGGCTCTGTCGATGGACGCTGAAACCCGTCAGCTTGCAAGCTCGACGGCGACGGTTGGTGATGATGCAGAAGACCTGGCGCGCGTGTCGGGTGATCAGCTCAACCTGGATGAAGTCATGCTGTTTGAATGGGAAACCTCAAGTGGCGAGCAGGGGCGTGATCATTTTGCACCGCTTCCCTACAAATCCTACGCATTGCCCCGGACCGATCTGAAACTGGATGTTTCGGGTATGACTGTCACAATATCGAGCGATCAACCATCGTTCTTTACGACACTGGCTGCTGACAAACCCGGCCGATTTTCCCAAAATGGGTTCATCGTCACACCCGACGCCCCCGTCAGCGTCGAGTTCTTGCCAGAAGAATCAACCGAGCCTGTCACATTCTCGGTGACCGATCTTCATGCGGCAACGATGGCTTGAGGCATGCTGATTGGTTCTTGAGTTGGTGAACGAGAGCGCTTGTTCGCACACCTGCACCTGTCTTTCTCCCATTTAGAATGAGTTACTCAATCTTGATATCGGGGTGATGCGCGACAATGTGTTCGCAGCCAAGGCGTGCTGAATGCTTTAGTCTGTACATTCACCTCAGCGTCAGGGCCCGGCAAATGGTCCGTTTTTGCTTTCCCCAGATACTGCACACAGCCGCCGTCCAGAGATTGATATGAGCTCCTCTGATCAACAGCCCAGAGCCGTTGCTGTCCCGTCTAGCCAGATTGGGCGGATGGCTGGCTTGAGTCGCATGACAGCCGGCATTGCGGGCCGCAGCTTGATGACGGGCCTATCGCAGCTCAGTCGTGGCCAGCGGCCTGAACTGCGCGATATGCTGCTCACGCCGTCCAATTTTGAGCAGTTCGCTGACCAGTTGGCGCGGATGCGCGGGGCGGCTTTGAAGATGGGACAATTGCTCTCCCTCGACACCGGCGAAGTCTTGCCGCCCGAATTGACGCAAATCCTGAAACGCTTGCAGGCCGATGCAGATCACATGCCCGCTGCCCAACTCGATGCGTCGTTGAGGCACGCCTGGGGGGAGGATTGGAGCTCCCTCTTCGAGCGCTTTGATCTACAGCCCATGGCGGCCGCCTCCATCGGACAAGTGCATCGCGGCGTCACCCGGGATGGCCGGGACCTGGCGATCAAGATCCAGTATCCCGGCATTGCCCAAAGCATCGACAGCGATGTTGATACGATGGTGGCCCTGCTGCGGTTGACCGGACTGGGACCCGGCAAAGCCCAACTGTCCGATCTTTCCCAGAAGGCCAAACAACAATTGCACGAAGAGGCCGATTACCTGCGGGAAGCGGAAAATCTGCAGCGCTATGCAACGGCACTGGCGGGCCGGGACGGATTCTGCCTGCCGCAGGTGCAGGCCGACCTGGGCACGCCCCGCGTCCTGGCGATGAGTTATGTACCGGGCGGGTCGATTGAAGAAGTCGCCGCACTCGGCCAGGACCAGCGAAACGACATTGTCGAACGCCTGTTGCGCCTGGCACTCGACGAACTGTTTGAATTCAATCTGGTGCAAAGCGACCCGAACTTTGCGAATTATCGATACGATCTGCAAAGCGACAGGATCGGATTGATCGATTTCGGCGCGACCCGATCCATCGATGGCGATCTGGTCAAAGCCTGCCGCAAACTGCTGCGCGCTGCGCTTGATCTCGACAGGACGGCCATTCGTGACGGCATCCTCGACATGGGTCTGGTGTCGCCGCAGACCAGCAAACGTCACGTCACCCAGATCATGCGGATGATTGGGGCCCTGTCGGTGGCGCTGCTTGAAAAAGACCGATTTGATTTCGCATCCGACGACATCGTATCGCGTCTTCAAGACAGCGGCATGCGGCTGGCGACGGATCCCGAATTCAAACACGTACCGCCATTCGATGTCCTGCATCTGCAGCGCAAGTTTGCGGGCATGTACCTTCTGGCCAAACGGCTTGGAGCAAATCTATCGCTGCGCCAGTTGGTTGAACCCTACGCCAGCTGATCCGTTGCTTCGGCAATCACCAAAGTTCGGTTCACCAATGTTCCGTTCCAGGCGCCCCCTTGACCATGCCCTGCAGGTTGGGCGTTTTCCACCCGCCATAAAAGTCCCCGGCTTGCGGCTCGACCCGTTGATCGCCGACAAAACACGCATCCACCTTGGTCGCGTAGATGGCCACATGATCGCGCAGCGCGTGAAAGCACGGTTCCGGGCGCGCATAGAACCAGCCGGCGCGGGGGATGGGCGCGGCATCCACCAACAAATCGAAATAACTGGCAGCACCTTTCCATTCGCAAAAGCTGGTGCCGGGAACGGTGCGCAGGGGCACCAGGACATCCCGTTTTGGCAAATAATAGGTGGGCGCGTGGTGGGTCTCCAACACCCTCAGTGCCTGCTGAGTGTCAACGATCCATTGATTGTTGTGTTGGATGCGCACCCGCAGCGGCACCGGCTCAACCACCGGCGGTCTTGGGTAAGATTGAACATTTTCGACTTTGAGTTCCATGCAACCGTCCAACCTGTTGGCTCGTGCCTCGTGTTCAAAATCTATGTCAGCAGGGTCATCAAGACAGCGTGGCATTGTGTCCGTTGAGCGCAGCCTCATCTTCAAAGTTTCAGGGACAGTTGATCGGTATCGCGACGCTTGCTCGGTTTGCCGCGGCCGCGCATGGGAATACCGCTCTTGCGGCTGCCGTGACGCTGCTGAATGGATTGGCCTTGCTGGCGATAGGCAGACGCCCCCCGCACGGCCCATACTTTTTGCCGCGCCTGTTTGGCGGCTTCCAGGTGATCAACCACCGGGAAGGGATAGGTGATGTCCAGAACTTGCTCCGCGTTGGGCGCAAGCCAGGGCTGGTGAAGGAATTGGTCGGCCACATCGGCCAGTTCGGGCACCCATTTGCGGGTAAAAATGCCCTGCGGATCCTGATCCATGCCTTGCTTGACTGGATTGTAGATGCGCACCGTGTTGATACCAGTTGTCCCCGACTGCATTTGCACCTGGGGCCAGTGGATGCCCGGTTCGTAGTCGGTGAACTTGCGCGCCAGATGCAGCCCGGGGGCGCGCCAATCCAGCCAAAGGTGATAGCTTGCAACGGCCATCAACATGGCGCGCATGCGGAAGTTGATCCATCCGGTGGCGTTGAGCGACCGCATACAGGCGTCGACAAATGGCAATCCGGTTTGGCCGGACGACCAAGCCTCCAGAAGAACCGCGTCAGGCACCGACGGACGCATGCCCTCATAAGCGCTGTGCAAATTCTGAAACTCCATTTCTGGCTCGTCTTCCAGCTTCTGGATGAAATGGCAGTGCCAGTGAAGGCGGCCCGAAAACGACACCATCGATTGCTGCCAGTTGCGACCAGAATCTGTCCGCAACTCATGCAGTTGCTGTTGGCGTTTCCAGGTCGCTTGCGCCGCTTCGCGAATGGAAAGGCTGCCCCAGGCGAAATGCGGGGACAGCCGGGAGCAAGCGGAGTTGGCCGTCAGCGGGCTGGACATCGCCACCCGGTAATTGGCGCCGCGGTGCTGCAAAAAGCTGTTCAGGCATTCGACCGCCAGCCCACGCCCCCCACGCTGCCTGTGCGGACACGCATCCGGTTTGAGCCCCAGCGCATCCGCCCCGGGCAGGTCACCAGGATCGGTGCCTGCCAAGGGCATCAGGGCCGGCGGAGGCCCAAAAGGTCGGGCCATCGTGTTGTCCCAGGCCTTTGCCCAGCCATTTCGACTTTTCAGCCGCCTTTGCGTGCCGTGCTGCTGCAATTCAGTCCAGGCCAGACCCTTGTCCCGACACCAGTGCAATACGCGTTGGTCCCGTTGATAGGTCCAACCATTGCCGGTTTCCTCATGCGACCAGATCTGTCCGAAGCCTGTCTGCTTTTGCAGGTGTTGCAACACATCGACCGCATCACCGATCCGGATCACCAGCGGCTGACCGAGCTCGGCAAGCTGGTGGCGCAGATCCAGCAAACAGTCGCGGGCAAAGCCCCACTGGCGCTGCGAGGTATCCGGCAATTCCCAGTACTCCGGCTCGACAATGAAAAGTGGCAGGACCGGCCCACGGGCCGCGGCGGCATTCAACGCAGCATGGTCGACACAGCGCAAATCGCGCTTGAACCAAACCAATTGCAATGGGTGTTCCGTGACCATGGGCGCTGCCGTCCTCCTGGCACAACGCCTATGGTGTGAGCAGGATTTGCACAACGCGACAATTTGCGCCTATCTGATCTCCTGGCAGTTTTGGATTGTTAACCGGTTGTTTTTCGGCGAACTTCCGTTGCTTTCGTCCAACATGGATCGGTTTCGGCGTCGATCGAACTGCCCCGCGTCGAAATGACAGATGTTCTGCAAGACGCATTTCGTATTAGCTTATGCTCCAAATCGACTTTTGCGCAGGAGATGCTGACCATGCCCTTCCATGCCATTCTCTTTGGATCCATCGGCACCCTGGCAGAAACGTCGGAACTCCAGCGCAGCGTATTCAACGAAGCCTTTCGGCAATTCGACCTGGATTGGCATTGGACAGCTGACTACTACCGCGATCAACTTGCCGTCTCCGGCGGTCAAAACCGCATTGCCGTACACGCGGCGGCCCGCGGCATGAAGATCGACGCGCAGGCCATCCACGCGCTCAAGACGGACATTTTCAACCACCAGCTCCTGCAGAGTGGATTGGTGCCACGACCCGGCGTGGTGAAGACGATCCACTTCGCTCAGCGTCACGGGATCAAACTCGCCTTCGTCACCACAACGTCGCGTGACAATGTGGATGCCGTTCTGACCAGCCTGGCGCCCTACATCGATACCGAGATGTTCGACTATATCGGCACTTCGGAACATGTGGGCAGATCCAAACCAGCACCTGACGCCTACCACCTTGCCCTTGCCAAGCTTGGCCTGTCGGCATCTGACTGTTTGGCCATCGAAGACAGCCAGCCCAGTCTCGCTGCAGCACTAGCAGCAGGGATTTCCACTATCGCCTTTCCAGGGGCGAATACAATTGACCAGGATTACGCCGGTGCACAGATCGTTGCCAGCCACCTCGACCCGCAATCGCTGTTTGACACTCGGAAAGCAGCGGTCTGACCAAGCGGTGGCGCAACAGCTGTGTGGCAATTCGAGGCATCGAACAGCGGCTGGATTCTGAAAATGGTCGTCGATCCAAAGGACGTGTTTTGCTGATTTACAGTGCAAACCATACCGTGATCCAAAATTGCCAATTTTGACGTTGGCAGAAAGATGTTGTGCTGGTTATCTTGGCGTCTGATGGAGAAGCATTGAGACGATCAGGGGACGCAAATGTCACGGCCGCATATTACGATTTGTTGGATTGTAGGAATCATCCTTTTTGTTTTGTCGCCCCAGACCGCTCAGGCGGGTCTCAAGATCTGCAATGAGTCCGGTTCCAGCCGGTCGGTTGCGATTGCCTACAAGGACGGCGGGGATTGGCGTTCTGAAGGCTGGTGGAACATCAAGGACAAGGACTGCAAAACCGTCCATAGCGGCGACCTCAAACAGCGCTACTACTACTATCGGGCCGAGCACAAGGGACGCGAAGTTCGGCGGGGGGACTATACGTTCTGCACCACATCGAAAGTGTTTGACATCGCGGGTGCTGAGAACTGCAAGTCGCGCGGATATGATCAGTCAAGCTTTGGGGTCATTGATACCGGCAAGTCGGCGAAGAATTTCACATTCACCCTGACGATAGCCGCGCCAAAGGCGAAGGACGAAGCAAAAGCACCCAAACGAGAAGCCTCCAAGCCAAAAGCGCCCAAGCCAAAAACGCTCAAGCGCAAAGCCGCGGTTCCAATGACACCCGCGCCGCGGTTCGACAACAACCCATTTTCAGCCGGCAGTCTGGGAGAACCGTTTACCGTCGTTGGCGTCTTTCAGGGGTGCGAGAACATCGATGGTTGGGACCATTGTGCCTATCATGCCGAAGGCGTACGCCACGGGGCGGGCTACGGTGACGGCACGCCAGACGAGATTCTCAATGCGTTGCAAAACGTTCCAGTGGGCACCCGCATGCTGGTGCGCGGCGATATGAAGAGTTTTGGCGATATCACCGCCGAAGTGGCCATTCGTCAGCTTGAACCGGTGCAGCAAGAGCCCTTGGACGCGGTCATTGAAGCGATGCAGGGCAATTGGGTTTCGGACCAGGACGGCAGTTGGTATTTTGAAATATACGGGGCCGAACGTCGGAATTATTCCGGCGGCAGTCTTTTGGCGAACGAGTATATTCGCTGGGCAAGTGGGTGCGACCGGAATTCGGAAGACGGCAAAAGCACCTACATCATTATCACAAACCCAGAAGACAATGAGTATTCAGATTGTTACTACGTTGTCTCCGTTGGCCGCAATCATCTCACTTTGAGCTATGTCGGTGGGACCGGGCAGGATCTGGAATTCACGCGCCAATAGACAGCGGCTGACTTCAGGCCTTGCGCCTTGCCATTTTGGCCAACAGCGTTTCGCCGACACCTGGCCGGCTCCAGGGGCAGGCGGGCAGGCACATGGCGCAGCCATTGTGCTCGACGAAAAACGGCAGACATTTATCAAAATCGATATACCATTTTTCCTCACCCCGCACCGTTTTCTTGGTCGGGCTGATGGCATCCACCGGGCAGATCTTCGAACACAGCTGACAACTCTGACAGAAGTCGTCGGCGCCAAACACGTCCGGTCCGTCCTCGATCAAGGGGATATCGCACAGCACGTTTGCCAGGCGGAATGAAGAGCCGTAGGTGCGGTTGATCATCGACCCGTGCTTGCCAAGCTCGCCAATGCCGCTCTGGATGGCTGCCGGGATCATCAGGACCGGACCGGCGATCGGGCCTCCATGGGGGATCGCCTGATGGCCGTGATCATGCATCTAGCCGGCCAGACTGTAGGCGACATTGGTGCCCCGGTCGTATTGGCTCTTAACTTCATTCTGACTGACATCGTTTGGCCCCTGGTCCAGAGCCTCAAAGTCCATGGCGACCACCATGACGACAATGAATTTCTGACGGACTTCATATCCTTCAAACACCCATTCGGGTTCGACGCGCGCGATGCCGACTTCATCGGCGCCCGCGGCCAGAGCTGCTGCCTTGACCTCGGCGGTCCAGCGCTCGGCCGTCCAATCGATCGCGGTCTCTGCGACCGGTGGCAAAGTGCGCCCGCCGACCTCACCTGCCTTGCCAAACTGGGCGATCGTCTTGTGGGTATTGCCCCGCGATGAGAACCATTTTTGAACCTCGCCGAAGGGAATGATCGACGGGTCATGCCACATGACCGGCGTGGGACGCCGGGTCTCGGTTTCGTGCAGACCGTTGATGTCATTGCCGGAAACATTGGGCCAGGCTGCCTGCACCTCAGCGCAAGGCTGCCAATCGCTTGCGTCGATTTTCTTCACCATGTCCCGTCCTCCCCTTGGCGCCCCCCTTGGCTGCGCTCATTGAGCCGTGCGCCAGTATGTCGCCACATCTGACGCTGCTTTCCGCTATGATACAAGCAAGCACAGAGGATGGAACGAAACGCGTCATGAAAACTCGGATCGAACGGCAGCTGCTGGCTGCGCTGGTTTTGCTGGGTTTGACGCTGGGTGGTCACCGGGCAATGGCAGACGAAAACCTGATCGACGACTTTCGCAGCAATTCTGTCGGCGACTGGCGCTACTTCGCCGACACAGTGATGGGCGGTGTGTCGTCGGGCCAGGCGACCTATTCCGCCGCAGACGGGGGCTATGCAAAGCTCACCGGCAATGTCAGCACGGCAAACAATGGCGGCTTTATCCAGATCCGCAAGAAACTGGCCACGGCGCCGCCCAAGGGAACCACGGGCATTCGTCTGGTGGCGCGGGGCAACAGTCAGCGCTACTTTGTCCATCTGCGCACCAGCGGCACGATCCTGCCTTGGCAGTATTACCAGGCGGGCTTTGACGTGAAGCAGGGTTGGCAGGAATTCAGGCTGCCCCTGTCGCGTTTCCAGCGCTCCGGGCGCCCCCTGTCCAAGACACCTTCGGCGCGCAGTCTGCGCTCCGTCGCCATCGTCGCCTATGGGCGCGATCACAGCGCCGACGTTCAGATCAGGGAAATCGGTTTCTACTGATTCCACCCCTTTACGATCTGTCTGTATGCCGTCAGTCGACCGAAGGATTGACCCACCGGGTTGGGGCGAAGGGTTGGCTCAGGGCGTGTTCAATCAGTTCCAGATGGTCCTGCCCATAAAACGGATCGCCATCGAGAATATAGGTAGGGGACCCAAAGATGTTTTGGCTTTTGGCCCATTCCGAATTCGCCCAGATTTTGGCCTGAACCGGTTCTGACTTCGCCTGGTCGAGCAGCGCGGCGTCGTCGTGACCCAGATCCGTGGCAATTTTCCCCAGCACGTTGGGGTCGGACAAATCCGCGTCGTCCCGCCAGTGCGCTTCTAAAATACTGTGGGCCATGGCGTCGACGGCGGCGCCGCTGTCGCCGAGCGCCAGGATCATGCCCGATGCCAGGCCGTAGTCGGCGTCGTGGTGGGTGGGTCTGAAATTGATGATCGGCACATTGCGAAACTCCGCCCAGCGTTCGATCTCGCGTCCGAAAAAATAGTCGACATGCGCTTGCGTGCGCGCCCCAAACGGGGGGCTGTTCTGCGCTTCGACAACGGGAGACAGAAAGATCGGTTTGTGGTTCAGCTGCACGCCGTGCGCCGCGCAAATCTCCAGCAAGCGTTTGGAGCCGAGATAGGCAAAGGCGGAGTGGGCGGAATAGACATAGTCGATGGTGGCCATACCAAACTATGTGCCAATCCGGCTTTGCTGCCTAGGGGGTTAGTTTCTGTCCGGATCGTCTCAGTCGAGCATCGGCACGGTGCCGACCTGTTCCAGATAGGGCACCCCGTCATCGTCGGTCTTCACCCGATAGAGCCCGGCATCGCCGAGCGGGCCGGGCAGCGTTGCGATGGTGCGGTAGGCGGTTGGATCTGTTCCTCGCCGCCGCCGCCAGCGCAGACCCAATATGACCAGTCCGACGGTGCAGATATAGGCGAGCCAGATGCCGCAGAACCAGGCAAATTGCATCCAGGGCGGCAGGGATTGATAGGTGTCGAACAGGTCGCGCCAGAAATTATAGTCGTCCATGGAGGATCCTCCGCTTTGTCAAAGACAATCGACTACCGGAGGCATCGCATTGCGGCGAGCGCGGCGACGCGGCGCGCGCCTTGAATTCAAGGCGAAAAACCTCTGGTAGTCGGGGAGTTAACAAACCGTCTAGTGAACGGCCGCAATGGCCTTTAGAAACACCCCGAGGGGAGCCTCCTGGACATACGCCAGTGCCTCCCCGACCCGAAGGTTGAGGAGGTATCGTTACGGTCGATACCGACCGCACTAGACGGGGTTGTCACGCCCCAAAGCGCACGCGGCGTGCGCGCTCTAAGGGCAGTTTAGGCGAGGGGGCGGGGTATGGGAAGGGTCTGGTTGAATGTAGTAGAACCCAATTGGTGCGGGCGAAGTGTGCGTAATGATTTGTTCGGGGTTTCGATCAGATCGCAAGTTTGAAGTGCGAACCCTATTTTTTCGAGCCAGAAAGCTCTTTTAGCTTCTTGAATAACGGTTCAAAATTCTCAAACTCCGTTGGCTCAAAACCTTCAACTTTCTGGGCGAATGCATTTGACAATTTGCTTCAGCCCGCATGCAAACGCCAGACTAAACCCAGGCCGCGTCTAAAGACCAGCCGCAAACCCACCATCAACGGCTATGGCCTGCCCAGTAACGTACGCCGCATCGTCCGAACAAAGAAAGGCGACCATAGAGGCAATTTCTTCTGGTTGCGCAAGCCGAGGTAATGAGATCCTGCTCTGGAGTTTGGCGAGGCGACCCGGATCGCCATGAAATACCTTTCTCGTCATTTCGGTATCTATGACGCCCGGACAGATGGCGTTGCAACGAATGTTGTCTGGCCCCAGATCCGTTGCGAGGCTGCGTGCCATCCCGATAACCGCCGTTTTTGTCGTGACATACCCAATTGAGGTCGGCAGTCCGGCTAATCCAGCCAACGAGGATATCATGACGATAGCGCCTTCTTTTCGTGGTCTCATGTATCTCAGGCATTCTCGGGTCATCGCCATTGAACCGCTCAGATTTATGCGCAGGATTGTTTCCCATTCTTCGTCGCTGATTTCCCATCCCGCTTTTTTGTTGAAGATGCCAGCATTGTTCACCAATCCAAAAATCGGGCCAATTTGGCGTTCGATATCTTCCACGAGTTTTGGCAGAGCCGCCGTATCTTCGACGTTGCTCACCCGTGGCTGGGCCGCTTCGCCAAGCTCGGCAGCCGCATTCTCCACTGCAGCTTCATCAATGTCTGTCAGCACCACTCGCGCATTCGAGGCTACCAACCGCTTTGCCATGGCATAGCCAAGGCCGCGGGCAGAACCGGTGACAACGAACACCCGACCTTCAAAGTTATGAGTTGTTGTCATGTTGTCCTCATCTTTCAACTGCTTAATTCCCCGGTCACAGCTGATTTTGGGAAGCCTAGGAGCCAATGCAATGAGCCGATTTCGCCTGCGGCTCGATCCCCTTACTTTTCCGCATTCTGGTAGAATGGTCAAAAAGCCCAGTGAGCTGACTGGAATTCAGTGCGACCGAGTTGACAATCTGATCGCTGCATAAACACTGGCACAAAAGTTGATATGCTGATTAGCTGCCGCAGGCAGACAATCCAGCTGAAGGGTTTGATCATTCTGTCATCATCGATATCACAGGCTTGATCTCTGCCATGCATTCCATCTGATCTATCGCCTCGTTTGCTTGCTCAAGCGAGTAGGTATTCGAAACGAGTTTATGGAACGGCAAATATTGCTGTTGAGCTTCAACCAGTTTGAGAGCCTCCCAATAGTCTTGCGCTCCACCAGCCAATGAGCCGACGATTCGCAAATTTCGATGGACAATTTCCGAAGGTCGAAAATTAATCGTTCCTCTTCCAAGCTGGCCCACAACCAGATAGGCTCCGCCACGTCGGGCGAGACCTAGCCCCTCACTGAAAGCGGCGGGCTGCCCGGCAAAGTCCATGATGACGTCCGCACCCAGACCTTGCGTGTGTTGGAGAACCGTTTCTTTTCTGTCTTCGGCGGTTGAATCTTCCACCGACATTGCAAGGTCAGCACCAAATTCCGTTGCCAGTTCGAGGCGCGTGTTCGGTGCGCCAATTGAAATGACCTTGCGGGCACCTCTTAACTTTGCCAGACCTGCGGCCAGCAAACCCAAGGGACCTGTACCCTGCACGACCACCGTGTCGCTTTGTTTGATCGTTCCAAGTTCCGCAAATCCGTGAACAACTGAACGAAATGCGCAACTGGTCATGCTGGCGATAGGTGCACTGATATCCTTCGGAACAACCACACGGCCGGAATCGGGAAACACATAAACATATTCGGACATGCCTCCCAGCAGATGGGGTGCTCGAGACATGCTCTCATACATGTAGGCTTTGGCATCGGGGCAAAGCGTGGGTTGTTTGGCGATTGTACAGGTATAGCATTCACCACAATTGGTGCGGGTCCAAACAATCCTATCCCCTAGATTAAGAGGTTGACCAACACTGTCGGTTTCCGCAGCTTTTCCCTTCGCTACAACCCGGCCGGTCATTTCGTGACCAGCGATTACTGGCAACTCGACTTTGCGATTCAATTTTCCACGTACCAGGTGAACGTCTGTTCCACAAAGGGTGCAGCATTCTGTTTTGACAAGCAGTGCGCCCGGTTCCAGCTGTCTTGGGATCGGTACAGTTTCCACCACAAGAGGCTTTCCGAACTCTCGCAGGACGGCTGCGCGGCATGTGTCGGGAACTTCTGCGGGGACAGCCTGCATCAAAATGCGGCCAAGGTGTGTTCCAGCCCTCTTTCAATATGCTGCCTGAGGGTTTTGGAGGAGCCTTCCACGTCTCTGGCAAGGGCCTGTTCAAACATTTGCCTGTGTTCTTCAACCGCCGCGGCGCCGCGGTAGGTCAGAACCAGCATTTGGTAGCGCAGATACTTGTCATACAAGACCGAGTGAAGCGACAGTAAATTGCGTGAGCCACATGCGGCGATCAGCGCCAAATGAAACTCCCAGTCATATCGCTTCCAGTCTTCCCTATGGCTGTCGTCACCAGCCAGAAGCTTTTGTTCCATCAAGTGCAGCTTATGGTGCGCGGCAACAAGGTTACCCTCCCAGTCAGTATCGCCATTCTTTACGGACAACCGAAGCGCATGACACTCCAGCAAAACTCGGAGATTAGCTATTTCAACAAGGTCTTCAGATGACACCGGCGTCACAAAGAAACCCCGTTGATCCTTGGCTTCGACAAATCCTTCGCTTGCCAATCGACTGAGCGTTTCTCGAAGTGTTGACATGCTGGCTGCGTATCGTTGCCGAAGCCCATCTAACTTGAGCTTGTTGCCTGGCTTCAGGTCGCCGAAAATTATGTCTCGCTTTATGTGTTGATAGGTCGAGGATCCGACCAGATTTCGTGATTTGCTCATTTTGAATCATCTGATGAGATAGGTTGCATCAGGCAGGATAAAACATGCGCAACTAACATTCAAACTCTGTGATTATCTGGTGAAAATAAAATCATCAGATATTATTGCAAAATCCCTAAGTTTGCGTCTAAGGTCTCATTCTCTCAACCGGATCAAGATCGGAGCACCAAGGAATGTCGCCGCGCACTCGAATGGCAGTAGTAGGATATGGACTGGTGGGGCGCCGGCATGTTGACGTGATCATAAGATCGCCCAAAGCAGAACTGGCAGCAATTGTCGACACCAGCCCTGCCAATAAGGCTGCAGCAATGGATCATGGTGTTCCTGTGTATGCGGACCTGGGGGACATGATTAAAGCCGAGTCTCCCGACGGCGTGATTTTGGCAACACCCACTCCTCTGCATATTGAACAGGGATTGGCCTGCATTGGTGCTGGGTGCCCAACGCTAATTGAAAAGCCAATTGCGGTTTCTTCCAACGAAGCGAGACTGTTGACCGATGCTGCCGATAAAGCAGGTGTCCCCCTTTTGGTGGGGCATCATCGCAGGCACAATGGAATGGTTCAGGCGGCTAAATCTGCAATTGAATCGGGCATCATTGGCGACATTCGCGCAGTGCAAGCAACCTGCTGGTTTTTCAAGCCAGACTACTACTTTGAAGAAGCTCCATGGAGAACAAAAAAGGGTGCAGGCCCGATCTCGGTCAATCTTGTTCACGACGTCGATCTTCTTCGGCATTTCTGCGGTGAAGTTGTGTCGGTCAACGCTGTGGCTGCGCCATCGCGGCGAGGTTTTGAGAACGAAGACTTGGCTACGGCGGTGCTTGTGTTCTCGTCCGGTACGATCGCAACCATTAGTGTGTCCGACAGCATTGTCGCCCCGTGGAGTTGGGAGCTTACTGCGCGCGAGAATCCTGCTTATCCGGCAACATCAGAGAGCTGCTATCTGATCGGAGGATCAAAAGGTGGACTATCCTTACCTGATCTTCGCGTCTGGCAACACGAACAGCAGCCTGACTGGTGGACACCGATTTCGGCCAACAATCTAAGGTGCAAAACCGATGACCCATTGGTCGTGCAGATGGAGCACTTTGTCGAGGTCATAAACGGCAGGCAAAAACCCCTTGTAACGGGGTGGGAAGGTTTGAAGTCCTTGGAAGTCGTTGAGGCAATAACGCGGTCCTCCCAACTTGGCAGAGAAGTCAGCATATCGGAGAAAAGAGCTGCATAACCTACTGAATTAAAGGGTAAACAGCAAAATATCTGATATTTTAGAAAATATCTTGCAAACAATTAAAAATCAGTGATACTCAAGGAAGACGTAGATTTTGCGTTTATCCCTAAGGAGGAAATTATGATTAAACTGACCCGTCGCGCCGCCATTTCGGCATTCGCTGCTGCTGGCATTCTTGCCGGTGCAAGCGTTCCCGCTGCTGCAGCCGACATTAAATTCACTCTCGCCACATCTGGTTCTGAGACCGATCAGCGTTCGGTTGCCATGGCCAACGTATTTGCACCTATGGTTGCTGGATTTGCCGACTATCAGGCCGGTTACAACGGTTCGATGTTTGCGCAAGGCACCGAGCTTGAAGCCATCAGCCGTGGCAACCTGACAATGTCGATTGCTTCTGCTCAGGAGCTTGCTCAGTTCTTCCCTGAGTTTTCGATCTTTGCCACCGGTTATGTTCACCAGGACGCGGCACACCAGGTGCGCGTTTTCAACGACCCCCTGATGGATCCGTTCAAGAAAACCGTTGAAGATGAGCTGGGTGTAAAGCTTCTTTCCGTGATGTATCTCGGACGTCGTCACGTCAACCTGCGCTTCCCACGCTCGGAGAAAGATATCAAAACTCCTGCCGACCTGGCTGGCGTAAACCTGCGTATGCCTGGCACTGATGCCTGGCAGTTCTTGGGCAAGGCGTTGGGTGCTGCACCAACACCAATGGCATTTACCGAGGTTTACACGGCGCTCTCGACCGGCGCTGTTGATGGACAGGACAACCCACTTCCGACGGTTGTTGATGCCAAGTTCTACGAAGTCACCAAGCAGATCGCCTTGACGTCTCACCTGGTGGACCTGAACTACATCGCGTTCTCCAAAGCAACATGGGACAAGCTGACACCTGAGCAGCAGATCACTGTTCAACGCGCTGCGGATGCAGCTGCAGCTTATGGTCGCTTGAAGCAGCTCGACAAGGAAAACAACCTGGCCGACTTCATTCGCTCACAGGGTGTTGAGATTTACACCCCAGACCTGGAGGCCTTCCGCAAGCACGTACAGGCTCAGTATGTTGGCTCAGAAGCCGCATCGGCTTGGCCAGAAGGCGTGTTGGAAAAAATCAACGCACTGGGCAACTAATCAGCCTGGAATTTAGACACGGGAGACCTTGATATGAAGCGTGCTTTGAGAGAGGTCACCCGTGTCACAGAATTTATCGCCGCCATGGCATTGGCGGCGATATTTCTGATTTTCCTTCTTCAGATTTTTACTCGTTACGCTCCGAAGATTGCCTGGTTGATGCCAATTCCACCAATCGCTGATTGGATGAGCTCCTTGGAGCCCATTGGTTGGACCGTAAACCTTATCTCCTTGTTGTGGGTTTGGATCATTTTCTTCGGGTGCTCGTTCTTTGTGCGCGAACGAGATCATGTAGCCTTCGACATTGTTTATCACGCTATGCCAGCAGGTGGGCGCAAGATCTTGGCAATTGCCGGATCCGTTATCTTGATTGGCGTGTTTGCCTATTCATTCCTACCCACATGGGACGCCATTATGGGAAGTCGCCTGATGGAGCTGAAAAAAATTCAGACCCTACGTATGCCAATCACGGGTGATAAGATTGCCATCAAATGGCTGTTTGCGGCCTACATTCTCCTGATGGTGGCCGTGATGTCTCGCTATCTTTGGAGACTGATAGAGACGCTCCGATTTGGCGCCCCCGAAGGCAATCAAGAAATGCTGCTCGACGAACTCACGAGTGACGAGGGGGCAGACAAATGAGCCTTGAACTTATCCTGGGTATGGTTGCCCTTTTCGGCACCGCTGCTATCGGCGTGCCGGTGGCTTACGCAATCATTGCTGGCGTTGTTGTTTATCTTGGAGTTGCTGGCCAAGACTTGGCGATTGCGGGCGAAACGATGGTGCAGCGGCTGTTTGATGGCTTTTTGCTCCTAGCGGTTCCGCTTTTCATCGTATCAGCCAACATCATGAATGCCGGAACAATTTCCGACAGACTGCTTAACTTCTGCATCGCATTGGTCGGTCGCTTTCGCGGCGGACTGGGGCATGTGAACGTTGTTGCAAGCCTTATCTTCTCCGGCATGTCCGGTTCGGCTGTGGCAGATGCGGCTGGGATTGGCAAAATTATCATTGATATGATGGTGAAGTCCGGTCGCTACACGCGTGGTTATGCGGCTGCTATCACTGCTGCAACGGCAACGATTGGACCAATCATTCCTCCTTCGATCCCGATGGTGCTCTACGCACTGGTTTCCAATGCTTCGATTGGAAGCCTCTTCCTTGGCGGCATCGTGCCCGGTCTCGTGATGGGCGGCGTGTTGATGGGGATGAATACTTGGATTTCCCACAGGCGAGGATTTGGTCAGGAAGACCCTGTGCCAATTCGTGAGCTGCCCAGAATTACCGCTAAGGCGACCCCAGCCCTGTTGATGCCGGTTATTTTGTTGGCGGGTATCTATTCTGGTTTCACAACGCCAACGGAAGCGGCAGCAGTCGCGGCCCTTTATGCTTTGCTGGTTGCAGCTGGCCTATATCGGGCCATCAAACTCAAGACGCTGTATGAAGTGTTCGTCGACAGTGCGCGTTCTGCAGCTTCTGTTGGGTTGGTTATCGGTGCGTCGATGATCCTCACCTACGTGGTGATTCAGGAGAACATCCCACAATCGATTTCCCAACTGCTGGAGGGAGCCAATGTCGACCCATTGGTGTTCCTGATCATCGTCAATATTCTAGTGCTGCTTCTGGGTTGTATTCTTGACGCGACAGTTATCATCTTGGTGATCGTTCCACTGTTCATTCCCACGTGTCATGCGCTTGGTATTGATCTTGTGCACTTTGGAGTTTTGATCGTCGTCAACTCAATGATCGGCTTGATAACGCCTCCCTACGGTATTTTGCTGTTTGTCATCACTGCGGTGACCGGGATTCCGCTCAAGGAAATTATCTCAGAAATATGGGCGTTCCTTGCGATCCTTCTCCTGGCACTTTTGACCATGATTCTGGTGCCCGACATCGTGCTTTGGCTTCCACGAATGTTTGGATATCAGGGTTGATCAAAGCTCATGTTGGCATTGCTATCCGATGGTTGCCGATCTGAACCGAAGTCGTGGTGCGGCAGGAGTTGACATGCCGAAACTGACCATCGCCACCACGTCGATACCAGGTGATCTGCCAACCAAGTTGGAAACAATTGCAAATGCGGGATTTTCCGGAGTTGAACTCTACGAGCCCGATTTGACAGGTTTCAATGGCACCGCTGGCCAGATCGCAGAACATGCCGCAGAATTGGGCTTGAGCATCGATATCTTCCAACCGTTTCATGAATTTGAAGGTTTGGATGGAGCAGAGCGCGATGCTGCGTTTGCTCGGTTGGATCAAAAGTTGAACTTGATTGATGAGCTTTCTGCAAAAACACTTTTGATTGGGACAAGCACGCGCAAGGAGGCGACGGCGGACTTTGATGCTGTCGTCAAAGACTTTTCGGAACTGGCGGATCGGGTAGCCGAAAAGGGATGTCGAGCAGCACTGATCGCATTGCCCTGGGCCACTCACGTGCAAAGCGAGTTAGAGGCTCTGGAGATTGTAGAGGCCGTTGACAGTCCTCACTTTGGCTTGGCGCTAAATTCGTTCTTTTCGTTAGCAGATGGCTCACAGGCCGCTCGGCTGCGTGACATACCAGGAGAGCGAATACTCCATGTCCAGCTCTCCGACGCACCGAAACTAGACTACGATATTACAAGACTGAAAAGTCATTTTGGATTGCTGCCGGGGCAAGGCGAGCTTAATTTGCAGAGCTTCGTGAGGATTTTATCACGTGCTGGATATTTCGGCCCCTGGTCCATCGCTCGCATTCGAGGTGGTGCCGAAGGTGGTTCTCAAACTCACGCCCGTGACGGTTACCGGGCCCTTGTTTCTTTGCTGGATGAGGTGGCCCAGACAGAGCCAACCCTAGAGAAGCCGGTGAAGGACCTGCCCAATCGTGTTTATCCGACCGGACTGGAGTTCATTGAATTTGCGGTTGATCAAGACAGTCGAGAAGCACTCACGACCGTACTGCGGGGCATGTCATTTCGAATGGAGCGTCAACACGTTTCAAAGTCGGTGGAATTGTGGCGGCAAGGGGCGATCAACATAGTGGTCAATTCCGAGGTGGACGGATTTGCAGCTGACGCTTTTGCCGAACATGGTCCGTGCGTTTGCGATATGGGCCTTCGGGTTCAGGATGCCAGCCAAACGGTTGCCAGGGCGACAGCCCTCGGGGCTCCGGAATTTTCACAACCAGTGGGTACAGGGGAACTAGATATTCCGGCGATAAAAGGAGTCGGCGGCTCGGTAGTCCATTTCATCGATGAAAAGTCCGACCTGCATCGCGTTTGGGATATCGAGTTCAAGCCCGTGCCGAAAACGGAAGCTTCACCGCCGGCTGGTCTGAGAAGGGTAGACCATGTCGCTCAAACGATGCGGTACCAGGAGATGCAAAGCTGGTTGACGTACTACACATCCACATTCCAGCTTGAAAAAGCCGCAATTGTCGATGTCGTGGATCCGTCAGGGGTGACGCTTAGCCAGGCATTGTCCAGCCCTGAAGGCGAGGTCCGGCTAAACCTCAATGGAGCAGGAGAGCGTCAGACTTTCGCCGGCGCTTTTCTGGCTGACGGCTTCGGTGCGGGCGTTCAGCACCTGGCCTTCCAGACAGACGACATTTTCGAAACATCCGCGCAGCTGGCTTCATCCGGGTTTCCTCGTTTGAAAATCGCAGGCAACTATTACGATGATCTGCAGGTGCGGTTTGGACTCACGGATAGCTTCGTTGCCGACTTGCGGGATGGGCACATTCTGTATGACCGCGAAGGCAAATCGGAATACTTTCAGATATACAGCCTGCCACTGTTTAACGGTTTCTTTTTTGAGATCGTTCAACGCAAGGGCGGGTATCAGGGCTATGGAGCCCGCAATGCGCCAATCCGTTTGGCGGCGCAAATGCACCACAGCAAATCAAAGGCATGAGAATGAGCGAAGACGCACAAGCAGTGCGCCAATGGTGGCGCACGTCGATAATTGACATGGAGCCGGGGCGCATAGCGTTTCGGGGGCATCCAATCGAGGACCTGATCGGAAACGTCAGCTTTGGCCAAATGATTTGGTTGATGACCAAGGGCGAGTTGCCATCGACGGAGCAGGCAGCTCTGTTAGAATGCGCGCTGGTGGCAGGTGTGGATCATGGTCCGCAGGCTCCTTCGATTGCAGCAGCGCGGATGGCAGCGACCTGCGGTGTCGGTCTCAACAATGTCATGGCCACTGGGGTCAACATGCTGGGCGACATCCATGGTGGTGCGGGCGAGCAATGCGCTGAACTGTACCTTGACATCGCCGATCGCATCGACACGGGAACCTCGATTGATGAAGCCGTGACTTCCGGAATGGCGGCGTGGCGCGAAACATATGGCAAAGTCATCTCCGGTTTTGGCCATCGGTTTCATAAGCCGGAAGATCCCCGTGCACCCAGGCTTATGGAATTGGTTCGTGTCGCAGCGAGCAAAGGTACCGTGTCTGGACGATTTGCTGACATTGGTGAAGCCGTACAAGCCGAAATTGGCCGCAAGCGCGGGGTTCCAATTGCGATGAATATCGATGGCGCAACAGCGGTTATCTTCTGCGAATTGGGGTTTCCTCCGCCACTCTCCCGCGGCTTGTTTTGTCTGAGTCGCTCGGTGGGCGTGTTGGCTCATGGCTGGGAACAAATGCAGCAAGGAGGGCGTAACAAAGGACCCATGCCGCCTAAATACCTGCCGGTATATGAAGGAGCCGCAGCGAATGAGTAATGAGGCAGCTCCAATGCGTGTTGGTTTGATTGGAACCGGTCGCATCAGTGACATTTATCTGAAAAACTGTGCCCTCTTCGACAATGTCGACATCGTTGCCTGTGGCAGTTTGAACATGGATGAAAGCCGCGCCAAGGCCGCCACCTACGGCGTGCACCGTGTTGCGTCACCTGACCACATCATCGCTGATCCCGAGATCGACGCCATTCTGAATTTGACGATTCCAGCCGCCCATGCAGAAGTTAGTTACGCTGCGCTGGAAGCGGGGAAGCATGTGTATTCAGAAAAACCCTTTGTCACCGATTTGAAGGATGGGCAACGAATTCTCGACCTTGCAGCTTCAAAGGGTCTGCTGGTCGGCAATGCGCCGGACACTTTTTTCGGTGGCCGCTGGCAGACAGTTAGAAAAATGCTGGATCAAGGCGCCGTCGGTGAGCCCACAGGCATTGCCGCCTTTGTGCCAACTCATGGCGTGGAGCGGCATCACCCCAATCCGGATTTTTATTATGCTCAGGGCGGTGGCCCCTTGCTCGATCTAGGCCCGTATTATCTGGCCGCCATGGTCTTTTGCCTCGGACCAATTGCGCGGGTTGCCGGATTGTCTCGCAAAACCTTTCCAGAGCGGATGATCGAAAACGGTCCACGCCATGGCGAAATGATGCCGGTGGAAGTCGACACCCATTGTCTGAGTCTGGTGCAGTTCGAAAGCGGCGTCATTGGCCAGATGATGGTGAGCTTCGATGTTTGGGAAAGCGAAACGCCAAGGTTGGAGATTTATGGCACCGAAGGAACCCTGTGCATTCCTGATCCAGATCCGGGGGACGGCGCCAATATTTTCCAAGGTGAAGTTTGGTTGCGCACACGGGCAACATCGCGCTGGACGATGCGGCCCCGACCAAAAGCGCCGGCAGAATGGGAAGTCGCCACCAACACCCATGGCCTGAATTTTGATGCTCGAGGCGTTGGTCTTGCCGAACTTGCCTGGGCCGCGAAAGAAAAACGGCAGCCGCGTGCCAGCGGCGCACTCGGACAGCATCTCTGTGAGGTAATGCAGGGTATGCTAGACAGCCCGGGAATTGGGCAATTCGTTGACATTAAAAGCACCTGCAGCCGGCCGGCCATCCTGCTGGAGACGCAGGAGACCGGTTTGAACGTGAATTTGGGGATCAACTCGTGAGCATTGAAAATCTGACCATTGGGGAGCCGTTTTTCAAAATAAAACTGCTGAAAAATGAGCCTTCCTATCAAATCGAAGGCAAAACCATTGTCTTGAATCTGGAGCAGCAACCAATTGTGGTGCGCGAACAAACGCTCGGTGCGTTGCAATCTGTCATCTTGAAGGACACGACCATCCAAAATGTCGAACATGCCGTCGTGATTGAAGGCTATGCCGAGCATGGCGATGATGATGCCCTGATGGCCAATATTCGCCAGACGTGGCCATCGGCCTTTGAAGTTCGCGGGGAAGAGAGACTGCGGGGAGTTGAACACTACATGTCGCCCAAGGTCTGGATCGGCCAATTTGGCTTCACCATCTATCACTCCGCTTCGGTGCCGCTGAAGGTGGGGCTGCACAAGGATCACGCCTTCTGCCCCGTGCCAGGATTTCGCGAAGTGCACACGCAAATAGTGGGGTTTGGTAAAATGCAGCAATGCCGTGAACGCGACGTGGATACGCTTTACTTGGAAGAATCCATGGCCCCGGGCACGACCCATCGGCCCATGTATGATGAAGAGGGCAATTATCCCTGGCATCAGTTCGAGACCATCACTCCATCGGTCTTCATGGCCGTGGAGATGTTGCCGGACGGCGCAACCCCACCAGCTCTTTGAGGTTGAAAATGTTGTTACCGCAAAACATTGATTTTGAGGGTCCGTTTCCACAATTGTCACGGCGGCTGCGCTTGGGAGTTGTGGGTGGGGGCCGAATATCCGGCATGCAGGCGACAGCGGCACGCTTGACCGATCGTTGGGAAGTGGTGGCTGGGGCCTTTTCCTCAGATCCTGTCCGCGCCAAGGCTGCGGCAAAAGATTGGTATCTGCCCGAAGAACGTTGCTACTCTTCATTTGAAGAGATGGCCGTTGCAGAAGCCAGCCGTTCCGACGGCGTCGATGCGGTGATGATTACGACCCCAAATCATGTTCATTATCCGTCTGCCAAGGCGTTCCTTGAGGCTGGCATCGATGTGCTGTGCGATAAGCCTTTGACGAACGAAATCGAGGAAGCGAGAGCGCTGGTTGAATTGGCCGACAAAGCTGGCTGCGTCTTCGGCGTTTCCTATGTCATGTCTTGCTTTCCTTTGATCCGACAGGCCCGCGAGATCGTGGCTGGTGGCGGTGTGGGAAAAATCAACCAAATCCATGTTGAGTTCATGCAGGATTGGATGACACCAGAAGATTCCGGCGAGGCGCCTCATGTTAAGTGGCGGCTTGATCCGGCCAAGTCCGGACGCACCTCATGTGTTGGTGATATTGGTACCCATGCTGCGCATCTTTCGAGTTTCGTCAGTCAATTGCCGCTGACTCATCTGCGCACCGAGTTTCATGTATGCGGAGCACCAAAACCATTGGAGGATACGTTCTTTGCCTGGACCCGCCATGGTGGTGAGGTTCCCGGTACCTTGATGGCGACGAGGTTGGCACCAGGAAACCGAGGTGGTCTGCGGCTGCGAATCTTTGGCTCCGAAGGTGGCTTGGAGTGGGATCTTGAATCCTGCGACCAACTAAAACTCAATCGCTTTGGTGAACCCGATCAGGTCATCTCTCGTGGCCATGGGCATGGTGTCTCGCCCAGATCGGAACGACTGGTCCGAACTGCCCGGGGTTTTCCTGAAGGCATAATTGAAGCATGGGCCAATCTCTACACAGAGTTTGCCATGGCCGTTGCGGCGCGGCGCGACGAGCGCGAGGTGTCGTCCAACTGGCTCGAGATGCCACGAGTGGCCGAAGGAGCAGATGGCGTGAAATTTATCGACGCATGCGTCCGTTCCAATGATTCCGAGGGTTCATGGGTGGAGGTTTAATTTGCTTCAGAGTTTGCTCCATTAGCAACTTAGTAGTTGATGATTTAAAAAATATCTGATATTTTGAATTTCGTGTGAGAAAATGCATCTCTATGGGAGCTCCAAATGTCTGTGCAACACATCAAACTGCCGGAAAAGCCACTGTACTCACTGGCCCATCTGACTTTGATCAATTGCACGCCTGCCGAACTGGTCTACATCGCCGCCCGGGCGGGATATGACGCCGTCAGCCCGCGTTTTATTCCGATGAATGTGCCCGGCGAGTTTGCCCATTCACCGTTGGACAAGGCACAGGTTCAAGCCACCAAGACGGCGCTTGAGACAACCGGGCTAAAAGTTCTCGACATCGAACTTGCCAGAATCACTGAAGATTGTAATCCACGTGAGTTTGAAGCTGCACTTGAACTGGGTGGTGAACTGGGGGCTCGGCACATGATCATGTCGGCCTGGACAGCGCGCCGGGACGACCGAAACTTCCTCCTGGATGTCTATTCCGAGACATGTGATCTTGCTGCTCCATACGGACTAACCATTGATCTCGAATTCCCCTCCTTTTCCAGGTTGAGAACCCTGGATGAAGTGCTGGATATCGTGCGGGCGGCCGATCGGCCCAATGGCGGGATTCTTGTCGACACACTTTATTTGCATCTGTCGC
>JABSRX010000008.1 GCA_013214695.1 Rhizobiaceae bacterium | reverse complement strand
GAGCAATTGTTGATGGGAAATTCGATGATTGCGGATCGTTCAATACCCGGACGCTGGGTTCAGCGGGCGCGGGAACGGTAGAGATTGCTCGGTTTATGTTTGCGCTCACGCTGTCGGGCGGCAAAGCCGCCCTTCGCTCCGCGGGGGCGGGCCTGACCGGCCCGGACGGCTCTTCGCCGTCTTGCACGGGCCCATCGACGATCTCAGCTTTTGCCATCTTCTATACGGATGGTTCCGTAGAGGCCGCGAAGAGCGGCCCGGCGCTAATGCGCCACCCCCGCGGAGCGAAGGTTGCGCAGCAACCGACAGCGTGAGCGCAAACATAAACCGCCAAGGCCACAGGCACTTTGGCGCTGGAGCCCCACAGCTCGAACGAAATTCAGAATTCTTGGCGGAGAGACAGGGATTCGAACCCTGGGTACGCTCGCGCGCACAACGGTTTTCGAGACCGCCCCGTTCGACCACTCCGGCACCTCTCCGCAATTCAGGGCGTCCTTGGATCGACGGCCTTCCTTACGCATAACCGGCGGCAGATACAATCTGAAATTTTTCCCAATTCATGCCCGCCGCTTATCTCGCCGCGCAGGGCCGCTGCGGCGGATCAGCCCGGCGGTCACATCCGCGTGATTACAGGGTGACTTGGCTGGCATTGTGTGGAACTCTTTCACAATCAAAACGCCCCCGGAAGTCATGAGGAATATGCCAATGATCAAAACTGTCTTTTCAATATCCACGCTTGTTGCCGCCACCCTGTTTGCCAGCGTTTCCGCCAATGCCGGCGATCCGGCTGTCGAACGCCAGGCTTTGATGAAACTCAACGGGGCCGCAACCGGCGTGCTGGCCGGCATGGTCAAGGGGCAGACAGATTTTGACGCGGTGAAGGCGCAGCAGGCGCTGAACGTGCTGCACGGTGCAGCGCTGGGTTTTGGCTACATGTTCCCGGAAGGCTCTGAGACCGGCGCCAACACCGAAGCGGCCGCCACCATCTGGTCCGACCGCGCCGGTTTTGACGCGGCCGTTGCCAAATACATCTCCGATACCTCGGCCACCATCACCGATATGGACAGCCTGAAAGCCGCCTTCGGTGCAGCCGCTGCAAATTGTGGTTCCTGCCACAAGGCTTACCGCACCAAGTAGGACCCCTCCGTGCTCAACCGCCTGACGCTGATCGTTCTGTGCGTCGCCGTACTCGGTGCGGCGGTCGCCTGGATATTGTCGGCGCCCAGGCCGTTGGATGCGGATCAACTGGCCAATCTGCCAACCGGTTCGGCAACGGCCGGCGAGCAGGTGTTTTACGCAGGGGGCTGTGCCTCCTGCCACGCGGCCCCGAAGGCCGAGGGCGACGACAAGCTGAAACTGGCAGGCGGGCATGAATTCGCCACGCCGTTTGGCACCTTTGTTGCATCGAATATTTCCCCCGACGCAACGGCGGGCATCGGCAGCTGGTCGCTGGCGGAGTTTGCCAATGCCATGAAGCGCGGCATCCGTCCTGACGGGGTGCATTATTATCCGGCCTTTCCCTATCCGTCCTACAGCCGGATGACCGATCAGGACGTGGCCGATCTGTGGGCCTATATGGCCACTTTGCCGAAGGTCGCGGAGGCGGCGCCCGATCACCAGGTGCCGTTCCCGTTCAACATAAGGCGCACGTTGGGGTTCTGGAAACTGCTGTATCTGAAGCCCGAAATGGTTGTCGACGTGCCTGCCGATGACCCGGTTTTGCTGCGCGGGCGCTATCTGGTTGAGGCGTTGGGGCACTGTGCTGCCTGTCATACGCCGCGCAATATTCTGGGGGGGCCGGATCTTGGGTCCTGGATGGCCGGTGGCGCTGCGCCGGAAGGGCAGGGGCGCATTCCAAACATCACCCCGCACCCCGATGGCATTGGCGACTGGTCGCTGACCGATATCGTCTATTCGCTGGAAACCGGCTTCACGCCGGAGTTCGATTCCTTCGGCTCCACCATGGCGGATGTGCAGCTCAACATGGCACAGCTGCCGGAAGCCGACCGGCAGGCCATCGCCGCCTATCTGAAGCATATTCCCGGCATTGCTTCGCCGAAGTAAGTCGCTGATTTAATAAAATAAAAACGCCATTGCGTGGTGGTTTCGCTTGCCGCCGCGCTGCCCGATTTCGTTAAGGCCAATTAACCTTAATGCATCGGAAATGAAACACTTTGTTATCCTTATTTGTTTACGACTGGACGCGTCGTCAGCGAGTTTGTGTATGTCTAGCGTTCAAGAAACCGAAAATTCAGCGAGTCTGAACAAGAGCATTCTGAAGAATTTCAGATGGCTGTTCTTGTTTTCGATCGTCGCGAATGTGCTGTTGCTGGCCATGCCGATCCACATGATCGCCATCTACGATCGGGTGCTGGTTTCTGGCAGCATGCCAACCCTGTTTTACATCACGCTGATCGCGCTGGTGGCCTTGGTGATGCTCGGCGTCATTGAGGCGGTGCGGATGATGATCGCCCAGCGCATGTCGGCGAAATTCGTCACACAAACCGCCGGCAAGCTGTTCAATGGCCTGATCCATGCCCCGGATGTTGGCGGACAGAAGTCGCAATTGATGCGTGATTTCTATTCCCTGCGCACCTTCCTGTCCGGCCGGGCGATGATCGGCCTGTTCGATCTGCCGTTTACGCCGGTCTTTCTGTTCCTGCTGTTTGCCCTGCACGTTCAGCTTGGGGTCATCACCCTGTTCGGCATCGTCCTGCTGGCCGCGATTGCCTATGCCAACCGCCGTCTGAGCCTGGAAGACAGTGAACACGCCACCCGCAGCAATTCCGACGCCGTTTCCTTTTCGCAAGCTTTGCTGACCCGTTCAGAAGACATCCGCGCCATGGGTCTGTTCCCCACCTTCCTGCAGCGCTGGGGCGGCAAGATGGACAATGCCCTGAACATGGCTGACAGCTCCGCCAAGGTGCATGCCTTCTTCTTCGGCCTGTCCCGCTCGGTCCGCCAGGGGCTGCAGATCATCATTATGGCCTGGGGGGCGTTTTTGGTTTTGGGTGGCGATCTGTCCGGCGGTGTTATCTTTGCCTCGTCGCTGATTTCCAGCCGCGCCTTTGTCCCGGTGGAGCAGGTGATCGGCTCCTGGGACCGCATCATTCATGCGAAGTCCGCCTATAACAACCTGTCGAATTTCATCACCGGCCAGCCGGAAGATCTGCGCGCCGTGGTGCCGGCGCTGACGGTTGGCGACATTGAGGTGGAAAACCTGACCTATGAGGTCGAAGTCGGCAATCGGATGCAGACGGTCCTGAAAGACGTCAGCTTCGAGTTGAAGGCAGGTCAGATCATGGCGATCATCGGCCCGTCCGGTGCTGGCAAGTCGACCCTGGCCAAACTGCTGACCGGTGCGTTGAAGCCGACCGAAGGGTCGGTGCGCCTGGATGATTTTGAGCTCTCCGCCTGGCCCGACGAGCGCAAGGGTGAATCGCTCGGTTATGTGCCGCAGGATTCGCGCCTGTTCCCGGGCACCATCGCTGAGAACATCTCCCGCTATGAGCGCTATCCGGATGAGGACCGCATCATTCAGGCGGCGAAAAAAGCGGATATTCACAGCCAGATCGTCAAACTGCCCGACGCCTACGCCACCCAATTGGGGGCGGACAGCCAGGAAATGTCCGGTGGCCAGCAGCAGCAATTGTCGCTGGCACGGGCCTTTTATGCCGAACCCCGGGTTCTGGTTCTGGACGAGCCAAACGCCCATTTGGACCAGCAGGCCGAAGATGCCCTGCTGCGGTCCCTGTCGCTGGCGCGTCAGGAAGGCGTTTCATCTGTCGTCATTTCGCAGCGTCGCTCGATCCTGAAGGTTGCCGACTATGTTTTGACGATGCGCGATGGGCAGGTGATTTCGTTCCGCGAGAACCATGGTCAGTGGCGGGCCCGTCATACTGACAACCGCCCAGACAAGAAGAAGCCGATGCCGACCGGCGGTGCCGGTGAAAAGCCGGAAGTCCAGATCCATGCCCTCAACGCCTCCAGACCGAGGCGCAGTGGTCAAGTCCGCGTGGAGGCAGGATAGACGACGTGAGTAAGCCGGTTAACAACGATATTCATTGGCGGGCCAGCGCCAAGACCGACAGCAGCTCGATCATTCGATTTGGCTTCTGGTCGGTTGGCGCTCTGTTGCTGATGTTCCTGCTGTGGGCCATTTTCTTCCCGCTGGCCTCGGCCGTCATCACGCCGGGCACGTTCATCAGCGACGGCAAAAACAAACTGATCCAGCATCAGCGCGGCGGCCGCATCAAGGAGATCTTTGTGCGCGAAGGCGAACGGGTTGTTGAGGGACAGCCGATTTTGGCGCTGGACGAAACCCAGGTGCGGGGCGACCTGACACAACTGGAAGCCCGCCATGCATCCCTGACGGCGCTGAAATCGCGGCTTGATGCGGAGCGCTCTGGCGGCTTGCGAAAAATGCTGTCGAATACTCCGAAGCCGAAGCCCTTGGCGCTTCGCGGCGGAAGTTCGCTGCAGCTGCAAACCCCGCAATCGCCGCAACGCTTCACCTTGCGGGGAGACGGAGGAACGCCGGTGGTCATCGGCCGACAACCCCGGCAGCGGCAAGAAAAAGCAGAACTCATCCAACTGGCTTCCGCCCCTTCCGAGGCGGCTTTGGACGTTTCAAGCCGGGAATTCGTCGACAGCCAGCGTGAAGCCTATCTTTCCGGCCGCGAATTGCTGGGTCGGGAGATTGAGTCGCTGAACAAGAAAGTTGCGACGCTGCAAAAGCAAAGGGATGGGGTGTTGGCGCGGGTCCAGGCGCAACAGACCATGCTGGAAATGAACCGTCGCGAATACGACCGCCTGTTGCCGCTTGCCGATCAGGGCTTTGTTGCTCGCAATCGCCTGTATGAGCGCGAGCGCGCGGTGCTGGAGCTCGAAGGCGCCGTGACATCGCTGAGGCTGGATGGTGACGGCATCGAAAATCAGATCGAAGAAGTGCACGTGCAGATCAAGAAGGCGCGTACGGAATACGAAAATGTTGCAGCCCGTGAATACGCCAAGATCGTCACGGAGATGGCCGAGATTTCCGATCAACTGGTCGCGGCGCGCGAGAGCGTTACCGGTTCGGTTGTTCGCGCGCCGGTGTCAGGCACTCTTACACGTCTGCTGACAACCACCGTTGGTGGCGTGGTTGGCGGAGCTGATCTGATGGGCGAGATTGTGCCGGAAGGTGCGCCCCTGGTCGTCGAGGCAAGGGTTCTGCCCACCGACATCGATTATGTGCGTGTTGGGCAGCAGGCGGACATCGCCGTGACGGCGTTCAACCGCCGCATCGACGACACGCTGCAGGGTCAGGTGGCTTTCAAATCGGCTGACGCTGAGAACGATGAAAAGACTGGCGAACCTTTCTTCACAGTACGGCTGGAAATCACCGGAAGTCAGGGCAAGGGACGCAACCGGCTCAATGACGTGCAGGCCGGCATGCAAACCGAAGTATACATCAATACCGGGTCGCGGACCTTCCTGAACTATCTGGCGAAACCGGTCATCGACAGTTTTAAGCGGGCGTTCCGTGAGCAATAGGTCGCGAGCAAAAGGCAATGAGAGACAGATGATAAAATCTGCGGTTTAGGGCGCAAAAAGAGTTGGAAGCGAGCAAACGGTTGGGACGTGGGTTCGGTTCATGAGTGAGTAGTAGAGTAGTAGGTAGTAACGTGGGTATTCAGAGCAAGTTGGGCACAATGGCCCGGCAGTCCTTGTGCGTAAGCCGTCACCAGACCGGTGGCTTGCGACCCCGAGGCATTTCGCTGGCAATCGGCATGGCTGCGCTGGCCTCGACCGCACCCGCCTGGGCGGAGCAGGGGGCTTCGTCGTTGGGTCTTCGCGGCTCGTCCAGCGCTCACGCGGCGATTGTGACCGGGTCAACACCTGCCAAACTGCGCGGTGGCTCTCATCAGTCCGAAACCATTGTCTACGAACCAGATGGCCAGACGCAGCACGTTTTTGTTGAGGACAATGCGGCGCCTGCCGTGGCCGTTGAGGCCGAGGAAACTCACCATCAGGTGGCGGAAGAATCCGCCCTTGATGATGTTGGTCACGCCCTTCACTTCTTGCGCCGCAATTACGTGCCAACCTTGATGTTCCGCGGCACCAAAAAGGCCGTTTCCGACCGCACCGTCAGCCACTCGATTCCACCGCGTGCCTCGCTGCGGCACTCAATGCTGCACAGCGCCAACATGTATGACGGGTTGCGCGGTGCCAAGGCGAGCATCGGCGACACGATTGGGCTGGCCTTGCGGGGCAGCTATTCGTCCCGGGCACAGATCGAACGCGCCGCAGCAGACCGCGCCCGCGTCCATGGGGCTCTCGCCAACTTCCTGCCAAAAGTCACTGGCACACTGAGCTGGACCTACAGTTCCGACTCGAATTCGATGTCGTTTGCCGACCGCAAGGAAGAGATCTCGTCGGGCATCGAGGTGTCGATGCCGCTCTATTCCAGCGGGGTGAATATCAACACCTACCGCCAGGCCAAACATGTCAGCCTGGCATCGGACATGACCTATCTGGCCGAAGAACATCGGGTGGCGCTCGAAGCTGTTGCCGCTCATATCAATCTGCGGCTGAACCGCCGGATCGAGAAGACGCTTCAGTCCAACGTCTCGGCCATGCAGCGCATCGCCCATATTGCTGGCAAGCTGTATGAGGCGGGGGACGCCAGCCGCACCGATATCGCCATCGCCCGCGCCAATGTTGAAAGTGCCCGGGCCGAGGTCGACCTGGCGCGCAAGACCCGCGAGGAAACGCTCAGCGATTACGAGAGCTTCACCGGTGTGAAGGCGCCGTCAAATCTGATGGCACCTAATTTCCGAGCGCTGGTACCGCATTCGGTTGAAATAGCGGTGGAGCTGGCTTTGGCCCACAACCCGACCCTGAACTCATCCTTGCACACGGCGATGGCAAGCGATTTCGCCGCCAAGGCCGAGCGCGGCAAATACGGTCCTAAGGTGGACCTGTTCGGTGCCTATAACGAGCCGCACTATTCCAGCGCCGAATCGGATCCGATGGGTGACTGGAATGTCGGTGTTCGGTTGAGAATGCCGCTGATCGACGCGACCCGTGCGCCATCGGTCGGGGCGGCCAGACATGAAGCGCTGGAAGCGCACTACCGTGCCCTCGAACAGGCGCGCCTCGTTGAGCGTCAAATCCGACGTCAGTGGACGGCCTATAAATCGGCCGAACGGCGTGTGAGCATCGTCAAGCGCCAGGTTAGTGCGGTTGCCGCAAGTGTTGAGGGCGCGCGGCGCGAATATGAGGCCGGGTTCCGGTCCATCTCCGATGTCTTGAACGATCAGGTAAAGCTCGCACGTGCCCGCATCACCTTGGAGAGCGCCCGGCACGAGCAGATGCTGGCGGCCTATGAAATCGCCTTCACCACATCGAGTCCATCGGTGCGCCATCTGGCGCGCGTCGGTTCAGGTCACTAGTGACAACCATAGTGGAATGGTGACCAACGAGCCCAGCAGCGCCAGAACGATCGTGCTGCTGGCCAATCCTTCTGCGTTCTTGAAGTAATTGGCGATCAGATAGGCATTGACCCCGGTGGGGCAGGAGGCGCCGAGCAGGGCCACTTTGAACCACAGCGGCGGCAGGGCAAATAGAGTGGTTGCCAACAGGTAGACAACGGCCGGCATGGCCAGCAGGCTCAGCGCGGCCAGCGACACGGCTGCAAACAGATTGCCCCTGATGCCGAACTTGATCAGGCTCATGCCCAGCGAGACCAGCGCCAGGGGCCCAGTCGTTTTGGCCAGAAGGTCCATCACCTGCGCCGCGATTCCGCCAATGCCAATCCCGGTCAAACGCCACAACAGGCCGGCAAAGATGCCGATCACGATGGGATTGACCATCAGGTTGCGTCCCAGATTGCGGGCAATGGTTGTCAGCTGGATCTGGCCCTTCTCGATGCCATCGCTGCGCACTGCATGTTCCATCAAAAAGGTGGAAATCGCCATCATGCCCGGCAGGTGAACGGAGATCAGGAACAACAGGATCTGCAGGCCTTCCTGACCATAAGCGCGCTCCACCAATGGAATGCCCAACAGGACCAGATTGGAAAAGCCGGCAGCCACACCGGCAATGACCGCTGCACGGCTACCCCGTTTGAAAATCAGTCGGATGATGAGGATCGCCAAGACCCAGACCGCGCCGATGGACAGGAAATAGACCAGCACAAAGGTCCAGGGATTGGCACCGGAGAATTCGGCCGTCGCAATCGACTTCATCAGCAGCACCGGTACCGCCACCTTGAAGACAAAATCGGCCAGAGCATCACCGACCGATTCCCCCAGATAGCCGACCCGGGCGAACAGATAGCCAAGGCCGATCAGCAAAAAGGCCGGCAGAACGATGTGGAGAATGTCTTCCATAGCATCGCCATATCGGGCTTGCTCCCATTGAACAATGCCCGGGCTACAGATTCTCTCGACATGGGCCAAGATCGCTGTCAAAGAAGCCTGATGTTCGCCAAAGTCGCTCCAATTGTATTTGTCTGCCTGTGGGCAACCGGGTTTGTCGGTGCCCGTATGGGCATGCCACATTCCGAGCCGGGCACGTTTTTGTCGTTTCGCTTTGCCTGCGCCTTTGTGCTGCTGACGCTGATTGCCATGATCGCACGGGCGCCATGGCCGGGCACGCGTGTCGCTTTCCACTCGGTTGCCATCGGCTTTCTGATCCACGGTTCTTATCTGGGATGCGTCTTCTGGGTCATTGAACAGGGCATGCCGGCGGGTGTGTCGGCCGTCGTTGTTGGGTTGCAACCGCTGTTCACCGCCTTGCTGGCGGGCTGGTGGCTGAAGGAGACGATATCGATCAAACACTGGATCGGCATCGTCGTCGGGATGACCGGCGTCTACATGGTTCTGCACCCGGGCATTGATCTCGCCGACAGTGGCGTCAATGCGACAACCATTTTTGTGTCCATTCTGGGCATGATCTCGGCGACACTCGGCACGGTTCTGCAGAAAATACTGGGCAGCTCGACCGATTTGCGCTCCGGCACCGCCCTGCAATATCTGGGCGCCTTTGTGCCGGTGACGATACTGGCTCTGGTCAGCGAGACCGGGACCATTCATTGGACCGGTGAAATGATCCTCGCCATGACCTGGTCGATCTTCATCCTGTCGCTGGTCGCGATCTTCCTGCTGATGTGGCTCATTCGCGAAGGCTCGGTGGCCAAGGTCTCCTCGCTGTTCTTTATGGTGCCAGCCGTTGCCGCGCTGATGTCCTACTTCCTGTTTGGGGAAACCCTGAACGTGTTGCAGCTCGCCGGCATGGCGCTCAGCGCCGTGGCCGTGGCCCTGGTCGCCACAAAGGTGGGGGAAGCGAAGAAGCCAGTAATTGCCAAAAGTCCGGCAACTTGACAGTTTGCCACACGGCGCTGGCATGATTTTCATTGGCGGCAGCGGCCGATGGGTCTAAGACAGCGCCAGTTCAACAGATAAAGAGCGCCAAATGCAGATCGTTATCGTCATTGCCTGTTTCATCGTCGGAATCATTCTGATCCGCGGGTTGTGGAACATGATGCAGAACGGGCCCGGCAATAAATCGCAGCAATTGATGCGTTTGCGTGTGATTGCCCAGGCGATCACCGTCGTGCTCGTGGTCGTTGTCGTCTACATGACGCGCTAGAGGCACTACAGGCGGTTGCAGGGAGACCAAACATGGTTGTTTTGAACAAGATCTACACAAAAACCGGCGATGACGGCACAACCGGGCTCGGCACCGGCGAGCGCCGCCTGAAATTTGATCTGCGCATCGAAAGCTATGGCACGGTCGACGAAACAAATGCGGCGATTGGCGTGGCGCGTCTGCACACCCAGTCGACACCGGCGCTGCACGATATGCTACTGCGCATTCAAAACGACTTGTTTGATTTGGGCGCCGATCTGGCGACGCCGGAAGGCGACGAAAAGCCGGAATTTGAACCCTTGCGCCTGGTCGAATCCCAGGTCGAACGGATCGAAGCCGATATCGACCAGCTCAATAAGGATCTGGACCCGCTGCGCTCGTTCATTCTGCCAGGTGGCACACAGGCAGCTGCTGCGCTGCATGTGGCCCGCACCATTGCCCGTCGGGCCGAGCGGCTGGTGGTTCAACTGGCTGAGACGCCGGGTGAGCACGTGAATCCATCGGGTCTGCGCTACCTCAACCGCGTGTCGGATTTTCTGTTCGTCGCCGCCCGCCACGCCAATGGCGGTGGCAAAGACGACATATTGTGGGTACCGGGTGAAAACCGCTAAGGTCTGATCTGAAGATCACGATTCCTGATCGGAGCAGACCATCTTTATCCCGCTGCATGACGGCAAGNCCGTCAAATACATTCATTGGCAATGGATGACCGTCGCGATCATTGCCCTCAACGTGATCATGTTCATCGTCTTCAACCTGGTGGGAACCGGCTCCGACCAGGCGAGTGAATTCGCCATTTTGTCGTTTGGTCACATTCCGTCGGTGTCCAATGACCTGCGCAGTCTGCCGGTCGACTATCAGGTGGTGCCGGATGAGTTTTACGCCCTGACTGCGCTGACCAGTGCCTTCATGCATGCCGATATCTGGCATCTGGGTGGCAACATGCTGTTCATCTGGGTGTTTGGCGACAATGTTGAAGACGCACTGGGCCACATCAAATATCTGATCTTCTATCTGCTCTGTGCCTTTGCCGCGGCCTGGCTGCATGTGCAGGTGTTCCCAGATTCCGATGCCCCGCTGATTGGCGCGTCCGGTGCTGCCGCCGGCATCGTCGCGGCCTATTTGATGCTGCACCCCAAAATGAAGGTCTGGGTCCTGTTCCTGTCGCGTATTCCGTTGCGTCTGCCGGCCATCTGGCTGCTCGGCGGATGGGTGGCCTTTCAGTTGTTCATGTTTGTAGCCGACACAGATGGCCAGGTCAGCTGGGCGGCTCATGTGGGTGGCATTGTTGCCGGCATCGTGTTGGTCGGCATCATGAAACGTCGCGATGTACCGCTGTTTGACCGTCGAATCGTTCAACCCCACGCCGTCGAGCTGGCGGAAGAAGGGGAAGAGGTCTCACAAGGCCCCTGGGGGCGCCAGGGATCGCGGCGTTAGAGCCGGCTTGAGCACAAAAATAATTTGACGTCAGGCAGAGTTTTTGCTTGGTACCGCCAAGAGTTGCTTCAACCTAGCGGTGGCTCCATTTTCGTCTGAATTGTGGCGCTGCGTGTCGCAAGAAAACAAGTGTTTATTGCGCCAATGCGCCAATTCATTCCCATCAGTCCTCAAGACTTTCGACAATAAAGGTCTGCACCATGAAAATTATTGTGCCCGTGAAGCGGGTTGTCGACTACAACGTGAAAATTCGCGTCAAAAGCGACGGTTCCGGCGTTGAGCTGGCCAACGTGAAAATGTCCATGAACCCGTTCGACGAGATCGCGGTTGAAGAAGCCCTGCGCCTGCGTGAAGCCGGCAAAGCTGACGAAGTGATCGCCGTTTCCATTGGCCCACAGCAGTCCCAGGAAACCATCCGTACGGCTCTCGCCATGGGTGCCGACCGCGGTATTCTGGTCAAGCATGACGACCTGGTCGAGCCTTTGGCTGTTGCCAAGATCCTCAAGGGCATTGTCGATGAAGAGCAGCCAGGTCTTGTGATCCTCGGCAAGCAGGCGATCGACGATGACGCCAACCAGACCGGCCAGATGCTGTCGGCTCTGCTGGGTTGGGCACAGGCCACCTTCGCCTCCAAGCTGGACATTGACGGCGACAGCGCTGAAGTCACCCGCGAGGTCGACGGCGGTCTGCAGACGATCAAGGTGAAAATGCCGCTGATCATGACCACCGACCTGCGTCTCAACGAGCCACGCTACGCGTCCCTGCCGAACATCATGAAGGCGAAAAAGAAGCCGATGGATGAGAAGACACCGGCCGATTATGGCGTCGATGCAACCCCACGTCTGACCGTGGTGACCACCGAAGAACCACCTCAGCGTCAGGCTGGTGTCATCGTCGGCGATGTTGCAGAACTCGTCGACAAACTCAAAAACGAAGCCGGCGTGCTTTAGAGAGAAGCTCTTCGTTGCCGGGCCAAGGGCCGAGCAACCGAATTGCAAAGGATTGAAAAATGACCATTCTTTTGATTGCTGAACACGATAACGAAACGCTCTCTGATCAGACCCACAAGGCGATGACCGCTGCTGCCGAAATCGGTGGTGACGTGCATGTGCTGGTGGCCGGTAACGGCTGTGGTGGTGTTGCTGATGCTGCCGCCAAGCTCGACGGCGCCAGCAAGGTGCTGGTTTGCGAGGCCGACTATCTGACCAACCGTCTCGCGGAGCCAATGGCGGCGCTGATCACCGGCATGGCCGGCGATTACGACACCATCGTCGCTGCTGCTACGACCGACGGCAAGAACATCATGCCGCGCGTCGCTGCTCTGCTCGACGTGATGCAGATCTCCGAGATCACCGCTGTGAAATCGGCCGACACTTTCGAGCGTCCGATCTATGCCGGTAACGCCATTCAGACCATCCAGTCGTCTGAAGCCACCAAGGTGATCACCGTTCGCACAGCCGGTTTCGGTGCCTGCGGCGAAGGCGGTTCCGCTTCGGTTGAAAACGTTGATGCAGCTGATAATCCAGGCCTGTCTGAATTTGTCAGCGCAGCCATCTCCGGCGGTGACCGTCCGGAGCTGACCTCTGCGAAGATCATCATCTCCGGTGGTCGCGCACTGGGTTCCTCAGAAAAGTTCCAGGAAGTGATCGTGCCGGTTGCTGACAAGCTGGGTGCTGCCATCGGTGCCTCGCGCGCCGCTGTTGACGCCGGTTATGCCCCCAACGACTGGCAGGTCGGCCAGACCGGTAAGGTTGTGGCACCTGATCTGTACATTGCTTGCGGCATTTCCGGTGCTATTCAGCATCTCGCCGGTATGAAGGACTCGAAAGTCATCGTCGCCATCAACAAGGACGATGAGGCACCAATCTTCCAGGTTGCCGATTACGGCCTGGTTGCGGATCTGTTTGAGGTTCTGCCGGAGCTGGAAAACGCGCTTTAAGGACAAGCGCCACCACCACAAGCGAATAAGTGATGGGGCCGGGAGAGCAAAAGCTTTCCCGGCCCTTTAATTTGCGGTACAGCACATCCAAACAGCGCGGAGTGTGATTTCATGAAAACCATTGGTATTATTGGCGCCGGTCAAATGGGAGCAGGCATCGCTCACGTCAGCGCGCTGGCTGGACTGGATGTGCTCATTCACGATGTCAGCGAGGAAGCCATCGAAAGCGGCTTGGCGACCATCTCCGGCAACCTGGCCCGTCAGGTCAGCTCCGAGAAAATCACCGATGAACAGCGCCACGCAGCGCTGGAACGCCTGTCTTCGGCAGCCAACATCGAAGCGCTTGGCGTTGCCGACATGGTGATCGAGGCGGCAACCGAAAGCGAAGACGTCAAACGCACCATTTACAAGGCGGTGTGCCCGGTTCTGTCCCCAACGGCGATTTTGGCAACCAATACCTCATCGATTTCCATCACCCGCCTGGCCGCAGCAACAGACCGCCCTGAGCGTTTTCTCGGCGTGCACTTCATGAACCCAGTTCCGGTGATGCAATTGGTGGAACTGGTGCGCGGCATCGCCACCGATGATGCCACATTCCAGGCGGCTAAAGGATTTGTCGAACTGCTCGGCAAGGAGACTTCGGTTTCAGAAGACTTCCCGGCCTTTATCGTCAACCGCATTTTGATCCCGATGATCAACGAAGCGATTTACGTGCTGTATGAAGGCGTCGGCACCGTCGACGGCATCGACAGCGCTATGAAACTGGGGGCCAATCACCCGATGGGTCCCTTGGCGCTGGCTGATTTCATCGGTCTCGACACCTGTCTGGCGATCATGCAGGTCCTGCATGACGGCCTGGCAGATACCAAATACCGGCCGTGCCCGCTGCTGGTGAAATATGTCGAAGCCGGGTGGCTGGGCCGTAAGTCCGGACGTGGCTTCTATGACTATTCCGGTGACGAGCCCGTTCCCACTCGCTAAGTCAAAAGTAGCCTGATCGGCTCTAGTCGAAGCGGCAGCTGACCATCCCGCAAGCTCCAAAATCGGCTTCGATCAGGGAGCCGCTGGGAGCTTCGATGGGGCGAATAAAGGAGCCGGAGAGCACAATCTCGCCGGGCTTGATGCTGTCGCCATATTGCGCCAGGCGGTTGGCCAGCCAGGCAATGCCCAGCGCCGGATCATTGAGCACGCCGGCGCCAAGTCCGGTCTCCTCAACTTCACCGTTGCAGCTGGCAATCGCGCCGATCCAGCGCATGTCGATGGTGCGCGGATCAAGTTTTGCATCGCCCATAACAATGCCGCCATTGGCCGCGTTGTCGGAAATTGTATCGCAGATATTGCGGGTTTTGCCGGTTTCCGGGTCGACGCGCAAAATGCGGGTGTCGAGGATTTCCAAGGACGGAGAGACGTAGTCCGTCGCCTCCAGCACCTGCTCAACGGTCACGTCCGGACCGGCCAGCGACGCCTTCATGACAAAGGCGATCTCGGCTTCGATGCGCGGCTGGATAAAGCGCCCGGCCGGCACAGTGGCGCCGTTTTCAAAAAGCATATTGTCGAGCAGCACGCCGGAATCAGGAATGTCGATATTCAGCGCTGCCTGCATCGCCTTCGACGTGAGGCCGATCTTCCAGCCGATCACCGAGCGACCATTGGCCTTGTGGAGATCAATCAGCGCCGCCTGCACGTCATAGGCATGATCCATCGTCATGCCTTCATTGGCCAGCGACAGCAGGCCGGTTTGCTGGCCGGTCTGTTCGGCCTCGAACAGTTGGCGGGCGGCGGTTTCGATTGCTTCCGGTGTCATTTGGTCGTCCATTAAGCGCATTAACTTGCACTTCTATAGTGCTTATGCAGGGGTGTTGCACTGCGACCCATGCGGATTTCGGCGGCGAGGGACAAGTTTCTGCTGGCATCTGGCGCCTGCTTGGCAGTATGAGGTGGCAGCTTTCGCAATTGGTGCCATCACATCAACTTATGACCCAACAACCAGATCTTGAGCGGCTGATCGACAACCTGCTGCCCGCGGTGCGGCAGGCTGGTGACGCGATCATGGAAATCCATCGGACTGGATTTGACGCCGACCGCAAGGCCGATGGGTCGCCCGTGACCCAGGCCGATCTGCTGGCCGAGAAGTTGGTTTTGGCCGCCCTACAACAGCACGCGCCAACCATCCCCGTCGTCTCGGAAGAAAACGCCGCCAGCCATCATATGGCACCACCGGATCAGTATTTTCTGGTCGATCCGTTGGATGGCACCAGGGAGTTTGTTCGCCGCGACGGCAAAGGCGCTTTCACCATTAACATTGCCCTGATCGAGGGGGGGCATCCGGTAGCGGGCATTGTCCATGCCCCGGCCCATGACGCCTGCTATTGGGGAATTGTTGGTATGGGGTCCAGCCTAAACGGCGAGCCGATCGCAGCACGCAGAACCCCTTCCGATGGCCCAGTCGCCCTGGTCAGCCGCTCCCATCGCGACCCACAAACGGAAGACTGGCTCACCGAAAACGCCATTGAAAACACCGTTTCCATCGGCTCCAGCCTGAAGTTCTGCCTGATGGCCAAAGGCGAGGCGGACATCTATCCGCGCTTTGGGCCCACCATGGAATGGGATACGGCTGCAGGTCATGCGGTGCTCGCAGCCGCCGGCGGTTCCATGGAGCATCCCGACGGCCGGCCCTTCACCTATGGTAAGCCCGACTACCGCAACGGCCCTTTCATCGCCCATGGCAAGCGCTAAAGCTGGTTTTTACAGCGGCTCCTCACGGCCATAGGCGACCAGCCGACGATTCAGGCTGGCAACGTTTTTATCGCCGGACTCGAGGGCAAAAATGAACGCTTGGGTGAGGAAGAAACAGGTCGCCTCAATATCGTCCTGCGCCTCCTTATCATCGGCGGCGCGTGTGTAGAGCCGCACCAAATCGCCGTGGTTGCGGTCAGCATGGGCCGCCAGCAACAGGCGGTCCAGTTCAGCCGTCGTCGAGGGTTGGTCCATCAAGCCTGTGACAGCTGGCTGGCAACCCAATGGTGAAAATTGTGGGTTGGGCTGTCCATCGCGGGTGAGAATTTGCCACCGTCAAACATCTGACCATGGCGACCCTTCTGCATGCCTTCGACCACAAAGATGTCCTCTTCGAACACTTCCTTCCAAAGCTTCGAATTGGCATCTTTCAGCTTTTCCGAATGAGCCAGCTCATCCGTCGAGGGCGGATAATACAGCTCGATATGCTCCGCGGTCTGATCCACCGAAATCGGCTCCAGAACAATGGCAAAGGCATGATCTCGATGCACCCCAAACAGCACGTTTGGATAGAGCGCGATATATTCAGCACCTTCGTCCCACTTGTTGGACAGGCCGTCAAAGTCCGGGAATTTCACCCCGCCTTCCCCTTCAAGCTGTCGGTAGACGAGCGTGCCCTGACCGGAATAGTTCAGCGGCAGTTCGATATTGTAATGGTCTTCCAGCCGCGAATAGGAATTCAAACCCGGATGAACCCATGGCAGGTGATAGCTCTCGCAGTAGTTTTCGACCGCCAGTTTCCAATTCGTCTGCACATTCAGCGTGAACGAGGAAGTCGCGCCGCCGGCATCCATCGGCTGGTCGAACTCCTTCCAACGTTCGATCAGGTCGCTGGCATAGTCGGTGAATTCCGGCGCATCTCCGGACACATTGACGAAGATGACGTCGCGCCAGACATAGGAACGAACCCGGTAGAGACCCAGATCTTCCCGCTTGATGTCCTCATGGGTGTTGTGACCCGGGCCGCCCACATGCGGAGTCGATTTCAACTCTCCATTCAACGCATAGCACCAGCTGTGATAGGGACAACGGATTGCGCCGGTAATCTTCTTCGGCTCTTCCACCAGGATCATGCCGCGGTGTCGGCAGGTGTTCTGAAACACGCCGATCTCACCGTCCTTGTCGCGCACGATCAACAGCGGCATGCCGAGGAAATTGACCGGTTTGGCATCGCCCACTTCCGGCACGTCCTTGCCGAAACCAATGCCTGACCAGTTGTTGAACAGGACCTGCTGCTTTTCCCGCTGAAACACGTCTTCGGAAATGTAATGTTGGTTGGGCAGTCCGCGCGCTTCGTTGACCGTAGTCAATACGCTATCGAGTTGCGATTGTGATGTTGCCAACATGAGGACGTCCTCCCTTCAACGCTAAATTCTCGGCAAAATGGGCCAATCCATCAATAGGACGATTGCGCCATCCGGAGTGACAGAAATTCGACCTGCCACGTCGCCCACGGCTGCGGCGAGCGGTGGCAGCGGCGAATAGCGTTGGCGGTGAGGGGGATGGCGCGAACCCTTTGGGGCTCGCGCCTGCCAAGCTACTTGTAGGGATCTGCGGCGTCGCGCAGTCCGTCACCCAGGAAGTTGAAGGCGATGATGACGAAGATCACCGGCACCACAGGCAGCATCAACCAAGGGTAGATGGCAACCACGTTGATCGATTGCGCCTCGTTCAACAACACGCCCCACGATGTGATCGGTTCTCGCAGGCCAAGCCCCAGGAAGGACAGGGCCGTCTCGCCGAGGATCATCGTTGGAATGGTGATGGTGGCTGACGCGATCAGGTGGCTCATGAAGCCCGGGATCAGGTGACGTCCGATGATGCGGGACGGCTTGGCACCGATCAGGCGGGCTGCCAGAACATAATCTTCCTCGCGCAACGACAACAGTTTTGAACGCACCGCGCGGGCCAGGCCCGTCCAGTCCAACAGACCCAAAATGACCGTGATCCCGAAGTAAATGAGGATCGGGCTCCACGAGGGCGGCATGATCGCCGACAGGGTGAGCCACAACGGAATGGTCGGAATCGACTGCAGAACCTCGATGACACGCTGAACGATCATGTCGACCCAGCCGCCATAATAGCCAGCAAGGCCACCGATCACGATGCCCAGGATGAATGAGACGGTGATGCCGATCAGGCCGATGGTTAGCGAGATGCGGGCACCCTGCAGGATACGCGACAGCATATCCCGGCCCAGGCGGTCGGTGCCGAGCACGTAGAAGGGTTTGCCTTTCGGAACACAAACAAGGTGATTGTCGGCTTCGATCAGGCCAAACCAGTGATACTTCTCGCCGCTGCAGAAGAACGACAGTTTGACCGGCTTGCGCTCATCAATCGTGTATTCGCGCTGCATCGTCTCCAGATTGAGCTTGCGCTTCAGGTCGTAGACAAACGGTCCGATGAACTCACCTTCATGAAACAGGTGAATGGATTGCGGCGGCACATAGATGTGCTTGCTGTGGCGCGTCTGATAGTTCCACGGCGACAGAAATTCACTGACCAACACGCTGCCATAGAGCAGCAGCAGGAAGATGCCGGACCACACGGCAACCCGGTGGCGCTTGAACTTCCACCACATCAATGTCAGCTGCGATGCGAAGTAGATCTTTTCCTGTTCTGGCGTCAGCTTTTCGACAGAGCGCAGGTCAAACGGCGCATCGGAAACGAAATGCGGCAAGTCCTTGGTACCTTCCGGCGGCAGGCTGGATTGGTTCTGAACACTCATTTCTCAGCTCCCCCGGACAGGCGGATACGCGGGTCAAGGAAACCCAGAGCGATATCAGAAACCAGCACCCCGATGACGGTCAGCGTCGCCAGGAACATCAGGAACGACCCGGCAAGATACATGTCCTGACTTTGCAGCGCCGCAATCAGCAGCGGGCCGGTTGTCTGCAGCGACAGCACGATGGCGACGATTTCGGCGCCTGAAATGATGCTTGGCAGCAGCGAACCGATATCGGCTACGAAGAAGTTCAGCGACATGCGCAGCGGATATTTCACCAGCGCCTTGAACGGCGGCACGCCTTTGGCGCGGGCGGTGATCACATACTGCTTCTGCAATTCGTCCAGCAGGTTGGCACGAATGCGGCGGATCATCGCCGCCGTACCGGCGGTGCCGATCACGATGGTCGGCACGACCAGATGTTCAAGGATCGATTGGAACTTCGCCCAACTCATCGGCTGATCGATATATTCGGCATCCATCAAACCACCGATCGATACCCCGAAAATGGTCTGGGCGAAATACATCATCACCAGAGCCAGCAGGAAGTTCGGTGTGGCCAGGCCCAGCAGACCGACAAAGGTCAGACCGTAGTCGCCCCAGGAATACTGGTGTGTGGCGGAGTAGATGCCGATTGGGAAAGCGATTACCCAGGTCAGGATGATCGTGGCAAAGGAGACCATGATGGTCAGCCAAAGCCGGTTGCCGACAACTTCAGACACCGGGCGCTGGTATTCAAACGAATAGCCAAAATCGCCCATGACGAAGTTGGAGATCCAGAGCAGATAGCGCTGGATCATCGGCTTGTCGAGGCCATATTCCTCACGCAGATATTGCGCGCGTTCCAGATCAACACTTTCGCCAGAGGCGAGCAGCTCGCCGATATAGGTTTCGACGTAATCGCCTGGCGGCAACTGGATGATCGTGAAGATGACGATGCTGGCGAGCAGCAAAGTCGGGATCATCGCCCCTATGCGTGTGATGATATAGCGGATCATGGCCCCGTTAACGTCCTATTTTTCCAGCCAGAATGTGTCGGGCAGATACTGACCGAAATACAAGGTGGGTTCGAATGCCCAGATGCCTTCTTCCGGCACGTTTCTCAGCTTCTTGCTGACCACGATGGGCTGCAGGCCACCGGAGACGATGCCGATTGAGTAAACCTGATCGGTGAAGATCGACAGCATTTCATCCCAGATCTTGGCCTGGGCATCATAGTCAGCCGCATCGCGCCAGTTCTGATACAGCTCGCTCAGGCGGGCCACTTCAGGCAGACTTGGCGCTTCGCCGGCAGCACCTTTGGAGGCATAGTGATTGCCCCAGGTTGGCCATTGTGCCTGAACCGGTGAGACCGGTGCCAGCTCTTCCGGGTTCATCTCAGGCGTCGCCAGACCGCGGTTCAGGCCCTGCCATGTCGACATCACGGTTTCCCCGTTGCTGACACGTCCGCGCAGGATATCGCGCTGCGATGGTTTGACGAACAGTTTGACGCCAATGTCTTTCCAATGGTCGGTGATCAGCTGCAGGATATCGGTTTCCTGGCTCAGCTCGCCGGCTGTTTCGACAATGATTTCAAAGGGTCTACCATCCGGCATCAGGCGGGTACCGCTGTCGTCGCGCTTGTCAAAACCAGCCTCGTCGAGCAGTGCATTGGCCGCATCGACATCGTATTCGATCCATGCTTCGCCATAGGCATCCTTGTAGAGCGGGCTAGATGGCAGCACCGAGTTGGAAGCTTCGCGGCCAAGACCGAAGAAGATCGCCTCGTTGATTTCGCTGCGGTCCATACCCATCGACAGGGCGCGGCGCACGCGCACATCCTGGAAGGCTTTTCTGAAGCCTTCATCCTTGGCGTTCAGGTTCGGCAACAGGGTCATTTCGGAACCGCGACCCGATGGCCACAGATAGACGTTGTAGCCACCTTCTTCAGCACCCTGTTTGAGGAAGGAATAATTGTCGAAGCGGACATAGCGTGCCTGCAGATCACTCTCTCCAGTACCGGCTTTCGCGGCAATGATCGAGGAAGACGCCATGTTGAGGATGACTTCATCCAGGTAGGGCAGCTGTGTGCCGTTCGGATCAACGCGGTGATAATTCGGATTGCGCTTGAAGACGATGCGCTCGGACGGCAGCTTGGTTGTGTTCATCCAGGCCTGCAGGGTTGGCATGTCCGGATTTTCCGGGCGGTACTGGCGACCAAAGCGCTTGTGCAGGGACGACCAGTTCTGAACCTGCTCGGATTCGACCAGTGCAGCCAGATTGTCGGCATCGCCATATTTCTCGTGGAACTGCTTCAGATAATGGGCCGGCATGTAGATATACATCGGCCGCGCGCCAGCCAGAGCCGTCATGAACAGCGGGTTCACGCTATCCCAGGTGTAACGGATGGTGTGGCTGTCGATGATCTCGACCTTCGGAGGCTTACCGTTGGCCAGCATCTGGCGTGGCGGACCACCCTTCGACAGGGCTTCGTTTTGTGCCACGTCTTCCCACCAGTAGCGGAAGTCTTCGGTTGTGAAAGGCTGGCCGTCGGACCACTTGTGGCCCTTGCGCAGATGCAAGGTGAAGGATTTGTTGTCGACATTCTCGATTTCCTTGAGAATGTCCGGCTTCAACTGGAAAGTCTCATCGTAAGCGACCAGACGGGCGCCTGAGTAAACGGTCATCCAGCGGACGTCCTTTGGCTTTGCCATCAACATTCTGATGGAACCGCCGCTCTGGCCGATTTCCTTTTCAAGATTGTCGAAATTCAACACCCGTGGTTCTTCAGGCGGACCGGCGAAAGCGGTGGAGGCGGCCAGTAGCATTCCAGCACTGATCGAAATAAACTTCTTGAGATTTCTGGTCATGGGATTGCTCATTTTACTTTAACAAGGTGGCAGGATCGGTGCCGGCGACAGCCCGAACCTGATGGTTTTCGGTGAGTGAAATCATTTCCATATCGGAGCCATCGGTTTGGCTGGTGAATGGGAATTTCCAGTTGCGTCCCTCAGAAGCCATGTCCCGGTTGATGCGGTCAAAGTCCAGCGGATGGTCCAGATCAGCATGCGGGACAACGTCCAACAGAGCCTGTGTGTAGGGATGGACGGGATTTTCAAACAGCTCTTCGCGCGTCGCCATTTCCACGAGCTGTCCCTTGAACATAACGCCGATGCGGTCGGCAATGTAACGCACCACCGCCAGGTTATGGGAAATGAAGATATAGGTCAGCCCTAGTTCGTCCTGCAGCTGTTTCAGCAGGTTGAGAACTTGCGCCTGCACCGACACATCCAGCGCCGATACCGGCTCGTCGCAGACCAGCAGCTCAGGCCGCAGAGCCAGCGCGCGGGCAATACCAATGCGCTGGCGCTGACCGCCTGAGAAGGAGTGCGGATAGCGCCCCAGGAAGGTTGGTTGAAGACCTACCAGCCGCATCAGTTCAGCGGCATATTCGGCCTGTTCCTTCTTCGAGCCCATGTTATGGACTTCCATTGGTTCCTTGAGGATGTTCAACACCGTCGAGCGCGGCGACAGCGAGGAGAACGGGTCCTGGAACACCATCTGGATCTTGCGGCGGAAGGCTTTGACGCCTTCATTGTCGAGCGCCAGCAGGTTGGTGACGCTCTGGTCCCCGCCGTCGCCTTCCAGCCATTCGACCGAGCCGCTTGTTGCGGACAGGGCGCGCACAATCATTTTCAGTGTCGTGGTTTTGCCGCAGCCGGATTCGCCAACCAGGCCGAAACATTCGCCGCGTTTGACGTCGAAGGTGACGTCATCGACGGCCTTCACCACATTGGCCGAAGTGCCGAACCAACCGGTGTTCTTTTTGGTGGTGAATTCTTTGCGCAGGCCCCGCACGCGCAGCAATGTCTCATCGGCGTGGGTCTTGCGTTCCTTGATCTCACCGACCATCGAGGCCGGGATTTCGTGATCAATGTCGCGCAAGCTTTGCAGCTTTTCATCATATCCCATGCTGAGATCGGGCACCGCGTTCAACAGCGCTTTCAGATAATCATGCTGCGGGTTGTTGAAGATGGCTTCGCGCGGACCAGCTTCCATGATCTGGCCGTGATACATGACGACCACTTCGTCGGCCATGTTGGCAACGACACCCAGATCGTGAGTGATCAGCAGCACGGCCATTCCGAGTTTATCCTGCAGGTCACGCAAAAGGCTGAGAATTTTCGCCTGCATTGAGACATCGAGTGCCGTGGTCGGCTCATCGGCGATCAACAGGGCAGGGTGGCAGATCAGAGCCATGGCGATCATCGCGCGCTGGCGCAAACCACCGGACAGTTCCATGGGATACATCGACCAGGCCGCGGCCGGATCGGGAAAGCCCACCAGGTCCAGCATCTGAACCACAGTCGGCTCCACTTCCGCCTTGTCGACGTCGCGATGCAGCATCAGCGCTTCGCCGATCTGATTGCCGATCGTGTGCAGCGGTGACAGGGACGTCATCGGCTCCTGGAAGATGATCGAGATCTTGCCGCCGCGCAGGGCAATGCGTTCGGCTGAATCGTCTTTCAGCTTTGCCAGGTCGAGCGGCTGATCACCGGGATTTTCCCGATACCAGATATTGCCGCTGGTGATGCGCGCCACATTCGGCAAAATGCCCAAAATGGCCTGCGACATGATGGATTTGCCTGAGCCGGATTCGCCCACGAGGGCGACGGTTTTGCCAGCTGGAATGCGAAAAGAGGCACCGCGGATAACTTCAATATCCGTGCCTTTGAGGTCGATCGCCAGATGCAGGTCGTCAACGCGAATGATGTCGTGGGTATATTCCCTCGACACTTGCCCCGGTTGATTCCCCCCATTGGTCTTGTTCTCGGTCACGCCCGTTTGCGCCAAGACGAATACCCTTGTTTTCTCCCCACCCGATTTTTCGGGTTTATTGAAATGAGTGTTGCACAATTGATCGCGCCCGTTAAGCGCAGAACGTCATTTCTGGGCCTGTCTGTGCAATTTATCACTCTTCCAACACCAAATTGCGACATGGGGTGTTTCGACAGCGGTGGCGTCTTGCTCAGACAGGCCGCCGAGAAGGTGAAAAATGACGCGCAAAACAACACAATGGGTCACCAAAACTGTGTTCGCTGGCAATTCTAGCAGCGCATTTTCGATCACCTGGCTGCGTTCGGCCATGGATTCCCCACCCAAGGGCTTAAAGGCCCATCGGTCGAGCTTGCGCGACTTGCGCTCCTCGTAATGGCGCTCTTTCACCTCGTGGCTGGTCAGGCCTTCCCATCGGCCCATGGATAGTTCGCGAAATGACTTGTTTTCCACAGGGGTCAGCTCGGGTGTGAAGCTTTCTCCGATGATCGTGGCAGTCTGTTTGGCGCGCAGAAGCGGCGAAGTCATCAGGGTGATTTGATCCTGCTCGATGCCCAGTTCGCGCAATTGTGATTGCAGCAGCGCCGCATTCGCCCGAGCTTGTTCGATCCCGATCTCCGACAACGTGGTGTCGGTGATGCCCTGGTAGCGGGTTTCAGCATTCCAGTCGGTCTGTCCATGCCGGACAAAAAACAGGTTCTCGCTGGGGCCAGTCATGGAAAAGCGTGCTCGAATTGATGCTTGGTTTTCTACAGCCGAAAATGTGACCTCAGGCAAGAGGCGGAATGGAAGTCGTCGATAGGATCAGGCGGCTATTTTGAGTTCAACTGCCACACGCCATTCCAATTGTCGGGTGCCCCATCGCGATCGATGGCGTCCAGACGGTGCAGATATGTCTGCGCCGCACCATCATCGGCACGGGTTTTGAGACAATTGTTGAACGCCTCCCGCGCCGCCGCCCAATCGCCTTCGTGAAAGGCTGCGAGCGAAAGTTCAAACTGATCGCGATAGGCCAGCACCTCGTCTTCAAGCTGGCCAACACCGCCCAGCGGTTCGTAAATGGCGACCGGTTCGGATTTGCCAACCACCAGGATGTTGTCGATCTTGCGGAACTCAAAGCTGCCGGACGCCATCTGAAAGGTCTTGTGGCAGACAAGAATGTCGGTGCCGTAATTCTTGTTGGCCCCTTCCAGCCGGGCGCCGAGATTCACCGTATCGCCCATGACAGTATAATTCTTTGAGGTTTCCGAACCGATCGAGCCGACCAAGGCCTCGCCGCTGGCAATGCCGATGCGCATGCCAATTTCCGGAATGTCCTTACGCAGGCCCATCAGGTCGGGCATTTCGTTCTGCAGCACGTTGATCAGCCGCACATCTTTGAGGGCGGCCTCCACGGCCAGTCCGGCCTGGTCCCCGTCCTTGCAGAACGGCGTCGTCCAGAAGGCCATGATGGCGTCGCCGATATATTTGTCGATCAGACCATGATTGTCGGTGATCGGTTCCGACATCATGGTCAGATAGCGATTGACCAGCTTGACCAGGCCGGCCGGTGTGAAGCGCTCCGAGATGCCGGTGAAATTGACCAGATCCGAGAAGAAGACGGAAACAACCTTTTTCTCACCGTTGACCAGTTCCATATCCGGATCGCCGATCAAGCCAGAGACAACGCGCGGGTCGACATATTGGCCGAACTTTTCCTTGATCTCTTCGGTTTTGCGCAGTCCTTCGACCATATTGTTGAAACGGTTGGTCAGGTCGCCGATCTCATCGGACGTGCTGCTGGCGATGACGCCGGTCAGGTCACCCGATTCCACCTTATTGGTGGCAGCCATCAGATTGCGCAGGGGGCGCATCATGCCGCGAATGACAAAAAACGAAACGACCAGCGCCAGAAGGCCAGCCGCAATGGTCAGCAACACACTGACAAACAGCGCTTCGGTCTCGTGCTGTTGGGCGGTGTGACCAGCTTTTTCGGTAAAGGTGCTGACTTTCAGCCAGGTTGCTTTGACCGCTTTCTGCAGGTCCTGTGCCTCGGCCTCAATCAGATCCTGCAACTCATATTGAAGCGAACTGTCCTTCTTGAAGGCCTCCAGCAGGATCGCCTGTTGGGCATGCAGGTTGGAGTGCTGCAGATCGATCGATTTCAGCAGTGGGATCAGCGACAACAGCGTCTCACGGCCTTCGGAGGTCCAGTTGCGGGAAACCGATTCCTCAACCATCTGTTCGGTGCGTTTAATAGCGGCATCGACCTGCTTCTCGCGCGCTTCAAATTCGATCGCTTCCTTTTTGAGCTTGGACGCCAGATGTTCCTTTTGATGGCGCAGATAGGCGATCTGTTCCGCCACCGTTTTGCCTGATGCGGCCAGATGGGCCGGCACCTGTCCGGCTTCCAACTGGCGCAATTCCTCGTCGATCAGCTTTTCTTCAACAATGTGCTTTTCAAAACGCTCTACATCGAGCTCCTGTTCGACGATCTGAATATCGATCTCGGCAATCTGATCCGACAGGGGAATGAACACTTCCGTCAGATTGTTGATCTCCAGGGAGACGCCGTAGAGTTTGTAGGTCGAGTACAGAATGGTCGACCCCATGACGAAAAAGACAAGAATGGCGATGCCAAAAATCTTATGGGGGATCTTCATCTGTCGTTGCCCTGGACGGAGTTGCCAGTCTCAATAATGGCTCAGGTGACGGGATTCAATTGTGCCAATGTGCACAAGCTGAACCGGCGTTGATCCGGTCAGCGGATACAAAAAGGCCGCCTCCGGTTTGGAAGCGGCCTTGATCCGATTTGCCAAATGTCGCGCCTAGTAGCGGTAGTGCTCTGGCTTGTAAGGGCCTTCGGTTGTGACGCCGATATATTCAGCCTGATCCTGGGACAGTTCGGTCAGCTTGGCGCCGATTTTGTCGAGATGCAGGCGGGCAACTTTCTCGTCCAGATGTTTCGGCAGGATGTAGACCTTGTTTTCATACTCATCGCCCTTGGTCCACAGCTCGATCTGAGCCAGCACCTGGTTGGTGAAGGAAGCAGACATCACGAAAGAAGGGTGACCTGTCGCGTTGCCGAGGTTCAGCAGACGGCCCTGGGACAACAGGATCATGCGGTTGCCGGATGGCATTTCATACATGTCCACCTGGTCCTTGATGTTGGTCATCTTCAGGTTGCGCAGGTTGGCGACCTGAATTTCGTTATCGAAGTGACCGATATTGCCGACGATGGCCATGTCCTTCATTTCGCGCATGTGCTCGATGCGGATGATGTCCTTGTTGCCGGTGGTGGTGATGAAGATGTCGGCGTCGCTGACGCTGTCTTCCAGAGTGGTTACTTCAAAACCGTCCATGGCAGCCTGCAGCGCGCAGATCGGATCGATTTCGGTGACTTTCACGCGGGCACCCGCGCCACGCAGGGATGCAGCGGAACCCTTGCCAACATCGCCATAGCCGCAGACGACGGCGGTCTTGCCGGCCATCATTGTATCTGTGGCGCGGCGAATGCCGTCGACCAGCGATTCTTTACAGCCATATTTGTTGTCGAATTTCGACTTGGTGACCGAGTCGTTGACGTTGATCGCCGGGAACGGCAGCAGGCCTTTTTCGACCAGCTGATACAGACGGTGAACGCCGGTGGTTGTTTCTTCGGAAACGCCCTTGATCTCATCACGCTGCTTGGTGAACCAGCCGGGGGAAGCTTTCAGGCGCTTCTTGATCTGAGCGAAGAGATATTCCTCTTCTTCCGACTGTGGGGTCTCAATCAGGTCGGTCTCGCCGTTTTCAACACGGGCACCGATCAGGATGTACATGGTGGCGTCGCCACCATCGTCGAGGATCATGTTGCAGGTGCCGTCTTCGCCGCCAAAGAAGAAGATGCGGTCGGCATAATCCCAGTATTCCTCAAGGGTTTCGCCTTTGATGGCGAAGACCGGAACGCCGGACGCAGCAATCGCAGCAGCCGCGTGGTCCTGAGTCGAGTAGATGTTGCACGATGCCCAGCGTACTTCAGCGCCGAGAGCAACCAGCGTTTCGATCAGAACCGCGGTCTGGATGGTCATGTGCAAGGAACCGGCAATGCGGGCGCCTTTCAGCGGCTTGGAATCACCAAACTCTTCGCGCAGCGCCATCAGGCCGGGCATTTCGGTTTCAGCAATGTCCAGCTCTTTGCGGCCAAAATCGGCCAGCGAAATGTCTTTTACGATGTAGTCGTTTTCAGCCATGACAGGCATCCTTATTGCAATTTATTCAACGGATCGGGGAAACATGACCGCACGCATGCGGGGTTCATTCGGACGCGGTTTAGCAGCCGAAACGCCATCATGCAAGAGCATATAAAGAATTGTTTATGTGATGCCAGAAGTGGTTAAAACCCGGATCAACTGGACTCGGGTTTTTTCTTGCCGAACATCGCCTTGAGGTTGTCAACCAGTTCGATCTTGGCTCCCTGGCGCTTCATGATCGCCCCTTGCTGAAGGATCGAAAGGAAGTTGTTCCAGGCCCAGTAGATCACCAGACCGGCCGGGAAGGTGGCCAACATGAAGGTGAAGACAACCGGCATCCACTTGAAGATCATCTGCTGGGTTGGATCCGGTGGCGCCGGGTTCATCTGCATCTGGATGAACATGGTGATGCCCATGATCAGCGGCCAGATGCCAACGGCGATGATCGCCAGGAAGGCGGGCGAATCGTAGGGCAGCAGGCCAAACAGGTTGAGGAACGAAGTTGGATCCGGCGCCGACAGGTCATGGATCCAGCCAAAGAACGGCGCGTGGCGCATTTCGATGGTCACGTAGATCACCTTATAGAGCGAGAAGAAGACCGGGATCTGGATCAGCACTGGCCAACAACCGGCCGCCGGATTGATCTTCTCTTTCTTGTACAGCGCCATCAGTTCCTTCTGCTGGGCCTGTTTGTCGTCAGCAAAACGCTCGCGGATGGCGGTCATTTCAGGCTGCATCTTCTTCATATTGGCCATCGATGCGTAGGACTTGTTGGCCAGCGGGAAGAAGAAGATCTTGATCAGAACGGTGACGCCCAGAATGGCAACACCGAAGTTGCCAACCAACTGGAAGATCCAGTTCATGACATGGAACAGCGGTTTGGTGAGCCAGTAGAACCAGCCCCAGTCGATGATCTTGTCAAACAGCGGGATATTCAGATTGTCGCGATAGGCGTCAATGATGTCGACCTTCTTGGCACCGGCAAATAGGCGGTTGGTCGTGGTGATCTGCGATCCGGCATTGATCGCCAGCGGTTCGCCGAGATAGTCGCTTTGATAGAACGGACGCACGCCGGTGTAATAGTTGTAATGGGCGACAAACGAGCCGCTGGGGATTAGCGCTGTGGCCCAGTATTTGTCGGTGATGCCGAGCCAGCCGCTGGTCGCCAGTTCCTTGGTGACCTGCTTTTCTTCTTCGATGTCGTCGTAGTCATATTCATCGAGGCCCTGGTCGCCGATGGCGCCAACCAGACCTTCGTGCAGAACATAGATGCCGGCGACATCCGGGTTACCGTAGCGGGCAATACGGCCGTAGGGGCGGATGGCGACATTGGTAGCGCTGGTATTGGCGACCGTATCGGTGACGGTGAACATATAATCGCCGTCGAGCTCAATCTGGCGCTGGAACTGCAGGCCCTTGTCGTTGACATATTGCAGCACGATCGGGCTATCGGGTGTCAGCACGTCACCCTGGACCAATGTCCAGATGGTGGATGGTCCTGGCAGATCGCCGGCCTGTTCGTTGGGCGAGAAGCCAAATTCGGCAAAATAGGCGTCTTCGTTGTTGACCGGCATCAGCAGGCGAATTTCGGGGCTGGTCGGATCAACGGTCTGGCGATACAGCGCCAGGTTCAGATCATCGATACGGGCACCCTTCAGGTTGATCGAGCCATCAAGCTTTTCGGACTTGAACTCAACCCGGCCTGCCTCAGCAGTTTGCGAAGCTTCCGGAGTTACGCCGGGAATGATTGCCGAACCGCTCTGTGTGGCAGTTGCCGGAACGCCAGGCTGGTCGGAACTGGGGGCAGCGGCAGTGCCGTTTTCCTGAGCCGTCTTCTGAGCCTGGGCTTCAAGAGCCGCCTGTGCTTCAGCTGCGGCCCGCTCGGCCTCGATGCGCGGCGAGATCACCAGCATTTGCCAGAAGAACACCACCGCCAAGGACAATACGGCAGCGAGAATGAAATTGCGTTGGTTGTCCATCAGGAAGCCCGTCTAGTTCTCAAGAAGGTTGGTCTCATGTGGGGATGCCGCGGGGCGGTTGCCAGCAGGAATTTGCAGGCGTGTTTTGCCCCGCTCACTGCGGTTTTGCAACATGGAGACTGCGACGTTTGTGCTTATCGCGCGATTTATTCGGCATTTTTGCGCTGCGCAGGGCGTGGATCACGCCTTCAACCAGTGAATCAAAGGGTTCGTGCAGGGCGTCGCGCCGGGCAATCAGCACAGCATCCTTGCCTTTGCCCTGTTCGGGAATCTCCGCCAGCCGGACGGCTTCCCGCAGGCGACGCTTAATCCGGTTGCGCTCAACCGCATTGCCGACCTTTTTGGTGACCGTGTAACCAACGCGCAGATGATCTGCCGTGGCTTGGACGCAATCGGCGTCGGCCGTGCGGTCACGCAACTGCAAAACAAAAGCGCGCTCGTGAGAACGCGCTCCTTGCCTTGCCTTCAAAAAATCCGAACGGTCCTTCAAGCGACTGACCGTAATAGGTTTTTTAGGCGGAGAGTTTCTTGCGGCCATGGGCGCGACGCTTGGCGATTACGCGGCGGCCACCTGGTGTAGACATGCGCGAGCGGAAACCGTGGCGACGCTTGCGTACCAGTTTACTTGGCTGATAGGTCCGTTTCATATCGATATGCCGGTCTCAGACCGGCCCTCTTGTCATTCATCAAAGCTTTGTACGGTGTGGACTGTATTGAATCCGTTAACTGATTCCGACCCCGACAGGACAGGTGTCGCGCACGCCGTGTTCGGCGCTGTATAGGCAGAGCGTGCTGGCGAGTCAATGTGGCTGAGGCCAAGAAATCGCGCCAGATGACGTTTCGCTCGCGCAATTGTAATCCCGGCGTCATCGTAGCGTGAACAGGCGCTGGTTGAAAGCCGCGTTTCAAACCCGTAACTCTAGCGTCCAGATGACTGAACAGTGCAGGAATGCCTTATGACTACCCTCTTAAAACCCGATATTTGTGTCATTGGAGGCGGCTCCGGTGGCTTGGTGGTGGCTTCGGTTGCCGCTTCTTTCGGGGTCGACGTCGTGTTGATCGAAAAAGGCAAGATGGGCGGCGACTGCCTGAACTATGGTTGCGTGCCCTCGAAAGCGCTGATTGCCGCCGGCAAACATGCCCAATCCATGCGCGAAGCGCCAAAATTCGGCGTCACGACCGGCGCCAAGGACGGTGGGCCGCGTGTCAACTTCAAACAGGTGCACGATCACGTGCATGGCGTGATCGAAACAATCGCGCCGATGGACAGTGTCGAGCGTTTCGAAGCGCTGGGCGTCAAGGTCATTCAGGCGCAGGGGCGCTTTTTGGACAAAAAGACCGTCGAAGCGGGTGACTACACCATCAAGGCCCGCCGCTTTGTGGTGGCCACCGGCTCCTCACCCTTTGCACCGCCGATCCCGGGCCTCGATACGGTTGAGTTTGAAACCAACGAAACGATTTTTGACCGGACTCGCAATCCGGGTCACCTGCTGGTCATCGGCGGCGGTCCGATCGGGCTTGAAATGGCGCAGGCGCATCACCGCCTGGGCGCCAAGGTCACGGTGATCGAGGGGTTCAAGGCGCTTGGCAAGGATGACCCCGAACTGGCGGCCATTGTATTGGACAAGATCCGCAGCGAGGGTGTTGAAATCCGCGAAGGCACCAGTGTGACCAAGGTTGAAAGCCTTGCCGCCGGGCGCAGCAAGAAAATCCGTCTGCATCTGGAAGTTGACGGCGAGTCCGAATTCATTGATGGCGACACCCTGCTGGTGGCGACCGGTCGGGCCGCCAATGTCGGAGGTCTCGATCTGGAAAATGCCGATATCGAATACACCCGCCGCGGCATCACGGTGAACAAGAAGATGCGGACCAGCAATTCACGGGTCTACGCCATCGGCGATGTCGCCGGCAGTCTGCAATTTACCCATATGGCCGGCTACCATGCCGGATTGGTGATCCGGGCGATCCTGTTCCGCATGGGGGCCAAGGAAAACACCCATGTCATTCCCTGGAGCACCTATACCGACCCGGAACTGGCCCATGTCGGGCACACCGAGGCGAGTGCCAAGGAGGCGTTCAAGGACATTCAGATCCTACGCTGGCCCTATGCGGAAAACGACCGCGCCCAGGCGGAAGGCAAGACAACCGGCCTGATCAAGATCATCACCCGCAAGAACGGCAAGATCGAAGGCGTGTCGATCGCCGGGGCGATGGCTGGTGAAATGATGAATATGTGGGCCCTGGCGATTTCGCAGAACATGAAGGTCAAGGACATTGCCGGATACGTTGCGCCCTATCCAACCATGTCGGAAATCGGCAAGCGCGCTTCGACCTCCTATTTTGCCCCGGTCACAAAAAAACCTTTTGTGCGTGGACTGGTACGCTTTTTGGCAAGTTTCGGATAAAGTCACCATCGGCCCCTGAGGGCAGATCCGAATCGCAGTCTGGAAAGTCCCGTCCCGGTGAGTGCATCTGAAGGCAAAAGCGACGAGAAAAATGCAGATGCGGGCAACGGCCGCAAGCGCTGGTACGTGCCAAAGGGCCTGTCGGGCAAGCTGCTGATCCTGACCATGGTCGTGATCATGCTGACCGAGATTTTTGTCTTCATTCCCTCTGTAGCCAACTTCCGCCTGACCTGGCTGGCCGACCACTTTGTCACCGGTGAAGCCGCGTCGCTTGCTCTGGAAAAACTGCGTGACGAAGACATTCCTGATGAAGTGCGCGATCAATTGCTGTCGCTGACCCAAACCGAACTGATCGTGGTGCAGCGCGAGGGGGCGCGACGGGTGCTGGCGACGAATTCCATGCCGGGCAATGTGGCGCGCCATGTGGAAGTTGCCGCCCCCGGGCGCATTCAGGCGGTGCGCTCAATCACTGAAGCCTTGGATACGCTGATCCTCGGTGGTGATCGCACCATCCGGGTTTTTGGCCCGATGCAGCAAAGAGACGGTCAGCTCGAACTGTTGATGAAGGACAAGCCGTTGCGCGATGCCATGCTGAGCTATGCCGGCAATGTTTTGCTGATCTCGCTGGCGATTTCGATTTTCACCGGACTGGTGGTCTTCCTGGCGCTGCGGGCCCTGTTGATCCGACCGATGCAGCGCATGTCGAGTGCGATGCTTGAATTTTCCAAACATCCTGAGGACCCGGCCAAGGTGATCGAACCTTCCGGGCGCCATGACGAAATCGGTGTGGCTGAAGAACAGCTGAGTTCGATGCAAAAGCAGTTGCGCGGCACCATGGCGCAACAACGCCACCTGGCTGACCTGGGTCTCGCCGTTTCCAAGATCAATCACGATCTGCGCAACATCCTGGCGTCCGCCTCGCTGTTTTCCGACCGTCTGACGGACATTGCCGATCCGGTGGCACAGCGCCTTGCGCCCCGCCTGGTACGGACGATCGACCGCGCGGCGGACTATACGAAATCCGTGCTGGCCTACGGCAAATCGGGCGAAGCCCTGCCGCAGCGCAGCGTCGTGCGTCTGCACCGGCTGTGTGAGGATGTCGCTGAAGCGCTGGCGCTCGACCGGGATGGTGGCGTGGAGAGCTCGGTCGAGTGGGTCAATGATGTCGATCCGCAATTGGAGATCGCCGCCGATGCCGAACAATTGTTCCGCGTCTTGCTGAACCTGTCGCGCAATGCGGTGCAGGCAATGACCGGCAGCACCGACGATGCGGTTGTGCGTCGTTTGACGTTGTCAGCGATCCAAGAGGCTGACGGCGTGACCATTCATGTCGCCGACACCGGCCCGGGCTTTCCCGACAAGGTGCGCGAGAACCTGTTCACGGCCTTTTCCGGTTCCGGCACCAATGGCGGTACTGGATTGGGTCTGGCAATTGCTGCGGAACTGGTGCGGGCCCATGGCGGCACGATTTCCCTGTTGGAAGATGGCGCCCCGGGCTCGCGTTTCGAAATCAAACTGCCCAAGTCCCACTGCAGTTGATCAGCGCTATCGGCCCGCTATTGAAGGCCAACGGGATCGACAATGCCGGCAGGACAGCCGGGGCGGGTAGGTTTCGCCGCCGCCATCAAATCTTCCAGTCTTGATTCGGGTGTGATCTCACCGGCAATACCGATGGTCAGTTCGGTGATGATGGTGCGTCGTCCATCGCGTTTGCAGGAAATGCGCAGGCGATCCCCCGCTTCCGGACCAAACTCTGCCGTCCAGGCGCGCCGGATTTGGCGGGCCGTCAATTGTTTGCCGATATTGCGGGCAAACAGGTGTTGAAGCGACGAATTGTTGATCTGCTCCATCAGGATCAGGGAATCCTCGAAATAGACATTGGGGTCGTCGGCGTAACACGTGCCGTGTTTGACCCATTCATGACGGTGCAGAAAGGAGCGCGCTCCGGGCATCACTTTCAGCAGCCGAAGTTGTAGGTCCTCTGACAGGCCCAGTCCCTGCAGGCGCGACCATTGCCGCTGGGTGCTCCTGCGTCTCTCGTCTTCTGAAACGCCGCAATAGGCCTCGCTGCGCGGCTGTGGCCAAAGACCGTGCAGGGCGAAATGGGTGGCGTCATAGCGCCCCTTTTTCTGGCTGCGGCATTCGGGCAGGCGCGGACGGGTTTCACAAAATCCCGGTTGCCAGGAAACCGCCAGCACCATCTCGCCATCAAATTTCGGCAGTTCTTCCTCTTCGACCAAACAGCCGACAAGCAGCAATAGGCCGCACAGGGCGAGCCATTGAATCGGTTTTTTTCGGTCGACGCTCATGCGGAAAAAGCTACGATAGGCCCATGGCGAATGAAACCAACATTTTGACCAAGACGTCGATCAAACCCGATTTATTTGCGCCCGATATGCCGCAGGTGTTCTTGGATTGGTTCGGCGATCGGGGATGGCGGCCGCGGCCGCACCAGTTGGAACTTTTGCTGCGGTCCCAGCGGCGTGTATCGACTCTGCTGATCGCCCCCACCGGCGCCGGCAAGACGCTGGCCGGATTTCTGCCCAGTCTCACCGAGCTGACGACCCGTCCCAAACGCAAGCCGGGGGAACCCCACCGCGGCATCCACACGCTTTACATTTCGCCGCTGAAGGCCTTGGCCGTCGACATCAAGCGCAATCTGGAAACGCCGATTGACGAGATGGGGTTGCCGATCACGGTGGAAACCCGCACCGGCGATACGCCTTCGCACCGCCGACAACGGCAAAAACTGGTGCCACCGGATATTCTGCTGACCACCCCCGAGCAATTGGCGCTGTTGATCGCCAGCAAGGATGCCGAACGGTTCTTCGCCGATCTGCGTTTCGTGGTGTTCGACGAGCTGCATTCACTCGTCACGTCCAAGCGGGGGCATCTGCTGTCGCTTGGCCTGGCCCGCCTGCGCACTTTGAAACCGGATCTGCAGACCATTGGACTGTCGGCGACTGTGGCGGTGCCGGCCGACCTGCAGCGCTGGTTGGTGGCGCAAAATGTCGGCGACACAAACATCGATAACCAGGCCGGTTTGATTGTCGTGGAGGGTGGTGCCAAGCCCGACATCAGCATACTCGACAGCCAGGAGCGCTTGCCCTGGTCTGGCCATTCAGCTCGTCACGCGGTGGGTGAGATCTATGAGGCGATCAAGCAGGCCCGCACCGCCCTGTTGTTCGTCAACACAAGAAGCCAGGCCGAATTTCTGTTTCAAAACCTGTGGCGCATCAATGAGGATAATCTGCCGATTGCCCTGCACCACGGCTCGCTGGACGTCGGTCAGCGCCGCAAGGTCGAGGCGGCGATGGCCGAAAATGCCCTGCGCGCGGTGGTGGCAACATCGACCCTCGACCTCGGTATCGACTGGGGCGATGTCGACCTGGTGCTGCATATCGGGGCGCCGAAAGGCGCCAGTCGTTTGGCACAGCGGATCGGTCGCGCCAATCACCGCATGGATGAACCCTCGCGGGCCATGCTGGTCCCCGCCAACCGGTTTGAGGTGATGGAATGCAAGGCGGCGCTGGACGCCAATTATCTGGGCGACCAGGACACGCCGCCCATGCGCCCCGGCGCGCTGGATGTTCTGTGCCAGCACATTTTGGGCATTGCTGTCGCCGGTCCGTTTCAGGAAGACGATCTCTACAACGAAGTGATCAGCGCCGCCGCTTATGCCGAACTGGATTGGGACACGTTCGAGCGCTGTGTGCATTTTGTTGCTACTGGCGGCTACGCGCTGACCAGCTATGAGCGCTACGCCAAGATCAAAAAGGTCAACGCCGAATCCGGTGAATGGCGGCTGACCCATCCGCGCTTTGCCCAGCAGTACCGCCTCAACGCCGGCACGATTTACGAAGCGCCGGCGATGACGGTGCGGCTGCTGAAATTCGTCAAGCGCGATGGCAAGGGTCTGGCAGCAACCCGCGGCGGTCGGTCGCTGGGCAAGCTGGAGGAATATTTCCTCGAGCAGATGGTCTATGGCGACACGTTCATGTTTGCCGGACAGATCGTGCGCTTTGAGGGGATCCGGGAAAACGAGGCGATTGTCACGCCGACCGTTTCCAAGGATCCAATGGTACCGATTTACGCCGGTTCAAAGTTCCCGCTGACCACCTATCTGGCCGAACACATCCGACAGATGATGGCCGATCCGGGCAAATGGAAAGAACTGCCCTTGCAGGTTTCGCAATGGCTGGAAATTCAGGCCCAGAAGTCGATTATTCCGGACATGAATCAATTGCTGGTGGAAACCTTTCCGCGCGGCGAAAAGTTCTATCTGGTCGTTTATTCCTTCGAGGGACGGTTGGCGCATCAATCTTTGGGCATGCTGCTGACCAAGCGGCTGGAACGCGCTCGTGCCCGCCCGACCGGATTTGTCGCCACCGACTACTGCATCTGCGTCTGGGGGTTGGACGACATGGGGGCGATGATCGACACTGGAAACTTGTCGCTGGCCGGTCTGTTTGACGAGGACATGCTGGGCGATGATCTGGAAGCCTGGATGGAAGACAGTTTCATGCTCAAGCGCACTTTTCGTCATTGTGCGTTGATCGCCGGGCTGATCGAAAAGAACCATCCGGGGAAGGAAAAGTCGGGGCGTCAGATCACCGTATCCACCGACCTCATCTATGATGTTTTGCGCGAACACGAGCCCGACCACATCCTGATGCAGGCAACCCGCGAAGATGCGGCAACCGGTCTGCTCGACATCCACCGTCTTGGCCAGTTACTGGCGCGCATCAAGGGCCAGATTGTCCATAAGGATCTCGACCAGGTCTCACCGCTGGCCGTTCCGATCATGTTGGAAATCGGTCGCGAGACGGTGCCGGGCGAGGCCAACGAAACTTTGTTGGCGGAAGCGGCTGAAAATCTCATCTCAGAAGCGATGACGGTGTAAGCTACCGTGAGTGATTCGCCCAACTCCTATGGTTGGACCCTGAAGGGTCGCAACAAGTCCAAGCGTTCAGTGGGCAAGTCACCAAAACCAACGCTGGACGACAATAGCTTAATGGCTCAACTGCAGACCAATTTGCCGATGCCCGATCTGTTCTCGGCGGCGGCCTATCAGGGAACCTGCGTCCACGCCGTCAACGGTGTGGAACTGGTGACCGATTGCGACGGGGTGGCCTTCTGGCCCGCCGAACAGGC
>JABSRX010000077.1 GCA_013214695.1 Rhizobiaceae bacterium | reverse complement strand
CAATCCCTATCCGGTGGTGCATATCGCGCCCAATGACAAATATCCCAACGGCCATTCCATGATGTTGTCAGGCGGTGGCAAGCGCGGCGTACAAAATCAGGCCGGCCCGCTGGACGGTCAGGTCGTACAGGTACGCGGTGCGCTGATCAAGCGCGGCGACCTCGACATGATCCAGGTGGGGCGCCGGATGCGGGCGATGAAAGACGTTGAGCCCCATGAGGTGAAGACGGAGTCGCTGGGGCGCTGGAAGCTCAGCGGTGAGATATGTGATGGCAAATGCTATGCTGGCGCCATGCGGCCCGGCACTGGCCTGGCGCACAAGGCCTGCGCCAATCTGTGTCTGATCGGCGGCGTGCCGGCGGTGTTCGTCTCCAGCGGCCCGGTCGATGGAACAACCTTCTTTATGGTTGCAGACGCAGCCGGCAATGCTCTGGGCGACGAACTGTACGACCTGACCGCTGTGCTGCTCAGCGCCGAAGGCGAAATCGAGAAGCGCGGCAATCTACACCTGTTCAAGATTGATCTCGACAGCGTGGAGGTTCAATAAATGTCACCGCGTCACATCATCGGTCTGATCGTCTTCACTGTGCTGGCCCTGGCTCTCTATTGGTTCTGGGATGAAGGCCACCGCATGGTGCAACAGCAATTGCGCCCCTGGCCGATGCTGCGCACAGCCTGGGGCGAGTTTGCCTTGTTGATCACGTTTTTTGTCACCTGCCTGCTGCTCGGCTTTGCCCAGTGGGGCTGGGACAAGTTCCCGAGTGCGGATGAGGATCACGGCTAGGCTGCCACCTCGTCAGCCATGCTGGTTGCTACCACCGATGATGCTTCAAGCGTCTTGTGAACCGGACACTTGTCGGCGATTTCCAGCAGTTTGGCTTCCATGCCTTCCGGCGCGCCACCTTCTATCGAGATGACCCGTGAGAACCGGTCGACCCTGGTGTTCGACGCCCGACGCTCATGATCGCATTCGACGCAATCCTGAGAGTGGATCTTGGCGTGAGATACCTCGACACTGATGCGGCCCAGATCAATGCCTTTTCTTTCCGCGTAGATGCGCAGGGTCATGCTGGTGCAGGCACCCAGTGCAATCGACAGGTAGTCATAAGGCGATGGACCTGAGTCGAGGCCACCATAACTTTCGGGTTCATCGGCAAACAGACGGTGTTTTCCGGCCAGAACGGTGTTTTGGAATTTGCCCTCCAGTGTCTCGGTGACCAGCACGCTTTCAACCGCCGCGCCGCCTTGGGCTGCGTCTTTCGGCAGATAGCGATCCGCCCATCCTGCGATCACCGAGGCGGCATAGGCGGCGTCTTCGCTTTTGGTCAGCAGATGATCGGCCGTGTCCAGCGACACGAAACTCTTTGGATGCTTGGCAGCACCAAAGATCTCACCGGCATTCTCGATGCCGACGGTCGCATCGATCGGCGAGTGCAGCACCAGCAGGGGACGCTTCAGAGCGCCGATGCGTTCGGCCAGATTACTGCCGCGCACGTCTTCGACAAACTGCTTCTCAATTGTGAAAGGCCGACCGGCCAGGCTGACCTCGGCCTTACCGGCGCGTTCGATCTCGTCGATATCGGCGGAGAAATTGTGCAGTACATGTTCAGCATCCGATGGCGCGCCAATTGTTACCACCCCTTTGACCTCGGGAATATCACCCGCCACGGCGAGGACCGCAGCGCCGCCGAGAGAGTGGCCGATCAACAGGCTTGGGGCGCTGTAGTTCTGGCGCAGATAATCGGCGGCGATCACCAGATCCTGCACGTTGGAGGAGAAGTTGGTGTGGGCAAATTCGCCCTTCGAAGATCCAAGACCTGTGAAATCAAAGCGCAACACGGCAATGCCAGCGCGTGCCAGTTCAGAAGCGATCCGCTTGGCCGCCAGAATGTCCTTTGAACAGGTAAAGCAATGGGCAAACAGCGCTGTGGCGCGGATGGGGCCAGCCGGGATGTCCATGCGCGCGGCCAGCAGGTCACCTGAATGGCCCGGAAATGCGGTTTTGATGGTGGTGGCATTGAGTTGCTGAAGCATGGCGGCTCTTTCCAATGAGATCGTTCGGTCGACCCTATCAGAATGGGGCGCGATTGACCCAGTACAAGGCACACATTCGTTCAACTTTGCCGGAAGTCAGCGCGAGCAAAACCCGTGTTCAAGCGCCAAACCGACAAATTGGTCCGCGCTTTGCAAGGTTAACCGCAAGTAACCAGGGAAAAGTCAGACCTGTATCAAATTGACACAAATGGAAGCCGAATCTGATGGGCAACGCATATAGAACGATAGATGGGACCGACAATAATCCGTTGGATCCCGATCTGGGACAGGCAAAAGACCAGCTTTTGCGGGCGGTGGAGTCCGACTACGGCGACGATATCTCGACCTTGGCCGGTGGTGACCGGCCTTCGCCGCGTGAGATATCGAATGAGATCTTCAGCCAGAGCGAGTCTAAACCCAACGAAAAGGGGTTCAGCGATTTCCTCTGGATCTGGGGTCAGTTTCTTGATCACGACATCACCCTGTCCAAGGAGAGTGAAGTCGAGGGTGAGGAAGCACCGATCCCGGTGCCGGCAGATGACGCCCTGTTTGATCCAACTGGCAGCGGGACAGTGACCATCGACTTTACCCGTTCGGAATACGATCCGGCGACGGGAACCGATGCCAACAATCCGCGTCAGCAACTCAACGACATCACGCCCTATATCGATGCCTCCAATGTCTACGGCTCCGATCCGGTGCGCCAGGCTGCCCTGCGCGATACAGATGGCCGGATGAAAGTGTCAGATGGCGATTTGATGCCATTCAACGAGGACGGTCAGCCCAACGCAATGGGCACCGATGCAACCTTCTTCCTCGGCGGTGACGAACGCGCCAATGAGAACATCGTGCTCAGCTCGATGCATTCGCTGTTTCTGCGCGAGCACAACCGACTGGTGACGGAATTTGAAAAAGAGCACCCGGAGTGGGAGCCGGAGACGCTCTATCAGGAAGCGCGCCGCATGGTCGAAGCTCAGATGCAGGCCATCACCTATAATGAGTTCTTGCCCAAGCTGATTGGGGAGGATGCTCTCGACGATTATGCGGGCTATGACTGGAATGTTGATCCGGCAATTGCCAATATTTTTTCGACCGCTGCCTATCGTCTTGGACACACCATGCTGTCCTCGACCATTCATCGTGTCGACGAAGATGGCAGTGAAAATGCCTTTGGCAATCTGTCCCTGTTGGACGCTTTCTTCCAACCTCAGCGGTTAATCAATGAAGGCGGTGTTGATGCCTTGCTGCGCGGTGCGGCGACAAGTGAAGCTGAATCGGTTGATCATCAGATCGTCGACGATGTGCGCAACTTCCTGTTTGGTCAGCCCGGCGCCGGTGGTCTGGATCTCGCGTCGCTGAACATCCAGCGCGGCCGTGACCACGGTCTCGACGACTATAACGGCGCCCGTCAGGCCTATGGATTGGACCCTGTAACCTCATTTGCCGACATCACCTCCGATGTGGCCCTGCAGGTCAAGTTGGAAGAAGTGTTCGGCACGGTCGACAATGTGGATGTGTTCGTCGGTGCGCTTGCCGAAGATCCGGTTCCCGGCTCGATGCTGGGTCTGCTGTTTCACGTCGCCCTGGTCGATCAGTTCACGCGCCTGCGCGATGGCGACGCCTTTTGGTACGAAGCGCGGCTCAGCGATGAAGAGATCGCCATGATCAACGGCACGACCCTGTCGGACATCATTGAACGCAATACCGGCATTGAAACGATGCAGGATGATGTCTTTACGGCGATGCAGCGTTCCGCCGGTACCGATGCAGCCGACGTGTTGATCGCCGGCGAGGAAGCCTTTCTCCTGCTTGGCATGGATGGCAATGACGACATGATGGCCAGCGCTGTGGCCGGTGAAATGCACGGTGGTGCTGGCGCAGACCGGCTGTTTGGATTCACCGCTGATGATTGGTTGGTCGGCGGCGCTGATGCCGATCAGTTGCACGGTGAGGGCGGCGCAGACGTTCTGGCCGGGGGTATCGGCAACGACTTTTTGACGGCGGGTGCCGACAATGACCATCTCGATGGTGGCCAGGGCAATGATTACATGGTCACCGGCACGGGCATGGACCGGGTCACGTTTTCGCAGGGGCAGGATGTTGTCGAGGACTTTGACGTGACAAAAGACGTGATCGACTTCTCGTCCTTCCCGGGTGTCGCTAGCAAGGACGACTTGACCATTACCACATTTGAAACGGGCAGCCTGTTGAGCGACGCCAAGGGCAACACGCTGTGGCTGACCGGGGTGACCCATCCGGGTGACATTGCCATGGAGTTTGGCGCCGCACGTGCCACCTATACCGGTGCAGATAAGGACGTTGTGGCTGGCAGCGCTGGCGACGACACCATCATCAACGGGCAGGGCACCCAGTATGTGTTTGCCCATCATGGTCAGGACACGTTCAAGGTCGACGGCAATCGGGCAGACTTCACGATTGCCAAGACCCTGGATGGTTCAGGCTATGTCATTTGGAATGAAACAGAATTCGACATTCTCTGGGATATGGAGCGTGTGGAATTTGCAGACGAGGTTGTTGATCTCGATGCAATCGTTTGATGGGAATTTCGTCACCGCCAGCCGAGGCCGCATAAGCCTTGGGTTTGTGGGGGCAAATCCTACCAAACACCTAACCGCGCCTTTAGCAAATTTTAAGTGGTAAGGCGTAAATTTGAACCGTCCGGTCGGACAAGTATTAGTATTGAGTAGAGAGTAACATGACCGAACATATGCGCCCACGGGTGAAATACGTCATCGGCCCTGATGGTAGTCCCCTGACAATCGCGGACCTTCCACCATCATCAACACGTCGTTGGGTTATTCGTCGCAAGGCAGAAGTTGTTGCCGCCGTTCGTGGTGGTCTGCTGAGCCTTGAAGAAGCATGTCAGCGCTACACGCTGACCGTTGAGGAATTTCTTTCCTGGCAGGCTTCCATCGACGATCATGGCCTTGCTGGTCTGCGGACCACACGCATTCAGCAGTACAGACACTAAGTCTTCAAGACGTCAGGTCATTCGACCTCGACATCATGCTCTTTGATCAAAAACCGCTTCATGTCCGCCTTTTTGGCGGGCAGAACGCGGTTTTTTGCGTTTTGTCGCGCCAGTTTAACCGCTGGTTTACCATAAATCGGCATCCTCCCATCAACACGAAGTAATCAACGCTCCAAGGCACCTTCGCCGCGCGTCAGGCTGCTTTCACACAACGGGGAATCCTTCTTTTATGTCTCAGAACAGCGATCTAAACATCCATTGCAACATTGAGCCGCATATCGGCCGCAAACTGGACGACGTTGAGCGCGATCTGATCATAGGCACCCTGGCCCGTTGCGGCGGCAACCGCACCTGGGCGGCCGATATTCTCGGCATTTCGGTGCGCACCTTGCGCAACAAGATGGTCCAGTATGATGCGGCCAAGGACATTCCGCCAAAAATGGGTCGTCGCACCCGCGAAGAGGCCGATACCCATCTGGCAGCATTGCAGAACTTCGATCCGGGACGCCGCCTGCCCTCATAAAAGCGACCGCGCTAGATTAGCCGCGGGCTCTCGGCCTAGCCTTCAATAACCCAGCCGCAATAGCCCCGCAGACAGCGCTGATTGCGTAAAACCACAGCCCGGGCTGGACAATCGCTTCGGCGAGGCCCGACGTCTTGGCTGCCGTGATCACCAGGGCCACCAGCAGAACATCCATCATCGACCATTTCGACAGGATCCCGGCCCAGCGGATCAGTGGCGAGTGGGCCACTTCGGCGCCGGGCGCCACGGCGGTGATGAAGACAATGCCCAGCTTCAGCAGCGGGAAAACCACTGAAAACAGCAAGACGGCCAAAGCCAGCAAGGCGCTGTCTTCGAGCCATAGGGTTTCGATCAGCGATAGGATCGAGGGGGTTTCCTCAAAGAAATACAGCTTCTGCATGTGCAACACCGGCAAAGTGATGCCGAGCGCAAAGCAGAAAATGGCAACGAACAGCAGAAGGGCGATCAGGATCTGCAAGGCTGGCTCTAACGGGCTCTTTGATAGGTCAGCGACGCCCAAAAGCTTTCCCAATGGGCCTCTTTCTGCAGCGCCGCCTCGCCCTGTGGCTCGGTCATATGAATGGCGTTGAGCAGGTAGGGGCCAGGGCCCTCGGCCGGGATCAGCGCCTTGCCTTCCGCATCGGAGCGAATCTGATGGGTGAAGTCGTTGCCGATGCCGATGAACACTTTGATTTTGACCCCAGCCAGCGGCTTGCCGTCATACAGCACTTGAACCGGCATGGGCTCGGATTCAGCCAGTTTGAGCGGGTGTTCCAGCGCCATGAATTCGATCTTCAAACCGGTGGGCAGGTCTTTGCCCTCGGTGCTGCCGTCCGGCGCGATCAGGGTTTTGGCATAGCGCGCATAGGCTTCTTTCAGCTTCACCTTCGGCTTGTCGCCGCGTTCGCTCGCCGCCAGGGCGTGCTCCATGCCCTCCTTGGTCACGTAGGACACGAACTTCTCCCACTCCTGAAAAGTCAGGAAGTCGACATTGCTCTGGTGGATCACCGCCATTAAACCGGAGCCATTGCTGGCCACGCGCAGGGCCGGGCGGTCACCATCCAGACCGCGGGCGTCGCGCTGCAGACCTTTCTCCCAGACCTCGGAGCGAATGTTCCAAGAACTGATGAAAGGCATTTCGTTGCCCTTGAAGTTCTGCCCCAACTTGTGGCTGACCGCAAAGTCGCCATTGCTTGAGGGCGTGAAGCTTTCCGGCAAGAGATAGTATTCATGGGCCTGGGTTGCAGTGGTCAGGCTCAGGCTGAGGGCAAGAAATGCGGCGATGCGAAGGGCGAAGTGCACGGCAAGATTCCTGTGGTGGTGTGATCTGGAGGCAAAATCCAGTTGTATCGTTTCTGCGTAGATCATAAGAGACAACAAGGCCAGTTTGAGGTTGTAATATGTTACGTAGAAGCGTCGAGGCGTGTTTCCTGCTGATTTTGGTCTTGTTTGCCCAAATCGGCCATGCGCACGAAGTGCGGCCTTCGATTTTCGCGCTCAAATTTGCCCCAGACCGCACCTTTACTCTCACTGCTGACACCAATCTGGAAGCGCTGATTGCTGGTATTGGCGGCGAGCATGAAGATACCGACAGCGCGCCGACGGCGCAGGATTACAACCGCATGCGCGCCCTCGCACCGACCGATCTGGCGGCTGAATTTGAGGCGTTTGCTCAAACCTGGCTGGCCGATCTGGGACTGACCTTCGATGGGGCGGCTCCCGCCTTGACCATTGACAGCGTCGTCATTCCCGAAGTCGGTGATCTCAACAATGCCCGCGACACCTTCATCACCCTGTCCGGCAGTGTGCCCGGCGCGGCGACCAAATTCCGCTGGGCCTATCCAGAAAAATTCGGCTCCAGCGTCCTGCGGGTCGACCGCCCGGAGCAGGAATTGCAGGCCCAGTTCTTCGGTGCTGGCGCGGTCAGCGAACCCTTTGAGATCGGCGTGGCGCTGCCCCGCACATGGATTGAAAAGTCCATTGATTATGGCGTTGTCGGTTTCACCCATATCCTGCCCAAGGGGGTGGACCATATCCTGTTCGTGCTGGGCCTGTTTCTGCTGAACACCAACTGGCGGCCGCTGCTGGTACAGGTCACCGCGTTCACCCTGGCCCATTCGGTGACCCTCGCCATGGGGCTTTACGGCGTGCTCAATCTGTCGCCTGCGATTGTCGAGCCGCTGATCGCCCTGTCGATCGTCTATGTGGCGGTGGAGAACATCTTCACCAACCGCCTGCATGCCTGGCGACCCATCGTCGTGTTCCTGTTCGGCCTGCTGCACGGTCTGGGCTTTGCCGGGATTTTGACCGAGATCGGCCTGGCCCGCGCTGACTTCGTGCTGGGGCTTGTCGCCTTCAATGTCGGCGTCGAGTTCGGTCAGTTGACCGTCATCGCGCTGGCCTTCCTGGCGGTCGGTTGGTTCATTGAAAAGCCCTGGTACCGCAGCCGCGTCACCATCCCGGCGTCGATCGCCGTCGCCGCTGTCGGCGCCTTCTGGTTTGTCGAGCGGACGTTTTATTAGTCGGGCAAGATTGGCTCAGATGGATGGCCAGATTTCCGACAGACGGCCACCGACGCGTAGCGGTTCAACGGCTGTGGCCAATCCGGTGCTGTCGTCTGTGATGACCAGGACGCCGCAAACGGTCGCTTCGCCGGAGGCCGGCTCCATACGCCCTTTGCTCAATTTGGTCAGGAACCGGTTCAGCGGTTCTTCCTTGTCCATACCAATCGACGAATCGTAATCGCCGCACATGCCGGCATCGGTCATATAGGCAGTGCCGCCAACCAGAACCTGATGATCGGCGGTCGGAATGTGGGTGTGCGTGCCGACGACCAGGCTGACGCGGCCATCGACAAAGTGTCCAAAACACTGGGCCTCGCTGGTCGCTTCGGCGTGGAAGTCGACGACGATGGCGTCAGCGACATCTCCCAGCGGGCAGGCGGCGAGTTCCGCCTCGGCGCAGGCGAAGGGGTCGTCCAGTTCGGGATGCATGAATACGCGCCCCATAATATTGGCGACCAAAACCCGCGCGCCGTTTGCGGCCTCGACCAGATTGCTGCCGCGCCCCACCGTGCCTTTGGGAAAATTGGCCGGGCGCAGGAAACGATCTTCGTCATTGGCCCAGTTGAGCGTTTCCTTTTGGTCAAACGCATGGTTGCCCGTGGTGACGACATCCGCCCCGGCCTCAAGTGTTTCGTTGAGGATCTTGCGGGTGATACCAAAACCGGAAGCGGCGTTCTCGCCGTTGACGATGACGAAATCCGTTTTGAGGCGCTTCTTCAGACCCGGCAATTTGTCATAAACCGCCGTGCGCCCGGTTTTGCCCACCATGTCACCGAGAAAGAGAATGCGCATAAAATGTGTCCTGCTGCTCTGCCACCCAAGGTCAGCGGAGCGGTTGAGGCCATGAAACCTGATCAGAAGCTTCGGTAACCGTTTTCCGTGATGATCCCATCCAGAAAGCGATCATGGCCTTCCATCGGCACCTCTTCAACCTCCTGAACCGAAAAAGCAATGCCAATCAGCCGCGGCTTGATGTCCTTGCCTTGCAGGCGTTCGATGGCCCGGTCGTAATATCCGCCACCATATCCAATCCGTCCGCCGCGTGAATCAAAGACGCTGAGCGGCATCAACAGAATTTGCGGATCCAGCACGGCGGCCGATTCGCCAGGACCGACAGTTCCAAACCCAGATTCCACCAGCGGTTCACCGCGAACCATTTCGCGAAATTCAATTTCGGTCTTTGAAATGACCACCGGCAGGCACAGCCGCGCCCCGCGCTGGCCGAGCTCAAACAAAAGCGGCCGGGCATCGATCTCAGAGCGAATGGGCAAAAAGCCGGACACCACGGTGCCGGGGATCAAGTGATCCTCGTTCAGTTCAGGCATGTCGCGGGCAACTTCTGCCGCCTGCAGCGACATCTCGATGCGGTCCGCTTCGTCCAGCGTGTTGCGGCGCGCCAGGATGGTTTTGCGCAGGGCGGCTTTTTGGTCAGCTAAGCTTGGCATTGCCCGTCTGTGAACTTCGTTGAAAACCCCAACGGGTCGAAACAGTGGCGAGCCGCACCAGCCGTGCGAGTTTTATCGATCCTGGAACCTACAGCGTAGGTGGGCGCCGTGATGCCCAAGCCCACGAGCAAGGACAGGGACAGCTCCCTAAGGAATCGGTAAGGCCCCGAGGATGATGGTCACACAAACCGCGCAGCCCGCGCAGACTGTTTATAGGGATGCGGCGCCCAGATTGCGAATGAAATGTGAGAGGGGGCGGCCCGAAGGTGCAAAATTAGCGCCCTAGTCACTGCCTGCCAGTTTGGCANTGATCGCTTCGATGCGTTCAGCCGTCTTGTTGAGCGCCTGGGAAATCTGTTCCTCGCGCTGCCCGCCCTGGCTGACCCGCAATTTTGCCAGTTCCGATTCCAGACCGGTGATCTTGTGCTGCAGGGCGACAAGTTCGTCGGTAACCATGACTCCCGCCATGACCGTCAGTCTCTGATCGCCGATTTCGCCAAACGAGCCTTTTAACTGATGGATTGTCCGGTCAAAGCGCTGGGCAAGGTCGAGCAGGTGGGCTTCCTGGCCCTCATCACAGGCCATCCGATAGGTTTTGCCGTTAATCTGTACTGCAACCTGGGGCATTTGGATCTCTTTGTTTCCTAAACCGGCCGATCCAGCACGTTGCGCACTGTCTCCATCGCGGCGACCAATCGACGGGAAACTTCCCGATTTGTTTCTTCCAGTCTGTTAGCACGGTCTTCGCTGCTGTCGAGATCGCGCGCCAATTTTGCCCGATCCTCTGCCATGCGTTGCATTTCTTCGCCAGCGCTGGCTGGAGATTTTTTGGAATCGAGACTCGCGTCCACGGCATTATCCAGCGATTCCAATGCTTTGTTCAGCCGAGCCAAAGCAGCGGCGAGATCGGTACCCGATTCCGCGTCCGATATTTGATGGTTGTGCAGCTCGCTCATTCGTCCCAACTGACCCAAATTTGATATTGGCGAATCCCACATGCCCCAGCTCAGTCAAACGCTAAACCTATGAAAACGTCAATCGTCTGAAGACGTTATCCAAGTTCTTTTGAGTGGGGTGGGAGACAGACACCATTTGATTGTGGTTTTTTCAAGTTTGTGCATTCTCACCTTTGATTCAACGGGCTCGGGTGCTATGTGTGCCGCGATTTTTGGCTGGGCTTGACCCGGCTGACTTACAGGCAAAACAAGGCAGGCGGTTCTTCCGCAGATTGATATGACCCAACAAAAAAATACGCGCATGGCGCATGCCATCCGTTTTCTTTCCGCCGACGCTGTTCAAAAAGCCAATTCGGGCCATCCCGGCCTGCCAATGGGCGCTGCCGATATCGCGACCGTTTTGTTTACCCGGTTCATGAAATTCGATCCGAAACAGCCTAATTGGCCGAACCGCGACCGCTTCGTGCTCTCTGCCGGCCATGGTTCTATGCTGCTTTATTCGTCCCTTTACCTGCTCGGCTACAAGGACATGGACATCGACCAACTGAAGAATTTCCGCCAGTTGGGTTCGATGACCGCCGGCCATCCCGAATATGGCCATGCCGCGGGCATTGAGACTACAACCGGTCCGCTCGGACAGGGCATCGCCAATGCTGTCGGCATGGCGATGGCCGAGCGCAAGTTGGCCGACGAATTCGGCGGCGATCTGGTCGATCACTATACCTATTGTCTGGCTGGCGACGGCTGTTTGATGGAAGGCATCAGCCAGGAAGCCATTTCCCTGGCCGGTCACTTGAAGCTCAGCAAGCTGGTGGTTTTCTGGGATGACAACAACATCTCGATCGACGGACCGATCTCGATCTCCGATTCGACCGATCAGATTGCCCGTTTCGAAGCCTCCAACTGGAACACGATCCGCGTTGACGGCCACGACCACGAAGCGATCGCCAGCGCGATCGAAGCGGCCCATGCGTCCGACAAGCCGACCATGATCGCCTGTAAAACCCAGATCGGCTTTGGTGCACCGAACAAGGCTGGCACCGCTGCTGCCCATGGTGCGCCGCTCGGTCCAGACGAAATTGCCGGTGCCCGCGAAGCGCTGGGCTGGGACGCGGAGCCATTCGAAGTGCCGGAGGACGTGCTCGACAATTGGCGCATTGCTGGTCTGCGCTGCACCCATGCCCGCAAGGACTGGGAAGCCCGTCTGGCCGACGCTGACGCCAATGTACGCGGCGAGTTCGAACGTCGCCATCGGGGCGACCTGCCGGCGAAATTCAATGACGCCATTCTCGACCTCAAAAAAGAGCTCGCCGAGGAGCCGCCAAAGAAAGCCACCCGCAAGGCCTCACAGGCCGTTCTGGAAGTGGTCAACGGCGCGTTGAGCGAAACCATTGGTGGGTCGGCCGACCTGACCGGTTCCAACAACACCAATACCAGCCAGACAGCGGCGATCACTCCGGATGACTTCTCTGGTCGCTTTGTCCATTGGGGCATTCGCGAACACGCCATGGCGGCAGCGATGAACGGCATCGCCCTGCATGGTGGTCTGATCCCGTATTCCGGCGGTTTCCTGATCTTTTCCGACTATTGCCGTCCATCCATCCGCCTGGCTGCGTTGATGGGCATTCGCGCCATCCATGTTCTGACCCATGATTCCATCGGTCTGGGCGAAGACGGCCCGACCCACCAGCCGGTTGAACATCTGGCCGCCCTGCGGGCCATTCCAAACCTGATGGTGTTCCGTCCGGCCGATGTGACCGAGACTGCCGAATGCTGGCAGCTGGCCCTGGAATATGACAACGGACCTTCGGCCATTGCCCTGACGCGTCAGGACCTGGAGCCGGTCCGTATGAGTTACGAAGAGGACAATCTGTGCAGCCGTGGTGCCTACGAAGTCGCCGCCGCTGATGGTGACGAAGCGGTGGTCTCGCTGTTTGCCAGTGGTTCGGAAGTGGAAATCGCCATGGCGGCCAAGGCAGCGCTGGATGCGGCCGGTCATGCCACACGCGTTGTCTCGGTGCCGTGTTTTGAACTGTTCGAGCAGCAGGGCGAAGCCTACCGCGCCAGCGTCAAGGGCACTGCCAAGGTTAATGTCGGCATCGAGGCCGCCATTCGCCAGGGTTGGGATGCGATCATCGGGTCCGACGGCCTGTTTGTCGGCATGAACGGTTTTGGCGCTTCAGCTCCGTACAAAGAGCTTTACGCACACTTTGGCATCACAGCTGACGCCGTGGTCGAAGCTGTTCAGGGCAAATTGTCTGAAGCCGCTGAGTGAATAACGCCTGCATCTCAGAACCCCTCATTAAGCAATCCACCAATCTCTTGCTGATCTAAATCGTTTAGTTCAAATCTAAATCGTTTAGGTCCAAAAGGAGGGGTGGACCGCCGGTTTTTCTATGCCTATAGCGCCGCAACTGGCCCGAAAATGGGCAATCTGCGGAGATGGGAAGAATGGCAGTCAGAGTTGCAATTAACGGGTTTGGTCGCATCGGGCGCCACACATTGCGGGCGATCCATGAACTGAACCGCGACGACATTGAAATCGTTGCGATCAATAATTCCGGCGAAGTGGAAACCCACGCCCATCTGCTGCGCTATGACAGCGTGCACGGTCCGTTCCCGGGCACTGTCACAGCCACCGAGAACACACTCGATTTCGGCCGCGGCCCGATCCCGTTCCTCGGCGACCGCAACCCGGCCAATCTGCCCTGGAAAGAGCTGGACGTCGACATCGTTCTGGAATGTACCGGCGCCTTCAACAGCACCGAAAAGTCGATGCCGCATATCGAAGCCGGCGCCAAGCGCGTGCTGCTTTCCGGCCCGGGCAAGCCAGCCGACAAGACGATTGTTTACGGTGTCAACGAAAACGACATCACCTATGACGATCTGGTGGTTTCGGCTGCTTCCTGCACCACAAACTGTCTTGCGCCGGTTTGTGCCGTGCTCGATGAGGCCATTGGTATTGAACATGGTTTCATGACCACGGTTCACTCCTATACCGGTGATCAGCCGACCCTCGACCGCAACCACAAGGACGTCTATCGGGCACGCTCCGCTGCCATGTCGATGATTCCAACATCGACCGGTGCGGCTAAAGCCGTTGCGTTGGTTCTGCCACAGTTGAAAGGCCGCATTGACGGATCGGCGGTCCGTGTACCCACACCAAATGTTTCGCTGATCGATCTGAAATTCGTCGCCAAGCGCGACACCTCGGCGGAAGAGATCAACGAAGCCATGAGACGTGCGGCCGGTGACCAGCTGAGCGGTATCCTGTCCTATGATCCGGCACCGAAAGTGTCCGTCGATTTCAGCCATGATCCGCATTCATCGTGCTTTGCACCGGCCCAGACACGGGTGATGAACGGCACTATGGTTCAGGTCATGGCCTGGTATGACAATGAATGGGGCTTCTCCTGCCGCATGACCGATCTGGCCGTGCATATGGGCAATATCATCAAGCAGGGTTCGCTGCTTGCCGATGCGCCGGGCATGAACCCGGAAGCGGCTTTGTTGAAGTCTAGCCCTGAGCTTGCTTAGCAACTGAGCGTCTGACCCGCACGCCGGGGTGGACCAGATAGAGATCGCCATTTTTGCGAACGTGGATGCCGCTGTCGCGTTCGCGGCGCAGCCTGCACACTTCTTCTGCTCGGTCGTACCAACGCCACTTCTTCATCTTACCGCTCCATACGCATCCAGATGTGGAAAATTGGACCGGTTCTGATTGTTGATCCCTAAACACCAACAGCCAATTGCACTAACCAACAAGGCAACACTTTCCAGTCACATAAACACCGTTTAGTGAGTACGCAGAGATGGTTATCATCCTGTTAAAATGGACCTGCCGATATGCGCTTTAAGACGATTGACGACCTGCCTGACATAACAGGACAGAGAATTTTGGTACGCGTGGACATCAATGTGCCGATGGACGGCGCGAAGGTGACCGATTCGACGCGAATCGAACGAATCAAACCGACGATTCTGGAATTGGCCGACCGCGGTGGGAAAGTGATTCTGCTCGCCCATTTCGGTCGCCCGAAAGGCCAGGTGGTGCCCGACATGTCGCTGGGGCCGGTGGTGCCGGCGCTGCAGCAGGTGTTTGGCCGCGATGTGGCCTTTGCCGCCGATTGTTGCGGCAGCCCGGCGATCGAGGCCATTTCGGCAATGGATGCGGGCGACATTCTGTTGCTGGAGAACACCCGTTTCCATCCCTGCGAAGAAAAGAACAATCCGCCGTTTGGCAAGGAACTGGCGGATCTTGGCGACATTTATGTCAACGATGCTTTCAGTGCCGCGCACCGAGCTCATGCCTCGACCGTCGGCATTGCCGAACATCTGCCGTCCTATGCCGGGCGCACCATGCAGGCCGAGCTGGAAGCGCTACAGGCTGGCCTCGGGGCGCCGGTGCAGCCGGTGATCGCGATTGTCGGCGGCGCCAAAGTCTCCACCAAACTCGACCTGCTGGGCAATCTTCTGGCCAAGGTCGACCATCTGGTGATCGGCGGCGGTATGGCCAATACATTCTTGGCCGCACAAGGCAAGGCGGTGGGCAAGAGCCTGTGCGAGCACGATCTGGCCGACACCGCGCGCGCAATCATGGACCGGGCGGCCGCAGAAAACTGCGAAATCATCTTGCCCAGTGACGTGGTGGTTGCCGAGGCCTTCGAAGCCCACAGCCCCAACCAGGTCGTCGACGCCGACAATGTGCCGGAAGACGGCATGATCCTCGATGCCGGACCGGAAACGCTTGCGCTGATCGAAAGCCGCATCAAGGGTTCCAAGACCTTAGTCTGGAACGGCCCGCTCGGGGCCTTCGAGATCGCTCCGTTTGATGCCGCCACCGTTGCTGCNGCCAAGGTGGCAGCCGCCCAAACCAAGGGCGGCGATCTGGTTTCCGTTGCGGGTGGCGGCGATACGGTCGCGGCGCTCAATCACGCCGGTGCGGGACAGGACTTCACCTATGTGTCGACGGCCGGTGGCGCCTTTCTGGAATGGATGGAAGGCAAGGAACTGCCCGGCGTTGCGGCGCTCGCCTAAGAGGCCTGCAAGAATTTGTTGACGTAATTCCCAGTTCAAACGATTGAATTTCTTCGCCAATATTGCACATGCCAGAGAGACTGGTACGAAGACCCAACACTTCGGCAATCAGGAGAAGCCCTTATGAGCGAGCGTATTGAAGATATTGCACAGGCAATGGTGCAAGAAGGTCAGGGCATTTTGGCAGCCGATGAATCCACCGGCACCATCAAGAAGCGTTTCGACTCGATCGGCACTGAGAACACCGAAGCCAACCGTCAGGCCTACCGCGAGATGCTGTTCCGCTCTCAGGAAGCGATGAATGACTGCATTTCCGGTGTCATCATGTTTGAGGAAACCCTCTACCAGAAGGCCGTTGACGGTACCCCGTTTGTCGACCTGATCAAGGCAGCAGGCGCGGTTCCCGGGATCAAGGTAGATCTCGGCGCACACCCACTGCCGAGCGCTCCTGGCGAAACCGTTACCGAAGGTCTGGATGGATTGCGCGGTCGCCTGTCGAATTATTACGAAGCCGGTGCCCGCTTTGCCAAATGGCGCGCTGTGATCGCCATCGATGACGTGCTGCCCACCTATGGCGGCATCAAGGCCAATGCCCATGCGCTGGCCCGCTATGCAGCGCTGTGCCAGGAAGCCGGTATTGTGCCGATCGTTGAGCCGGAAGTTCAGATGGATGCTGATCCAGCCGATCACACCATCGAACGCTGCCATGAAGTCACCGCCGCGGTTCTGAAAACCGTCTTCGCCGAACTGAGCGATCAGAACGTCAAGCTGGAAGGCATGATCCTGAAGCCGAACATGGTGGTGCCCGGCAGCAAATGCGCAGCCCAGTGCTCCCCGGAAGAAGTCGCCCATCATACTGTATCGGTATTGAAACGCGCCGTGCCGTCGGCCGTTCCAGGCATTGCCTTCCTGTCGGGCGGTCAGTCCGTGATTGAAGCCACGGCCAACCTGAACGCCATGAACGCCGCCTTCGACACACCCTGGGCACTGACCTATTCCTATGGCCGTGCCTTGCAGGCCTCGGCGCTTTCCGCCTGGGGCGGCAATGCCGACAACGTTGCCGCTGGCAGCGACGCCTTCACCCAGCGCGCCAAGATGAACAGTCTGGCCGCCAAGGGTGAGTGGAAAGAGGACATGGAAGCCGCTTAAGGGCTTGCAATTGGGGGCGGCCTATAGATCGTCGCCCCAATCTAGGCGGCGCTGGCGCCACATCTTTTCGCCGATCAGACAGTCATAGGCCGGTTCTGCCTTTTGGTGGAATGCAATCCGTTTGACCATCGGTTCGGCTGGCTCGATGGCCGCCAGTTCCTGTATCAGCTTTTGGCGCACCGCGGTTGGAAACTGGTCCCAACGCGTCACCGGAATGACAAATGAGGCCGGGCCGCCGATCACGCATTCGCGGTAGTAATTGTCCAGATCCGGCAGATCGAAGCGGCTGTAAATGCCATCACGGGTCATCAGCGGCAGACCGTTGATGACGATACCGGCGTCCAGCGCCCTTTGTCTTGCCTCCAGCACAGGGCCGCCGCTGTTGTTGGGGCCGTCACCCGAAATGTCGATGACGCGACGACTAGCCGTAAAACCGTTGGTGTCGAAACTGCGACGCGAATAGTCGAGCGCGCTCGAGATCGAGGTGCGGCGCAGGGTCGGATCAAATTGCGCCACCAGTTGCGCGGCAAAGCGCTCGGCGTCGCTGCGGCCGCCAATCAGCGACCAGTCGACAATCACCCGCTGCGACCCATCACCGGCCCATTCGATATAGCGCAGCGCGATCTGGCCGATCAGTCCGCCTTCGATCGCCGCCACGACATCGTCGCTGGTCAGGGCCTCGGCATAGCCGCGGCGCTGAATTTCCAGCTCCCGTGGGCTCATTGAGCGCGATACATCGACCGCCAGGACCAGTTCAACATCGACTTCGATGGCCCCAGATTGAGCCTGTGCCCAATTGACCATGGCGCCGCCGATGCTCATCAGAACGAGCCCGACAACCGTGATTTTGTTCAACAACCTCCTGCGCATTCTCGCATGGTGTCGTCAGTTCTGCCCCCTGTCCAGTAAAACTGGATTGATCTGGCGCGCGATCCATGGCTTGTGAGGGCTGCACAAGTTGAAAGGGGTCCCGATGAAAGACCTGGAAGGCATAACCGTTGTGGCAATCGAGCAGGCCGTGGCCGCGCCCTATGCGTCCGGTCGCCTGGCCGATGCCGGAGCCCGCGTCATCAAGATCGAAAGGCCACAGGGCGACTTCGCCCGGGGCTATGATGATCTGGCCAAGGGCAACAGTGCCTATTTCGTCTGGCTCAACCGGGGCAAGGAAAGCATCGCCCTGGACCTGAAGACGCCGCAGGATCTGTCGCTGCTAAAGCAGATGGTCGCCAAAGCCGATGTGGTCATTCAAAACCTGGCGCCCGGCGTTCTGGAGCGCTTGGGCTTCGGTCTGGAGCAGATGCGCCGCGAGGATCCGACGCTGATCACCTGTTCCATATCCGGCTATGGCGAGCAGGGGCCGCGTCGCGAACAAAAGGCCTATGATTTGCTGATCCAGGCGGAAAGCGGCCTATGCGCCATCAATGGAACGCCCGAAGGTCCGGCGCGGGTCGGTGTGTCCGTCTGCGATATCGCTGCGGGCATGGCAGCCCATGCCGCCATCCTGCAGGCACTGTTTGCCCGCGAACGCCATGCGAAAAAGAAGGGCAGGGCGATTGCCGTATCGCTTTTCCACAGCATGGCAGACTGGATGAATGTACCGATGATGCAGCACCGCTATGGTGGCAAGACGCCCGGCCGCCTTGGCTTGAAACATCCGACGATTGCGCCCTACGGGGTGTTTGAGTGCGGCGACGGCAAACCGCTGCTGATTTCCATCCAAAATGAACAGGAATGGCAGCGTCTCTGTGCCGCGCTGGGCGATGCCGAACTGCCCAGGAAAGAGGGCTTTCGCAACAACGTCGAACGTCTTGCCAACCGCGAGGCGGTGGACGGATTTGTCGGCGCCGCCTTTGCCCAACAGGATCGCGAGGCGATGATCGAAAAACTGCAGCAAGCAAAGATCGCCTTTGGCCGGCTGTCCGACCTCGATGATTTCGTTGCGCATCCACAAAACAATTGGGTGACGGTTGATGCCGGCAACAAGAGCATCGAAATCCTGTCGCCAGCAGCGATCATCAATGGCGAGAGGCCGTCCTTTGCCCCGGTGCCGGATCTAGATCAGCACGGTTCGGCCTTGCGGTCGGAATTTTCCTCCTGACGGTGGATTTCAGGGGTGACGCTTGCGGCATTTTGTGTTTGCTAGAACCCGTTCTGCTCAACACCAAACCTAACCTTCGAATTTATGCTCACTTCGCTCCAGTCCTGGCTGTGTTTTCCCATCTATGTTGTGGTCGGCATCTATGTGCGGCTGAACTCGATGCGCCTGTCTCCAGCGGCTGGCCCGCGTTCGGGGCAGTTCGGCAAGGGCAAGGCGAAAATCCGTCTGCTGGCGATCGGCGATTCATCAGCCGCGGCTGTTGGCATTGATCACACCAGCGGCGCCATCGGCCCGCAAACCGCACAGAAACTGCATGAGCAGTCAGGCGACACAGTTTCCTGGCATATTTCCGGCCACAACTCAGCGGTTGCCGGCGAGGTGCGCGACCATGTTGTGCCCAACCTGCCGGAAGAAGACTTCACCCATGTGCTGATCATGATCGGCATGAATGACATGAAGAACTGGCATTCGGTCAAGCGCTGGAAGAAGGAGTTCGGCACATTGCTCTACGCCCTGCGCACCCGCTATCCGGAAGCCAGGCTCTATTGGCACCAGGCGATCGACATGAGCGGCGTGCCGGCCCTGCCGACCATTCTCGGCCGGGTGTTGAACCTGCGGGTCAAGCTGCTTAACCGCAAGGGCGCGCAGCTGTGTGTCGAGCGTGGCGCGATTTGCGTGCCGCCGCTGGCGTCGGTCAATCCGGACGGCTTCTGCCGGGATGGATTCCATGCCAATGAGGCCGGTTATGATGCTTGGGCGGACCACATGATCGCGCATTTTGACTACACACCGCGCACCAGCCCGGCGGCCAAACCATTCCTGTGAGAAGCTGTAAAGCTGCCGCCTATCCAACCTTTGCCTGATAGACTCAGCCCCATTCGCCCTGTTAGATCGTCACGGGCTTGACTGGAGGTTTCACCATGGGCGCATATGCCGATATTTACCAGGGTTGGAAAGACAACCCGGAGCAGTTCTGGATGGAGGCTGCTGAAGCGATCGATTGGGTGCAAAAACCCAGCAAGGCGTTCTTTCCGGATCAGGATGTGTATGGCCGCTGGTTTGCCGATGGCACCTGCAACACCTGCTACAATGCTGTTGATCGTCATGTGGCAGGCGGGCGGGCCGATCAGGCAGCACTGATTTATGACAGCCCGATTACCGGCAATCAGCGCTCCTACACCTACGCTGAAGTGAAACAGGAAGTTGAGGCGCTGGCCGCTGTTCTGGTGGATCGCGGTGTTGAGAAGGGCGATCGCGTCATCATCTATATGCCGATGGTTCCCGAAGCCGCCTTCGCCATGCTGGCCTGTGCCCGCATTGGCGCCATTCATTCTGTCGTTTTCGGCGGTTTTGCTGCCGCGGAACTGGCCACCCGGATCGATGACTGCGCCGCCAAGTGCGTGATCTCCGCATCCTGTGGCATCGAGCCGGGCCGCGTCATTGCCTACAAGCCGCTGCTCGACGAGGCGATCGAAATCTCTGCCAACAAGCCGGAATCCACCGTCATTTTGCAGCGTGAGCAGCAGGGCTGCGAGCGCATTGACGGCCGCGACTTTGACTATGCAGATGAGGTCGGCCGCCACCGCGCCGCCGGCACTGAAGTGCCCTGCGTTGATCTGTTGGCCACGGATCCGCTCTACATCCTCTACACATCCGGCACGACAGGCCAGCCAAAGGGCGTGGTGCGCGACAATGGCGGTCACATGGTGGCGCTGCAGTGGACGATGAAGAACATCTATGGTGTGGATCCAGGCGAAGTGTTCTGGGCCGCTTCCGATGTCGGTTGGGTTGTTGGACATTCCTACATCGTCTACGCGCCGCTGCTGGCGGGCAACACCACCATCCTGTTTGAAGGCAAGCCTGTCGGCACGCCGGATGCCGGGACGTTCTGGCGGGTGATTGCCGACCACAAGGTGGCCGTGCTGTTCACCGCACCAACCGCTTTCCGCGCCATCAAGAAGGAAGATCCGGAAGGCGCGTTGATCAATAATTATGATGTCAGCAATTTCCGCATGCTGTATCTGGCTGGCGAACGGGCTGACCCGGATACGATCCACTGGGCGGAACGGGTGTTGAAGACCCCGGTGATCGACCATTGGTGGCAAACCGAAACCGGTTGGACGATTGCCGGCAACCCGGTTGGCATCCAGCTGATGGAGATCAAATACGGGTCTCCAACCGTCGCCATGCCGGGTTACGATATCCAGGTGCTGAGCGACGAGGGTGAAGAACTGCCGCGCGGCGAACTGGGCAATGTGGTCGTCAAACTGCCGCTGCCGCCGAGCTGTTTCCCAACCCTGTGGAACGCCGAAGCGCGCATGCGCGAAGCCTATCTGGAAGAGTTCCCCGGCTACTACAAGACGGCAGATGCCGGGATCATGGATGAGGACGGTTACCTGTTCATCATGGCCCGCACCGACGACATCATCAACGTCGCCGGTCACCGCCTGTCGACCGGCGGCATGGAAGAGGTCATTGCCGAACATAAGGACGTGGCCGAATGTGCGGTGATCGGCATCACCGATCCGCTGAAAGGTCAATTGCCCGCCGGCTTCCTGATCCTCAACGCCGGGGTCAACCGGCCGATTTCCGAGATTCAGGCCGAGGTGATCAAGCTGGTGCGTGAGAAGATTGGCCCGGTGGCGGCGTTCAAGATCGCCGTGCCTGTTGCCCGCCTGCCGAAGACCCGCTCAGGCAAGATCCTGCGGGCTACCATGCAAAAAGTGGTGGATGGCGAGGATTTCAAAATGCCGGCCACCATCGATGATCCGGCAATCATCGATGAAATCAAGGCCAGTTGGGACGAGCATACGGGCTAAGCCTGGCTCTAATCCCGGCTGGCCATCAATATTGAATGCAGATGGCAGGTCGGGTCCTGTGGGCGGAAGGTGACCTTCTTGAACCCTTCCTGAGCCAGCAGCGCGCGATATTCGACCTCGGCGAGGCTCGCGTGATAAACGGATTCACCGGCCACCGTGCCGGTGACCTCGCTTGCTTCATGACCAACGGTGAGCAACAGACGGCCGGTTGGTGACACCAATCTTGCCATCTTGGGAAGCGCCCGGCGCTGTTCGTCGGGGGTCAGATGAAAGAACCCGTTCCAACTGATGACACCTTCGAACGGGCCATCCAGGTCGAGTTGGCTCATATCCTGGACCAGCCAGGTATGGTCCGGATGGCGCTGGCGCGCCAGCTCGATCATTGACGGGGCGAAATCGACGCCAGTCAGCTGAAAACCCTGGTCGATCAGGTAGGTGGCGATGACTCCGCCACCGCCACATCCCAGATCCAGCACGCGGGCCGATTTGGGGAAACCTGCGCAGAAGCGATCCAGCCACGGCTTTTCAAACAGCGAACGGTTTCTGTCCCGCTCAAACTGTGCGCCATGTGTATCGTAAACCCGTTGGGTGTCGGCGTGGATCGCATCAAGTCGTTTTCGGCCGACCATGATGTCTAGTGGCTGTGCTTGTGCTCTTTGTCTTCGTGCTCGTCATGCCCGCTGTGCTCGCCGTGCCCGCTATGCTCGCCGTGCCCGCTATGCTCGCCGTGCCCGCTATGCTCGCCGTGCTTGTGCGCGTCATGATTGTGCTCAGCATGCCCCTTTTTGAGTTTCATGGTGTCGGCAATCGATTTGACCTGGAAGCTCAGCGTCACCTTGCCGGCATTTTCAAATTCCAACATGACAGGGCGTGTTTCGCCTTCTTTCAGAGCATCGTCCAGCTTCATGAACATGATGTGGTCGCCACCCGGCGCCAGCACGGCCGACTCACCCGGCTTGATTTCGATGCCGTTGGGCAACTGGCGCATTTTCATCACCTCGTTGACCATCTTCATTTCATGCAGTTCGACCTTGCCGGCAAATTCTGCCTGGCCGCCGACAATGCGCTCAACGGCGCTGCCATTGTTGGTGATCTCGACATAACCTGCCGCCACTTTCGCACCCGGCGCCGTGGCACGGATGGTCGGGTGACGGAGCGTCAGGTCGCCGATGGTCATTTTCATCGCGGAAACAAGGCTGGTCATAGCAACAAAAAGAGCGGCGGTCAGTGTCGTGCGTTTCAACATGTTTGGTCCTGAATATGGGGAGGAGGGCACCTTCGAGGGGGCCACCAATAGGCAATTTCTTGGCATTAATAGGGCGAACGAACAAGCGCTCACTTGTAAAATTTGATCGCAAACACAGCAACTTGAATCGGGTTTGATCCAGCCGTGGGTTGTGCTGATCAGGCCTGCCCAGCAGCCGCCTGAAGCGCCCGGATGCGTTCGGCGAGGCTGGTGGGGGTCTCGGCTGGCGCGTCTGAATCGGAGGCCTTGGTGGTCTTCGCCTTGCCCTTCTTGCTGACGGCTTTTGAAATCGGTGATTCAGGCCCTTCCAATGCGGCTGTCATGGTCGTGACCTTGGCTGCCAGATCGTTGATGCGTTCGCGCATCACGGCGTTTTCGCGGCGTTCGACTTCCCAATCTTCACCGTTGGACATCAGGGTCGAACTCAACTCGACCTTCAACTCGTCGCGCTCGAGCTCGGCCTGGCGCAACTGGTCGCGCAATTCCTGGCGCTCCGATTCAAACGTGGCGACGGCGTTTTCGATGTTTTCGCCAGACGCATCTTTCAACAGGGCTTCCATGCGCAGCGTTGTCTGCGCGACTTCCGATTCCAGTCGGAACTTTTCGGCCTGCAATTCATCGTTCTGCTCTTGTAGTTCGGTGACGTGGTCACCGGCGTCGCCAGACTTGCTGCGCAACCGCTCCAGGTCGGCGTCGCGCCGCTCCAACCGGCCTTCCAGATCGGCAAGTGAGGCTTGCATGCGCTCGATTTTCTTCTCGTGATTCTCGACCCGGTTGCGCTCTTTGGTCAAAGAGGTCTCGGCGGCTTTCAGTTCCTTGCGCAGTTTGGTGTTCTCGGCCGCTTCGTGCTTGCTCAGCTGTTTGGCTTCGCGGGCCTCGTCTTCGACAATGTCCAAGCGGCCTTCGCGGGCGATCATTTCGACCTTCTTGCTGTCGAATTCCTCGATGGCCGTGCGGTATTTGCGCTCCAGCTCTTCGTAGGCAAAGGCCTTTTCTTCAAGCTTCAGTTCGACATTGGCCAAATCAGTGGCGGTTGAATTGAGCTGGCTCTCGCGCTCTTTCATCTCGCTACGCAGTTCCGCCGCCTGGGTCTCCAACTCGCTGATCCGCAGGGATTTTTCCGTGTGCTGATCGCTCAGTGATATCAACTCGTCGCGCTTCTTGTTGATTTCCACCAATTGTTCGGAAGCCCGTTCTTTCAGCGACTCCAAATTGACCTCAAGGCGCCGAGTGCTCATTGCAAATTCTGCGCGCAGTTGGTCCTTGTCAGCCTGAATCTCGTTCAGGGTGAGTGGCACCGAGCTTTCGATACGGTTGCGTGTCAGCACGACGGCGCGCCGCCAGATGGCGGGTGCCACCATCAGTGCCAGCAGCGCCGAACACAGAAACCCCAGAGTGAAAAACAGACCATTTTCAAGCACGGTATTTGATGTCCCTATTCAATCCGCATCACATGGCACCATCTGTCGGGCGCCAAATCACCTCATAAAAAAAGCCTGCCACAATGTGCAGGCTTTTCCCACTGTTTTGCGCAACTAACGTAAACAGAGAAGGCTTCATCAGTGGCTCACGATTAAAACGGGTTCCAGGTCGGAAACTCGCGCAGTTTCAAATAGCCGACATTGACCCCCAGGCGGGCGCCGACGCCGGTTCTGACCGGCACCAAGATGGTGTCGCCATGTTTCAGCACGGTCATGCCCAGGCCACCGACAAAATAGGCGGATCCAGAGACGCCGATGTAACGGCGATAGATTTTCTCGGTATTGGTCAGGTTGTAGACCAGCATCATGGTGCGATTGCCGTCACCGCCAAAGTCCCAGCCCACGGAAGGGCCCTGCCAGAAGACCGGATGATCGCCAGCGTTCTTGGTATACAGCTTGCCTTCGCCATAGCGCAGGCCAGCGACCAGGGCGCCAGAGGCTTCTTCACCGAGCACATAACCATTTGGCAGGCCATATTGCTCGACGGCGCGCTCGATCACGGTTGCCAAACCGCTCGAGGCGGCACCGAAGAACTGATGACCCGCATCAACCAGTTCATTTTCGGAATATCGTTGAGACTGTTGCTGGGCATCAGCGGGCGTTGCCAAGCTGGCGGCAAGCAGGGGCGCAACAAATGCAGTCAGCAGAGAAAAGGTGAAAGCAATCGCTGCAAACCTGATGGAGCGCGTGTCGGATACTGAATTGAAAAGTTTCATCTGGGATGATCCTTCATTGTTGGACACGAATCCGGTTCCGATTCGTCAATTGGGTGGCGTGGATATGAAACGGAAATGCGTCCGTTTCAGGGATTTGCTGACAATTTGAATCAAAAGGTTTGCGATAGGGTAAACAAAAGCTTTCCAAGGGGCATTTTGCCAGCACTACAAAATCTACGGCTTTTCAGGATTCGTCTGGTTGTGTATCGACTTGGGTCATGAGGGGTGCATTGATTCGTTTTTTGGTCTCACGACTTTCAACCGCCGATGGGAAATTGAATGCCTAATCTTCCAACCCTTTCTTCACTTGATCTTGCTGCCCTGTTGGCAAGCCGGGTTTGTCACGACATCATTTCTCCAGTTGGCGCACTGGCCAATGGTTTGGAAGTGCTGGAAGAGGACCAGGGTGAGGAAATGCGCGAATTCGCGATGGAGCTCATCACCAAGAGTGCGAAGTCGGCCTCCGCCAAACTGAAATTCTCGAGATTGGCATTCGGCGCCTCCGGCTCGGCAGGGGCTGCAATCGATACCGGTGAAGCCGAAGAGGTTGTTGGCCTGTTCATGGAGGGCGAAAAGGCCGATTACACCTGGCAGGGCACACGCTCCCTGGTTCCCAAGAACCGGGTCAAGCTGTTGCTCAATCTGGTGCTGATTTCGCTGGGCGCCATTCCGCGCGGCGGTACGGTTGCCGTGACGATCGATGGCGAAGGTGAAACCGCGACTTTCTCTTTGCGGTGTACAGGACCAAAGGCGCGGGTACCGGGCGAATTCGTCGACATGCTCAACGGCACCCTGGAAGGCGACATGACCGCCCATGCCATTCAGCCTTATTATGCTATTCTGCTGGCGCAGGAGACAGGCTTGACGCTGAGTGCAAAGGTTGACGGCGAAGACATCGTGCTCTCCGCGAGCTGATCCAGTCCCAATTCTAAATCCGATTGTCAACGGCTTTTCTGGGGTGTTGGGTTGCTTCTGTGCGCCCACCTTTTTCTATGCAAAATAATAAATTTGGCTCCCCAAGCTGCTGTTACAGGCCCCGCTGCCCAGCCTAAAAATCATAACCTTTGTGCTTGATTTCGGTCTGAACGAGGTCCCAAACCCCAGTGTTTTCAACCGCTCTCAAAGCCCCTTAACCCTCTGTTAACGTTAAAAAACACGGTTAAAAAACACGGTTAATCCACCTTTAACCAATTACGCCCATGCTGAAGTTCGAATTTCATGGGTTCCCACGCCGTTGTGGGGTTGTTTAGTAGGAAGGATGTTGCAATGGGCAGCACAAAGAAAATCTTGGCAACACTGCCAGCTGCTTTCCTGGCAGCTAGTGTCGCATACACAGGTTCTGCGACCGCGGCTGATTTGCTGGTCGATCCGCCTGTATACGAAGCACCTGAAATCGTGACCAAGTCTTCAGGTGGCTGGTATCTGCGTGGTGACATCACTTACGATTTCAGTGAAGTGAAAGACCCGTCATACCGGAATACCGCTGCCTGGGGCGTCGGCAACACGGCGTTCACATCGAGCGATACCGGCAACGCCTTCGACTTGGGTGTTGGTATTGGTTATCAGGTGAATGACTACTTCAGGGTTGACCTGACCGGCGAATACGTCTTTGAAACAGACTTCACAGCGACCAGCGGTTGTCCAACAACCTGTGCTGCCGTCGACACGTCCAGCTTCACGACAACCAAGATCCTGGCCAACGCCTATGCGGAACTGGGCAACTACAGTGGCTTCACCCCCTATGTCGGCGGTGGTCTTGGCGGTGCCTATGTCGAATGGAATAACTTGGTTGGTGCCGGTTACGAACCTGGCAACGCCGAATGGCGCTTCGCCTGGGCCCTGCATGCGGGTGTTTCATACGACCTGACAGACAGCTTTAAGCTTGATGTAGGTTACACCTACAGCCACATCCATGGCGGTACACCGTTCGATTCCAAAGGCACAACGCCGAACCTGTTCTTCGACGAAGGCATTGCTAGCCACGTCGTTCGCGCCGGTATCCGTTACCAGATTTGGTAAGCGCGCTTCAGGCAACCAATTCAATGAACTCCTTTGGTGGCGAACCTGTCGCCACCAAAACCCATCCAAGCAAATATTTAGCCCCATCGGTCCAAGCGACCTTTGATCGTACTGTGTAAAAGGGGGAGATGCTGTGATGACCACATCCAGCCTGAAATTGACAACTTTCGCGGCAAGCATTGCCCTGCTCGGCCACATTGCCGGCACGATTGTTCTTCCAACAAACGCATCCGCAGCCGACATGCTGGAGGATTACGAAGCGGTTGATGAGGTCACTGAAGTTGAATTCGGTACCGGTTGGTATTTGCGCGGTGACATTGGAGCCGGGATGGGCGATGTCAGTCTTTCATCGACTATTCTATCGGGGGACGTGGAACTGGACAGCCCAGTGAGCTTGAGCTTGGGTGCCGGACGTAACTTTGCCGAAGGTGTACGCCTCGAAGCAGAGTTCAATACCTTCCAGAACTCTGATTTCTCGGCCGCCACCTTGATGGCAAACGTCTATGCCGACTTGGGAACTTATCTCGGGCTGCGCCCCTATGTCGGCGCTGGCCTGGGTGGTGCCTATGTGTATTGGGATGACATTACCACGACATCAGGTTGTGGCGGCGGCGGCCCGTCTGCCTGCACGCTCAACTCGGACGAAGCAGTGACCTATGCAGCGGCAGCCATGGCCGGTGTTTCTTACAAATTGAGCCGCAGCACCTTTTTGGACCTAGGCTACCGCCTCACCTATTTCGGCGAGTTGGGAGATTTTAGTGGCACCGACAGCAACTCCGCTTTGGGAACAGTTACAGTGGGCAACCGTCTGAACCACGAAATCCGTGTCGGTTTCCGGTACGAGATCTGGTAGGGGCTACTGGCCAAACTGGTCCCGTTGAACCTCCGGCCAAATGGCCGAAATGAGAAAATACATGACTGACCGGAACACCCGTTCCGGTCTTTTTTTTGGGGGGGCACAAAAGCCTTGAAAATACTCTCTCGGCGACAGCCGATGGGTTAAATGCGTCATTTTGCTGTTGACGCGCTCCGTCCGGAGGAATAAAGCCCGAGGTGGGACACCTCTCCCCAACGAGAGGCTTGCTATCTGGAAGGATAGAATATGACAGCAAGACTAGACGTCGCGGCGCCGCAAGTGCGTCCGCAAAACCCTCGCTTTTCCTCTGGCCCCTGCGCCAAACGCCCTGGATGGGAATTGGCCGCGCTGAGCGACGCCCAACTTGGTCGCTCTCACCGCTCCACCGAAGGCAAAGCCAAACTTCAACAAGCCATTGATCTTACCCGCCAGGTGCTTCAGGTGCCGGATGACTACCGCATTGGCATCGTGCCAGCGTCGGACACTGGCGCCTATGAGATGGCGATGTGGTCGCTGCTCGGTGACCGGCCTGTCACCATGCTGGCGTGGGAAAGCTTCGGCGCCGGTTGGGTGACCGATGTGGTCAAACAGCTGAGACTGGAAAACGCCGAAACGATCACTGCCGAATACGGCAAATTGCCGGACCTGGGCGCCGTTGATTTCGATACCGACGTTTGCTTCACCTGGAACGGTACAACCTCCGGTGTGCGCGTGCCCGACGGCAATGTCATTCCAGATGATCGTCAGGGCCTGACACTGTGCGACGCCACATCGGCCGCTTTTGCGCAGGATCTGCCCTTCGAAAAACTCGATGTCACCACCTATTCCTGGCAGAAAGTGCTGGGCGGTGAAGGTGGACACGGGGTTATTATCCTGTCGCCGCGGGCCGTTGAGCGGCTAGAAGCCTACACGCCGCCATGGCCGTTGCCGAAAATCTTTCGCCTGACGAAGGGCGGCAAGCTGATTGAGGGCATCTTCTCCGGGGCCACGATCAACACACCTTCGATGTTGTGCGTCGAAGACTATATCGATGCCCTGAACTGGGGCGTATCGCTGGGTGGGCTGGATGGCCTGCGCGCCCGGGCTGATGCCAACTTCGCGTTGCTTGACGCCTGGGTCGCCCGCACACCGTGGGTTGAATTCCTGGCCGAAGAACCAAACACCCGTTCCAACACGTCGGTGTGTTTGAAAGTCGTTGACCCTGATATTGCAGCCCTGGAAGACGCCGATCAGAGCGCTTTCGTCAAGAAGCTGACCAAGCTTCTCGGCGACGAAGGCGTGGCGCTGGACATTGGTGGATATCGTGACGCGCCGCCAGGCCTGCGGATCTGGACTGGAGCGACCATCGAAGCTTCGGATCTGGAAGCCCTGACACCGTGGCTCGACTGGGCCTTTGAAACCGTCAAAGCGTCCTGACGCCTAAATTCCTGATTTTTATCAACCTATTCCGCAGGGCAGCCGAATTGCCTCTGCTTTCCATGACGAAAGAACACTCTCATGACCACGAAAAAACCACGCGTTCTCGTATCGGACGCTCTGTCACCAACAGCCGTACAGATCTTCAAGGACAATGGCTGCGACGTTGATTTCGAGCCGGACCTGGGCAAGGACAAGGATGCCCTTCTGGCCAAAATTGCCGACTATGACGGTCTGGCAATTCGTTCCGCCACCAAGGCAACAGAAAAACTGATCGACGCCGCGACCAATCTTAAAGTTATTGGCCGCGCCGGTATCGGTGTCGACAATGTTGACATCAAGGCCGCCTCCCGCCGCGGTATCATCGTGATGAACACACCGTTTGGGAACTCGATCACCACCGCCGAACACGCCATCTCGATGATGATGGCCGTGGCCCGTCAGATCCCGTCCGCTGATGCCTCGACCCAGGCTGGCAAATGGGAGAAGTCGAAATTCATGGGGGTCGAACTGACCGGCAAGACACTGGGTCTGATCGGTGCCGGCAATATCGGCTCGATCGTTGCTGACAGAGCCATCGGCATGAAGATGCGCGTTGTCGCCTATGACCCGTTCCTGTCCGAAGAGCGGGCACAGGAACTGGGCGTCGAAAAGGTCGAAATGGATGAGTTGCTGCCGCGTGCCGATTTCATCACCCTGCACACCCCATTGACCGACAAGACACGTAACATCATCGACGCTGCGGCGATTGCCAAAATGAAAGACGGTGTGCGCATCGTCAATTGTGCCCGCGGTGGTCTGATCGTCGAGGCTGATCTGGCGGCGGCGCTTGAGTCCGGCAAGGTGGCCGGTGCCGGTATCGACGTGTTTGAAGTTGAGCCTGCCAAAGACAGTGTTTTGTTTGGTCTGCCCAACGTGGTCTGCACCCCGCATCTGGGTGCGGCGACAACCGAAGCCCAGGAAAACGTTGCTCTGCAGGTTGCCGAACAGATGTCGGCCTATCTGACCCGCGGCGCTGTCAGCAACGCGCTCAATATGCCTTCCATCACGGCTGAAGAAGCGCCTCGCCTGACGCCTTTCGTCAAGCTGGCCGATACGCTCGGCAGCTTTGTCGGTCAGGTAACGGATTCGCCGGTCAAGAAGGTGGAAATCCTCTATGATGGTCACGTCGCCAGTATGAACACGAAAGCTCTGTCCAGCGCCGTGCTGGCTGGTCTGTTGCGGGCGCAGGTGTCGGATGTGAACATGGTGTCAGCACCGATCATGGCCGGTGAACGCGGCATTCAACTGCTGGAAATGACCCGCGACAAGTCAGGTGTCTTTGAAGGCTATATCCAACTCAACGTGGTGACCGACGAGTTGACCCGTTCCATTGCTGGGACCGTCTTCTCCGACGGCAAGCCTCGGTTCATTCAGATCAAGGGCATCAACATGGAAGCTGAGGCGGGCGAGCACATGCTCTATACGACCAACAAGGACGTGCCGGGTATCATCGGTAAGCTGGGTGGCATGTTCGGCGATGCCGGGATCAACATCGCCAACTTCTATCTCGGCCGAAACCATGCCGGTGGCGACGCCATTGCGTTGGTGGAACTGGACCAGCCGGTACCAGCCGATTTCCTTCAGCAGCTTGAAGATGCGCCGGAGATCGATTCCGCCAAACCGCTGGAGTTCACGCTCTAGAGTGCTCTAACTTTCCGATTGTGATCGCGCAGCCGCTGGCTTGTGCTGCGCGATCATGATGCCGCCAACGACCAGCAAGAAGGCAAGGGCGTGAAACAGGTAGAGCTGCTCGCCCAACAGAACAACGGCCAGGATCGCACCGAAGATCGGCACCAGGTTGATATACAGGCCGGCAACATTCGCGCCGAAGGCCTCGACCCCTTTGATGAAAAAGCCCTGGCTCAATAGGGAAGGGAAGATCCCAGCATAGAGGATCACCAGCANGCCCTGTGCCGTTTGCGGGACCTGCAACTGCCCGGTCTGGTACTCGAATACGGCCCCGCCAATAGCGAAAACCAGAGCGCCGGCGATCAGCCCTGTCAAAAAGCTCATCCAATGCATTTGCGGCTTCGACCGCAGCGCCGCCGAATAGCCGCCATAGCAGATCGCCGCCCCCAGCATGAACAGATCGCCAATGTTGAGGCCTGACAGGCCCCCATCGGCAAACAGCAGTCCATAGGGATCGCCTGAACTGACGATCACCACCACCCCAAGCGTGGTTACGATGAAGCCGAAGATCTGCAACCAGGTAATGCCGGTTCGGTAGATCAGATAGTTGAGCACAAAGATCACCAGCGGCATGGCGCTTTGCTCAAGGGTGACATTGATCGCCGAGATGTGTTTCAGCGCCGAATACAGGAAAAAGTTGAAAGCGGTGTAGCCAAAGCCGCCCATCAGCAACAGGTAGACCCAGTGTTTGCGCAGGGTCGGCCAATCACGCCGCAACGGTTCCTGCGCAATTGCCACCATGATCGCCAGAGCCAGAGCCCACCGGGCCATGGTCAGCATCATCGGCGAGACGTGGCCGACAGCGAACTTGCCGGCAATCGCATTGCCGCTCCAGAAAATGGCGGTCAGCATCAACAGCAAATGAGGATTGCGCAGCAGCGTCATGGCAGCTTTCCGGGAGGACAAACAACAGCCATAACACAACGTCGTTCTTCGACAAGCGACAAGTTCTCCGGGCGCCGAAAACAAACAAATAGGATTGGTCCCATCACTTAGACCAATAAAACGCCCGATCTGCCCTTTCTATTGGCAAATATATGCCGATAGTTGACCCAGCCTATTGACCTGAGGGCGCTGGTGGCGGAAACGGAACCGTAAGCAGCGCCAGATAATGAAGGTCTAAATATCATGGCAAATGTGGTTGTTGTTGGCTCCCAGTGGGGAGACGAGGGCAAAGGTAAAATTGTTGATTGGTTGTCGGAGCGGGCCGACCTGGTTGTCCGCTTTCAGGGCGGCCATAATGCCGGACATACGCTGGTCATTGACGGTGTCAGCTATAAGCTCAGCCTGCTGCCTTCGGGCGTTGTGCGCCCCGGTAAAATGGGTGTCATCGGCAATGGTGTGGTTATTGACCCTCATGCGTTGGTCGCCGAAATCGCCCGCCTGGAAGAGCAGGGCGTTTCGATCACACCGGAAAATCTGCGCATTGCCGGCAACGCGACCCTGATCCTGTCGCTGCATCGCGAACTTGATGGTCTGCGTGAAGATGCGGCCAAGTCCGGCACCAAGATCGGCACGACCCGTCGCGGCATTGGTCCGGCATATGAGGACAAGGTTGGACGGCGCGCCATCCGCGTGATGGACCTTGCCAACCCGGATTCCCTGCGCGGCAAGATCGAACGCCTGTTGACTCACCACAACGCTTTGCGGCGCGGACTGGGCGAGGCTGAAATTGCCGAGCAGGACATTTTCGACGAATTGATGGCAGTTGCCGATCAGATCTTGCCGTTCCGCGAAACGGTCTGGAAGCTGCTGGCGGATGCCAAGCACAATGGCAAACGCATCCTGTTTGAAGGCGCCCAGGGCACGCTGCTGGACATCGACCACGGTACCTATCCCTTCGTGACCTCATCGAACACCGTTGCCGGTCAGGCCGCGGCCGGCTCAGGTCTGGGACCAAACTCGCTCAACTTCGTGCTTGGCATCACCAAGGCCTACACGACTCGTGTGGGTGAAGGCCCGTTCCCCACCGAGCAGGAAAACGAGATCGGACAATTCCTCGGCGAACGCGGCCATGAATTTGGCACCGTCACTGGACGCAAGCGCCGTTGCGGCTGGTTTGATGCGGCACTGGTGCGCCAGTCGGTTTCCACCAACGGCATCACCGGCATTGCGCTGACCAAGCTCGACGTTTTGGACGGCATGGACGAGATCAAGATCTGCACCGGTTACAAGCTGGATGGCGAAGAGATCGACCATTTGCCTGCCAGCCAGGGCCAGCAGGCCCGCGTTGAGCCCATCTACGAGACGCTGGAAGGTTGGAAAGAGCCGACCGTTGGCGCCCGCACATGGAACGACTTGCCGGCTCAAGCGATCAAATATGTACGCCACGTTGAAGAACTGATCGGTGCGCCGGTGACGATGTTGTCGACCAGCCCGGAACGGGACGACACAATACTTGTTGAAGACCCTTTTCATGACTAACTTGTCGTTTAAACTGGTAAGCTCTCGTTCGACTGTGATTTGGTCACAAGACTGGCAACTCTATGGCTGATTATCATGCTGTTCTTCAGCGCACTCTTGCAGGATTTAAGGATCCCAAGCCTGAGCTGAGACTTAAACTGTACGAACGCGCCCGCACGACGATTGCGCGACAGTTGGAGAACCGCACGCCTGCTGTCACCGGTGACGCGCTGGTGGCCGAACTGGATAAGCTGGAATACGCGATCTACGAGATCGAACGCAGCTTTGATCCATCCTATCCGCCGCCGACCCCGGCGGCGGAAGCGACGCCTGAGCCGGTCCAAGAGCCCGCTCCGGAACCGGTGCCAGACCCAATCCAAGAGCCGGTCGCAGAGCCGGTCTCAGAGCGGATTCCGCCGCAACCCGAGCCGCAGGCCGTTGCACAGCCAAGTTTCACTGATGCCCTGGCAGCCAACCCTGCTGTCGACATACCGGAAGCCAATCCGGTGCCGCCGGCACCACCTGCAGCGCCAGAGCCCGCGGCCTTTGAGCCGTTGGATCCACCCGCATCGGTTGTTGACCCACTTGCCAACCCGACCGAGAACCAGGCGATAAACGATGCTGCTGTTGATCAGTGGGCCGAAGAGTTTCTGGCGCATCAACCGGGCCAGCCGCAAGCTGCATCCGAAGTGCTACCGGCGGCGGAAGCGGCGCAGCCACCGGCAATCGACCCAGCTGTTGATCCGGTAGTCGCGGCCTCAGCACCGGCACCCGATGTCAGCACATCACTGCCTCTGCCGGATGAGTTGCAGCAGCATCCCCAGGTTGCCCCGCCGGCCGATCCATCCTGGGATGCAGCGGCCGAACAGGTTCAGGTCGCGGATGCCTTCCAGACACCGCAAGCCGAAGCGCCAGTAGCACCCGCGCCCGCCGCGCCAGCGCCTGCAGCGCCAATTCCCCCACTGCCGACTTTCGACCCGACACCGGACACAGCGGCTGAAGATCCGTTGGAAATTCCGCCGGCCCCGGGTTTTGGCAATGGCGGCACCAAGCGGCCGCGCAAACGGGGCTGGATCAAATGGCTGGTTCTGTTGCTGATCCTGATCCTGCTCGGTGCGGGCGCGACCTACGCCTGGTTGAACAAGGAACAGGTTCTGGAGCAGGTTGGCCTGAGCGATCTTCTTGACAGCCCAACCAAACCGAAACCGGTGAAGACGATTTCCATCACGCCGCAGGACGTGTCGCAGGACGAGCCTCTGGCGGCCCCGAAGGTTGAAAGCCGCCTGAATTCAGATGGTGAGGAAATCTCCGGAACTTCGAACAATCCGACGCCGTCCACGACCACTGAACTGCAGCCGGTGATCGAAACCCCGAGCGCGGCACAGCCGTCTGATGGGTCCCCACAGGTGGCGCAGGATGCCATTCTTTACGAAGAAGGCGCGACGCCCGCCGAAAACACCGTTGACGCAGGCCGTGTGGTCTGGAGCGTTATCGAAGAAGAACCCGCCAGCGGTGTTCCAAAGGAACCGGCCATTCGCGCCCGTATCGAAATTCCTGAACGCAATGTCGTTTTGATCATGAAGATCAAACGCAACGCCGACAAAGCCTTGCCAGCCAGTCATCTGATCGAGCTGGTGTTTGCCGTGCCGGACGATTTCTCCGGTGGTTCGATCGGGCAGGTCAGCCGTTTTGTTCTCAAGCAAAGCGAGCAGGGCCGCGGCGAAGCGCTGGTCGGAGTGCCGGCCCGGATCGCTGACGGCATCTTCCTGATTGCGTTGAACAATCTGGATCAGGCGCGTCAGAAGAATGAATCGCTTCTCAAGACCCGCGACTGGATCGACATTCCGCTGCAATACCGCACCGGACGTCGGGCGCTTGTCACCATTGAGAAGGGCGTGCCCGGCACCAAGGTCTTCGACGAAGTGTTTGAAGCCTGGTCGAAATCCTAGCGCCGGATTGCAAAGCCCTTGCAAGTTGGCTGAATGTCCGCCACAACTGTTGCCGTTCCAAGGGGTGTCGCTTCGGCGGCTGAGATGGCGTTTTGCCGGACCCTTGATCGATTGATCGATCGGGAACCTGATCCGGGTCATGCCGGCGAAGGGACAGGACCAAAAGCCAATTGAGGCATTGCTTCTCACGGCTGCGTTTCTTCAACTGCATATCCAATCGGGCCGCGATCCAGCAGGGTGAGACAGGCATTTGTCGGGTTGGCAGCACAAAACCAAGGGTGATCAGGACAGGCTCGGGCCATTGCTGCGCGGGGCACTAACCACCTGCGTTTTGATCGGCCTGTGGGCGCTGGCCGTTGCTGTTTTCCAACCGGCGCCGTTCATTTTGCCAGGACCGTATCGGGTCATCGTCACGCTTGTCGAGCAATGGAATTCTCTGATCTATCACGCCGGGATCACGCTGTCGGAAATTTTGCTGGGTCTCGCATTGGGCACCGTTTTGGGCGTGTCAACTGCGCTGCTGGTCAATGCCTCCACTGTGGCACGGCGCTATGTGTTGCCGCTGATCATCGCCAGTCAGGCGCTGCCGGTGTTTGCCATCGCGCCGCTTCTGGTGCTTTGGTTTGGCCTGGGCCTTGGTTCAAAGATCGCCATGGCGACGCTGATCATCTACTTTCCCGTCGCTTCGGCGCTGAATGACGGCCTGGCCCGGGCCGATTCCAACTTCATCGATATCGCCCGCATGTATGGCGCGTCGCGCTTTCAGACATTGAGCAAATTCCGGCTGCCCTCCGCCATGCCGTCGCTGGCTTCGGGCATTCGTGTTGCCGCGACCGTTGCACCGATCGGTGCCGTTGTCGGCGAATGGGTCGGTGCGTCCGGCGGCCTTGGTTATGTCATCAACCAGGCCAATGCACGCATGCAGACGGACACAGTATTCGCAGGGCTCGTCCTGCTGATCATCATGGTGGTGCTGCTTCGGCTGATCATCGACAAAATTCTCGACAGATTGGTGTTCTGGGCTCCCCGCACCAATCTCCATTTCGCGTAAAGGACTTAGAAATGCGCTTTCTGAAACTGTTCTCAACCATGCTGGTCGCCCTGGCGCTCAGCATTCCACCGGCCGCCAGCGCCGAAAAACTGACCGTTTATCTCGACTGGTTCGTCAACCCTGACCACGCACCGCTGGTGATTGCCGAAACTCAGGGCTATTTCAAGGAAGCCGGCCTTGAGGTCGAACTGGTGCCACCCTCCGACCCCAGCGCGCCGCCACGTCTGATTGCAGCAGGCCAGGGCGACATTGCCATCTCTTATCAGCCGCAACTGCACGTGCAGGTGGCTGAAGGCCTGCCTCTGTCATGGATTGGCACGATTGCCGAAACACCGCTGAACGCGCTTGTGGCGCTGAAGGACGGACCGGTCAAATCGATCGCTGATCTGAAAGGCAAGAAGGTTGGCTTCTCAGTCGGCGGCTTTGAAGATGCTCTGCTCGCCGCCATGCTGCGTCAGGAAGGTTTGACGCTGGATGATGTTGAGCTGATCAACATCAACTTCGCCCTGTCGCCGTCGCTGATCACCGGCGCGGTTGATGCCGTCATCGGTGCCTTCCGGAACTTCGAGCTGAACCAGCTGGACATCGAAAAGCATTCAGGCGTTGCCTTCTATCCTGAAGAGAACGGCGTGCCGGTCTATGACGAACTGATCTTCATCGCCAAAAACGATCGTGTCGACGACAAGCGTTTCCGCCCGTTCATGGACGCGGTAGAAAAGGCAACGCTGTATCTGACCAACCATCCCGATGAGGCGCTGGAACAGTTCCTGAAGGTTTATCCGGATCTCGACAACGAACTGAACCGCCGCGCCTGGGTCGACACTCTGCCACGTTTTGCCAAGCGCCCCGCTGCCCTCGACCGTGGCCGCTATGAGCGCTTTGCCAAATTCATGAAGGACAGCGGTCTGATCAAGGAAATCGCGCCGCTGGACAGCTATACAGCGGTCCTGAAGTAAACAAAAAACGGCCCAGGATTTCTCCTGGGCCGCTTTCATAGTTTGGTGCTGTAACTAGTGGGCTTCGAGCTGGGCCATTGGCTTGGCCAGTTCTTTGGCCGCACCAATCATCGCCTTTTGGACTTTCTCGAAGGCGCGCACTTCAATCTGACGGACACGCTCGCGGGAGATGTCGAACTCACCCGAAAGTTCTTCCAGGGTAAGTGGATCTTCCGACAGGCGGCGGGCGACAAAGATGCGCTGCTCGCGCTCGTTGAGCACTTCCAGAGCATCGGCCAGCATTTCACGGCGGACTTCCAGCTCGTCCTGCTTGATCAGGGTTGATTCCTGGCTTTCGCTTTCATCAACCAGCCAATCCTGCCACTGACCCGACTCGCCTTCGGCGGCCTTGATCGGGGCGTTCAGCGACGCGTCACCGGACAGGCGTTGGTTCATCGACCGCACTTCTTCCTCGGTCACGCCCAGTGTATCGGCGATCTTGGAAACGTTTTCCTGCTTCAACTCGCCATCTTCAAGCGCCTTCAGCTTGCCTTTCAGCTTGCGCAGGTTGAAGAACAGGCGCTTCTGATTGGCAGTCGTGCCCATTTTGACCAGGCTCCACGAACGCAGGACATATTCCTGGATCGAAGCCTTGATCCACCACATTGCGTAGGTAGCCAGACGGAAGCCCTTTTCAGGGTCAAACTTCTTGACCGCCTGCATCAGGCCGACATTGCCTTCCGAAATGACTTCACCGATCGGCAGGCCGTAGCCGCGATAGCCCATGGCGATCTTGGCAACCAGGCGCAGATGGCTGGTCACAAGCTTGTGGGCGGCCTCAGTGTCGTCATGCTCGGCAAAGCGTTTGGCAAGCATGTATTCCTGCTGAGGCTCAAGCATTGGGAACTTACGAATTTCATCCATATAGCGCTGCAGACCGTTGCCGCTGGCGGAAATGGTAGGAAGTGTATTTGCCATTATGAGAACCTCTCCTTCATCGTGACCACCCGGATGGTGGGCCACTGTTATAATTCCCATATAGGTAGAAATTTCGGCGTTTCATCGTATTTTTACGATGAAAGGGCAGAAATTTCATTACGATTTTGTCATCTTGTTATTTTTCAATGGGTTAAGGCGTGTTGCGGCGGCGATAATTTTTTCGAAAACCGCCGGAATTGCCGTCTTGAACCATATTTGGTGGTTGAAATGAGGATTTCAAGGCAGGTCGGGGGCTTGCCTTCATCGACCAACATCCTAATTTCAACCCAACCGCAACAACAGGACGCCCCATGCCTATCAACAACCGCATTGCAGACTTTCACGACGAGATCACCGAATGGCGACGCACCATCCACCAACATCCAGGCTTGCTCTATGATGTGGAAGAAACATCGGCGCTGGTTGCTGAGAAACTGAAGGAATTTGGGGTCGACGAAATCGTCGAGGGCATTGGGCGCACCGGCGTGGTGGGGGTCATCAAAGGCCGCAAGAACGATTCCGGCCGCGTCATTGGCATGCGCGCCGACATGGACGCCCTGCCGATCGTTGAGAAGAACGATCTGCCGCACAAGTCAAAATACGAAGGCAAGATGCATGCCTGCGGACATGATGGCCACACGGCGATGCTGTTGGGGGCTGCCAAATATCTGGCCGAAACCCGCAACTTCGATGGCACGGCGGTGGTGATTTTCCAGCCGGCGGAAGAGGGTGGCGCTGGCGGCAAGGCTATGTGCGACGATGACATGATGAGCCGTTTCGGCATTCAGGAAGTCTATGGCCTGCACAACATGCCCGGGCTTCCGGTCGGCGAATTTGCCATTCGTCCCGGGCCGCTGATGGCTGGTACCGATGAATTCACTGTCACCATCAATGGTCTGGGCGCCCATGCGGCGATGCCCCATAATGGCAACGACCCGATCATTGTTGCTACCCAGATGGTGCAGGCGCTGCAGTCGATCGTTTCGCGCAATATTGACCCACTGGGGTCTGCTGTCCTTACAGTTACGGCGATCCACGCTGGCAAGGCTTACAATGTGATCCCGCAGGAAGCGCAGTTCTACGGTACGGTGCGCACACTCGACAAAGCGGTGCGCGACAAGGTGATTGAGCGTTTGCAGGAAATTGTCACTGGCATCGCCTCGGCTTACGGCGTCGAAGTCAATATCGACATCAAGGAAGGCTATCCGGTTACCTCAAACCATGAAGCGCAGACGCAGTTTGCGGCCGAGGTGGCCCGTGAGATCTCCGGCGATGCCAAGGTCGATACCAACAAGCCACCGGTCATGGGCGGTGAGGATTTCTCCTACATGCTGTTGGAACGCCCGGGCGCCTTTATCTTCATGGGCAATGGCGATACTGCCGGCCTGCACCACGAAGAATATGACTTCAACGATGAAGCCATCCCTGTCGGTTCGAGCTACTGGGCAAAAATTGCCGAACGGTCGATGCCGGCGTCCTGATTGGACCCGATCAGGCCGCAGGGGCAGGCGCCGCCAAAGTCGGCGTCTGGCCTTCGGTTAGCTTGCCATAGGCATCGCTGATCTGCTGATAGCGGCTCTGGCAGAATTCGACGACATCCTGCGGCAGGCCGGCGGCTGAAGCCCGATCCGGGTTATAGGCCTGGGCAAGCGCAGAAAAGCTGTTGCGTATATCGTCGATGCTGGCCGTCGGTGGCAAACCCAGGACCTGATAAGGATCTGAAATTTCTGGCGCGATGCTCGGTGCCTCGACCTGCGGATTGCCCTGCGGGGCCGTCAGAGCCTCCGCTTTTGGTTTGACCGTCTTGGCGTCAACAACCTCAAGAATCGCGCTCTTGGCCAACAGACGTTCGGAACCGTCAGCGTCGCCAATCAGAATGAAGCTCGATTCGTTGTTCATGGTCCGGTCGATCGCACCGCCGAGATTGACGATCATGTCGACGGTCAGCTCGCGACCGTCCATCAACCGCAAAATCACCGGCAGCATCAATCTGTTATTGCTGTTGTTCACGCTGCTTCCTAGCCTGGCATCAAATGACGATGCCAAAGCATAGGTCAGCAGTGTTTATTGTTCCCTAACCGCGTAGCTGGCGATCAAAGCGCCGCTGGCGTCGTGCACCTGAATGGCGGTGGCTCCGTCCTGCAGGCGCAAGGTCAGGGTGATGCGTCCGCCCGATTGGCTGGTCGCTACCACTTCGGCACCGGCTGGAATAACAATCTCGTTGTTGGTGCTGGCCACCGCCGCCTTTGGCGGGGGTGAACTGTCTTGGGTGACCTTGTAGACAATGCTGATCAAGACAGCCATAAGCCCCAACATCATTATGCCGCCCGATATGGCCAGCAGACGCACCATCTTGACGCGAATGGCCTCAACGGCTGGGTCAAGGGGTTCTTCTTCTTGATTGCTCATGATCTTGTGCTCGTGAGATCTGCAGATTGGCGTATTGGCATGGGTGATAACGACTACGGAGAGACAATGAAAGCCCCTGTTGATCAACCAGCGGAAACGCCCAGCGAAATGGAGGTGCTGATCGTGCCCCATGCGGGCGATGGCAAGCGGGTGGACAAGTTCATTTCCGCCAATGCCTCCGACGATATTTCGCGGGCGCGGGTGCAGGCACTGGTTCGCAAGGGCCTGGTGACCATCAATGGCGTCGTGCCGCGCGGCACCAGCACCAAGATTTCAGCTGGCGATGTCATACGCTTTGCCATGCCACCGGCCGAGGAGGCGATCCCGCAGCCGGAAGACATTCCCCTCGATATTCTGCACGAAGACGCCGATCTGATCGTCGTCAACAAACCAGCCGGCATGGTGGTGCATCCGGCGCCGGGCAATTGGTCGGGCACGCTGGTCAATGCTCTGCTGTTTCACTGCAAGGGCAGCCTGTCTGGCATCGGCGGGGTCAAGCGGCCGGGCATTGTGCATCGACTCGATAAAGACACCAGCGGTGTCATGGTGGTGGCGAAGAGCTATCGCGCTCATCTCGATCTGCAGGAACAGTTTGCCGATCACGGGCGCACTGGCCCGCTGGAACGCTCCTATTGGGCTTTGTGCTGGGGCGCGCCGCCGCGCATGAAAGGGCGGGTGGAAAATTATCTCGGCCGTCATCCAACCAAACGTCTGCAGCGCGCTGTCGTCAGCGAAGACGGTCCGGATGCCAAGATCGCGGTGACCCATTATGAGGTGCTGCAGCGCTATGAAGACGACAAGTCACCGGGCGACGCGCTGGTGTCGCTGATCGAGTGCCGCCTGGAAACCGGACGTACCCATCAGATCCGTGTGCACATGACCCATATCGGCAATCCGCTTCTGGGCGATCAGGAATACGGCAAGCAATTTGCCAATCGCGGCGTGCGCCTGCCGCAACAGGCGGCGGCCTTGTTTGAAGACTTCAAACGCCAGGCGCTGCATGCCCGCACGCTGGGTTTCAAACACCCGTCCAGCGGAGAGGCCGTGAGCTTCAGCGCAGACCCGCCAAAGGACATGACGGATCTGATTGCAGCACTGGGTGCTTCCGATTAATCCAGCAGCGGTGACCAGGCCGGATCGGAGGCAAAGGCTTCGGTTTGCACCTGCTGCTCATTGCGCCCGGTCAGATCGATCGTGTGCAGCTTCGGTCCACCATTGGCACCGGGCGTTTCACGGAAGAACATCAGCGTGCGGCCATTGGGGGCCCAGGTCGGGCCTTCATTGTGATAGCCCTCGGTCAGGATACGCTCGCCTTTACCGTCCGGCCGCATGACACCGATCAGAAACTGACCGCCTGATTGCTTGGTGAAAGCAATCAAATCGCCGCGCGGCGACCACACCGGCGTCGAGTAACGACCGGTGCCGAAAGAAATGCGCTGCTGGTTGGCGCCATTGGCATCCATCACATAAAGCTGCTGACGGCCACCACGGTCGCTTTCAAAGACGATGCGGCGTCCGTCCGGCGAATAAGAAGGGGAGGTGTCGATGGCGGCCGTATTGGTCAGGCGGGTCGTATTCCGCGACCGCAGGTCCATTGTATAGATATTGGCATTGCCGCCCTGTTCCAGGCTCATGATGATGCGCTGGCCGTCGGGGGAGAAGCGCGGCGAAAAGGTCATGTTGGGGAAGTTGCCGACCACTTCCCGCTGACCGGTCTCGATCTGCAAAAGATAGACCCGCGGACGGCCGCCGGAGAAGGACATGTAGGTGACTTCCTGGCGGGACGGGGAGAAGCGGGGGGTCAGCACCAGGTCCGCGCCATTGGTCAAAAAGCGGTTGTTGAAGCCATCCTGATCCATGATCGCCAGCCGCTTGACGCGCTGCGATTTGGGGCCGGTTTCAGCGACATAGGCGATGCGGGTATCGAAATAGCCGCTCTCGCCGGTCAGCGCCTTGTAGATGGCATCGGCGATGATGTGCCCGACACGGCGCCAATTGTTGGGGTCGGTGGAATATTGCTGGCCAAGGATCTGTTCTGCACCATAGGTGTCCCAGAGACGAAACTCGGTGCGGAACCGCCCACCACCTTCGCTGACGACGCGACCGACAACCAGGGCCTGCGCCTGAATGGCGGTCCAGCTGGAGAAGTTCGGCTGCCGGTTGGTGTCGGTGATGCGTTCGATATGGGCGGCCGGATCGATTGGGTTGAACAGGCCGGAGCGGCGCAGGTCGGCCTCAACGACAGACGAAATCTGGCGGCCCAACTGGCTGTCGCCCAGGAAAGATGGCACCGCAATTTTCAGCGGTTCGACATTGCCCCGGGTTACGTCGATTTCGATCCTGGCCTGCGCGCTGGTCACCGCGATTGCGGAAATCAACATTGCAATCATCCAGGCTATCAAATTCTGACCAAGGGGGCGACGGCTCATCACCAGTTTCATAGCTTCGTCCTGTTTCATCTTGCTAGAGCAAATCTGTGAGTGAGAAATTGACCACGACGTCCGACCAGGTGTCGAACTTTTCCGGTGGCAGTTTATAGGGTTGGCATTCCTTGACGGCGTTCTTGACCCGACGCGAGAACACCGCACGGGTGGCCCCGCTGGTGCCGGTCACCTTGGCGCGGACCAGGCCGTCGATGCGGCCATCGATCGTCAGCTTGAATGTGACGCGGGCGCGCATTGTCGATGCATCCTGGTGGCCCGGCAGGTCGCCTGCATTGAAGCAGCTTTCCAGGGCGCTGCGCATGGCATCCAGCTCGTTTTGCGACAGGGTCGTTTCGCTGTTGGCCTTCTGCGCCCCCAGAGAAGCCTCTTCCTGAGACCGCTTGGCGCCACCGGCGCTGGCTTGCGCCTTGTCGATGACGGCCTTCTGCTTGGCGTCTGAATCGTTGACCTCGTCGGTCTTTTGGGCAGTCTTCTTGGCCGGATCGTCTTCCACCTTGCGCTTGTTGGTTTTGGCGATTTCCGGCTTCGGCCGCTGCGGACGGGCTTTTGGCACTGCCACCTTTTTCGGCAGATCCAGAGCATCTTCCTCAACCGGTTCTTCGGCGATCTGAGGCTCGTTTTCCTTCACCAGCAGTGCGATGTCGGTCTTCGGTTGGGGATCCGGCGCCAGTTTCGGGGTCGGGACCGCAACCTCCGGTTCCGGCGGTGTGGGTTCTGGCACCGCTGCCGGTGCTTCAACCTTCTCGACGGGCGGCTGCTCTGTCACCTTTGGCGCTTCGGCTTTGATGTCGACCTTGGCATCGCCCACATTGACGGCAGGTTCTTCCACCGGCGCTGCGGTTGTCGGCTTGGGTGCCGGTTTGGTCGAAGGCTCTGCCTCCTTGGCACCGGCCACGGATTTGGTCAGTTCGGAATAGGGAATGATGTCGATGGGCAGCGCCTCAACATCGGGCACCTCCATCTGTTTTGGCGAGGCCAACGACACGATGCCGAAGGCAAGGACGCCAACATGGGCCAGTGCAGATATGGTGAGACCTGCTTTCACCTAACCATCCTGTTCCTGCAGCGTGACCAGACCGATCTTCTTGTATCCGGCGGCGTTCAGCGCCCCCATGATGCGCATCACCGTGCCATAGTCCGTCGACCTGTCTCCGCGGACATACAGGCGCTCGTCATAGCCGTTCTTGGCGATCGCCTGCAGTTTCGGGATCAGCTCATCGGCGGGGATCTCTGTTTCCTGCAGGAAGACCTTGCCACCGGATTGCACCGAAATGGTGATCGGCTGGGTTTCCGAGTTCAATTGGTTGGCGCGGGTTTCCGGCAGATCGATTGGCACACCGACCGTCAGCAGCGGCGCGGCCACCATGAAGACAATCAGCAGAACCAGCATCACATCGACAAACGGCGTGACGTTGATCTCGCTCATCGGCGCATGCCGCCGCCGTCCCCGACGCCGGCCACCTGATACACCGCTATTTCCGACCGACATTCCCATGGTCATTCATCCATTTGTTCGCACCTGATTGGATCAGGCTGCTGTTTTCTCATCGATTTGGCGCGAAAGTATGGCCGAGAACTCGTCGGCAAAGCCCTCCAGACGGGTGGCGATCTTGCTGGCATCGGCGGAAAACTTGTTATAGGCGACAACCGCTGGAATAGCGGCGAGAAGGCCCAGCGCAGTGGCCAGCAGGGCTTCGGCGATACCCGGCGCGACAACCGCCAGATTGGTCGATTTCGACCCGGCAATCGCCTGAAACGAGGTCATGATACCGATGACCGTACCGAACAGGCCAACGAAGGGAGCCGCCGAACCGAGCGTTGCCAGAAACAGCAGGCGCTTTTCCAGGCGCTCCATTTCGCGGGCCATGGCGACGTCCAGCACTTTGTCGATGCGGGTCTGCAGGCCGATCGGTGAGCGGGCATTGCGTTCAAACGAGCGCTTCCATTCACCCATCGCGGCCACAAACAAAGCGGCCATGCCGATATTGCGGCGCTCCGACAGGGTCCGATACAGCTCTTCCAGGCTTTGTCCGGACCAGAACACCTGCTCAAAGCGGTTCAACTGACGCCGTGTGCGGGCAAACAGCAGCATCTTGTCGACGATGATGGCCCAGCACCAAACCGAGGCCAGCAGCAGGCCGATCATCACGATCTGGACGACCAAAGAGGCTTCCAGAAACAGGCCAATCAGCGATGTGTCGACGGTTGCCGACGCCAGCTCGTTCTGGGAGACCTGCTGAGCGAATGCAGCTTTTGGCAAGGTCGAAACTGCCGTGGCAATAAGCAGGGCAGATGCGGCCGAAAGGGATTTGTGAACGTTCATCTTAGCGGTTCTCGGGCGTAAGGGGGAGCGAAGGACAATAACTGAATACGATTGTCGAAATTTCGTTTCCCTGCATTGCTGTCAATTGGGGTGAAACGATGACCAACTTCGCGTTAGGTCAACTTCAGTTAAGCACCAGCGCATATTGGCGGATTTATGGTTAACGAAGGGTTAGAAAGTGCCGCCTCGCCGCCATCTCGCCGCCGTCTCGCCGCGGTTCTAAGCGACACTCAACAGCTCCAGCAGGGCCTTGGGATAACGGCGCGGTCGGCCCTGTGGGTTCATCAGCACCACGGTCACCAGAGCTTCCAGCACAACTTCGTCGCCGCGCCAGATGATCTGCTTGAAGGACAGCCGCAGACCCTTCAGCGTGCCCCTGTGGGTTTCGACGGTCAAAACGTCATCGATGCGGGCTGCTGCCTTAAAGTCGATTTCCATGCGATGCACGGCGAATGCCAATGACTCGCCGAACTTGCCGGCGCTCATTTCCTTATGATGCACCCCGAGCAGGCGCACATAGTCGGAGCGTCCGTGCTCGAGGAAATCCAGGTAGCGCGCGTGATAAACGACACCGGATAAATCCGTGTGCTCGAAATAGACCCGTTCGACCAGCGTGTGATAGCCGTCGTGCAGCGTACCGCTATTCACCATCGGCGTCGCTCTCCTCAAACAACGATGCCTGGCGTGTTGCCAGACCGCCCGGCACGGCCATGCCGATGTGATCAAAGGCTTTTGGTGTGAGTACCCGCCCACGCGGGGTGCGTTGCAGGAAACCCTGCTGGATCAGATAGGGTTCGATGATGTCTTCAACCGCATCGCGCGGCTCGGACAGGGACGCTGAAATGGTTTCGATGCCAACAGGCCCACCACCGAAATTGACGCCGATGATGTCGAGATAGCGCCGGTCGAGCTCGTCCAGCCCGCAGGGGTCGACGCCCAGCTGGTTGAGCGCATTGTCGGCGATGGCCGCGCTGATGGTTGCCGCCCCATCGACAATGGCAAAGTCGCGCACTCGGCGCAGCAAGCGGCCGGCAATACGCGGCGTCCCCCGGGCCCGTCGGGCGATCTCCAGGGCGCCGCCATCGTCGATGCCAATGCCGAAAATGCGGGCGCCGCGGCGGACAATCTTTTCCAGTTCGGCAACGGTGTAGAATTGCAGGCGGATGGGAATGCCAAACCGGTCGCGCAAGGGCGTGGTCAGCAGGCCAAGGCGCGTGGTCGCCGCAACCAGGGTGAATTTCGCCAGATCAATCTTCACCGAGCGCGCCGCCGGCCCCTCGCCGATGATCAGGTCGAGCTGGTAGTCTTCCATCGCTGGATAGAGAATCTCTTCGACGGCCGGGTTCAGCCGGTGGATCTCGTCGATGAACAGCACATCGCGGTCTTCCAGATTGGTCAGCAGAGCCGCCAGGTCGCCGGCCTTGGCAATCACTGGTCCGGAGGTCGAGCGGAAATTGACGCCCAACTCCTTGGCCATGATCTGCGCCAGCGTCGTTTTGCCGAGGCCGGGTGGCCCGACAAACAGGACGTGGTCGAGGGCCTCGCCGCGCTGCTTGGCGGCGCCGACAAATACCGACAGGTTGGCGCGGGCCTGTTCCTGTCCGGTGAAGTCGGCCAGCCGTTCGGGGCGGATCTCAGTGTCGAAATCCTCGCCGCGCACGCCCGCTTCGATGATCCGGTCCTCGCTCAACTGGACAGCTCCTTCAGACCAAGACGGATCAGCGTCGCGCTGTTGGCGTCTTCACCCGCCTGTTTCAGCGCCGCCCCGACGGCGGCACTGGCCTGCTGGCCGCTATAGCCGAGATTGGTCAGCGCGGAGACGGCGTCCTGCACGGCCGACCCGGCGACGCCTTCGCCGATTTCCTGCTGCAGCCCAATCGTGCCCGACGTGTCGCCGGACAGGGCAGGGGCCTTGTCCTTCAACTCGCTGACAATGCGCTGGGCGACTTTCGGGCCAACGCCCGGGGCGCGCGCGACCATCGCTTTGTCCTGCAGCGCAATGGCCGAAGCCAGATCGCCGGGCGACAGGGTGCCGAGAATCGCCAAGGCCACCTTGGCGCCGACGCCCTGAACATTCTGCAGCAGCCGGAACCAGTTGCGTTCGAGATCGGAATCAAAGCCGTAGAGCTTGATTTCAGTCTCGCGCACATGGGTTTCGATCGACAGCGACGTGGCTTCGCCGTTGGACGGCAAGGCGGATAGGGTGCGGGGCGAACAGTGGACCTGATAGCCGACACCCTGAACGTCGAGAATGATCCAGTCTTCTCCGGTGCCATCAACGATGCCCTTGAGTTTACCGATCATCGTTGCCGAACCTGCAAAGAGGGGAGAATTTCATGCAATCTGGGTAGAGCCAGTCTTGTTCTGATTGAACCATTCTGTTTACGCCCCGAAGGGTTGATCGGCAAGGCGCCTGTCGTAGCGCGTATCGGGGATACGGGCAAGACAGGCAACGCAGACGACGGCCCTTCGCGGCGCAAACCCTGCGGGCCGGGCCTTTTTGCGCCATCATCATCGCCGGATCGCTTGCAAGTCCGTCCAGGACGAGCTTCGCAATCCAGCGCGATGCCGACGCAAAAATACTCCGGCAGAATGCTTCAATCAGGACAAGACTGGCTCTCGGTTGACAATGAGAACACGTCAAGAACATTAGCGTTTTGCCCCCCGGACTTATCGGCGACGCCTGGCCTATTTGGTCGCCCCTGCGGCCGCCGCCGCCGCCGCGGCCATGCGGCTGCCCATGGTGCCGCGGTGGTGGGCGTGGCAGATGGCGATAGCCAATGCATCGGCAGCATCGTCGCTGTCGAACTTGGCCTTGGGCAGCAACATGTTGACCATCAGCTTGATCTGGTTTTTGTCGCCATGGCCGGTGCCGATGACCGCTTTCTTGACCGCCGTTGGGGCATATTCGGCGACCTGCAGCCCGGCACGGGCGGGCACCAGCATGGCGACACCGCGGGCCTGGCCCAGTTTCAGCGTGGCGCTGGCGTCCTTGTTGACAAAGGTGTTTTCCACCGCCGCTTCCATCGGAATGTGGCTGTGGATGACATCCACCAACCCGTCATGGATTTCCAACAGACGCTCCGCCAACTCGCCCTTGTTGTTGGGGCGCACCGTGCCGGCGGCGACGAATTCCAGTTTCGAGCCGGTGCTGTTGATGATCCCCCATCCGGTGTTGCGCAGGCCCGGGTCGATGCCGATGATGCGAACGGTGTTGGCGGAGGCTGCGGTCACGTTTTTTCCTGATGCGATGGGTGACAAAGCCCGTTTGCGTGTTATCATGTCTTGAATCCCGCCGCGCATCTTGTCAACTTTCCCATCTGGCATCTTTGGAGATCACACCATGACGGAGAAAGACTTTTCCCAGGGCGCCGCCTGGATGAAGGGCGAGATCATGCCGATTGGCGAAGCGGCCATTCCGGTCACTGACTGGGGGCTGACCCATTCTGACATTACCTATGATGTGGTGCATGTCTGGGACGGGCGGTTTTTCCGCATGGCGGATTATCTGGAGCGCTTTGAGCGCAGCATGGAAAAGGTGCGCCTGTCGGTTGAGCAGGACCGTGAGGACATGCGACGCATTCTGCATCAGATGGTCGGCCAGTCCGGCCTGCAGCGGGCCTATGTCTCGCTGGTGGCGTCGCGCGGGCAACCGTCGGTGCCGGGCAGCCGCGATCCGCGCCTGTGCGAGAACTATTTCTACGCCTGGTGTGTGCCGTTTGTCTGGGTGTTTCTGGAGGAGGTATTGCCGCGCGGTGCGCATCTGAAGATCGCCGATTCCGCTTCCCGCATTAGCCCGAATTCTGTTGATCCGACGGCCAAGAACTATCATTGGGGCGACTTCACCCAGGGCCTGTTTGAGGCCAAGGAGGCCGGCTTTGACAACACGTTGTTGCTGGACAGCGACGGCCATGTCACCGAAGGGCCGGGCTTCAACGTGCTCATGATCAAGGACGGCAAGGTGTCGACCCCGCGCCAGGGCGTGTTGGAAGGCATCACCCGCAAAGTGGCGATGGAAATCTGCGCTCATCACGGACTGGAGGTCGCTGTGGATGACATTCCGGTGGAGCAATTTCTGGAAGCCGACGAGGTGTTTGCAACGACGACGGGCGGCGGCCCGGTCGCCATATCGCGGATCAACGATCGGGTATTTTCCAACGATGCGCCAGGCGAAATCACCCGCCAGATCAACGAGACCTATTGGCAATGGCACAACGACCCGGCAATGAGCGAGGTGGTTGATGTGAATTATTGAGTGTTGGTTTGGATTTGAGCGCGGCTTTTGTTTGCGCAAAAAACGATGATCGTGCGTTTTTAGATCACTGTAATGTCAGCAAACTAAAGGGCCACAAACCAGCCGATAATAAATGCGTTCGCGAGGTCGACAAAGAATGCCGACACCAGCGGCAGCACGATGAACGCAAGCGGTGCCTGGCCGTAGCGCTTGGTAACAGACGACATGTTGGCAATTGCAGTTGGAGTGGCGCCCAACGTGAAACCGGCGAAACCGGCGCTCAACACCGCTGCAGTGAAATCACGGCCGATGATCCTGAAGAAGATGTAGAAAATGAATATGACAGCTGCGGCAACCTGCAGCGCAAGAACAACCATTAATGTGATGCCAAGGCCTGAAAGTGTCCACAGCTGCATCGACATCAGCGACATGGCCAGAAAAACCGACAGGCAGTAGTCAGATACCACAGCGAGCGCCCGCGTCCGTGCTGGCCATTTGATCGACGGGAAAACGATTGGGATCGTATTCGACATGATAATGGCAACGATCAGACAGGGGACAAATAGAGGCAGCTTCAGCCCTGCCTCAGCAATACCCAGATTGGCGACATAGCCCAGGATGATCGCTACATTTGCCGCCAGCATGGTCCGCATTATGCTGACGTGATCAATGTCGCGCTCTTCGTCCTCATCGATTTTATGTGGCATGCCGACGACTGGTTGATCGTGGCTTTCAGCCATCAGCTTGTGTTTTTCAATAAGGTACTTGGCGATGGGCCCGCCGACCAAGGCAGCGCAGACAAGTCCCAAAGTTGCCGACGCAACGCCGATTTCGTCTGCTGCTGCAAAGCCTGTCTGCGCTTCCACTGCCGGTCCCCACGCGATTGCAGTCCCATGACCACCAATCAAAGAGGCTGATCCCAGAAGCACGCCAACAGCATTTGGTAAGTCGAATAGCATAGCTCCGACCAAACCGATGCCGTTCT
>JABSRX010000076.1 GCA_013214695.1 Rhizobiaceae bacterium | reverse complement strand
CCTCTGTATCTCTAAAGAGATCTGTTAGCTCAATATATATTTGGGGCGCTGATGACGGTTTCGAGTGTGGCGAATGAGTGCAGTTGAGCCTCACCTATATATTTCTGCAATGCCTTCAGATATTGGTGCAGTGTATTTTGAGCCCCAATTTTGATAAATAAAAATAGACTTATACACGATCTAAATTGGTGGTGAGACAGGAAGTATGACCAACAAGCAACTTGAAACACTCTTTAATTGTTGCCGAGAAATGCAAAAGCTCGGATACCCCCATCCCGACTTCAATATCCGTACACGCGGCGGCTATTATGAGATCTTACAAGGCAACAAGGTCATCTGGCGCCGACGCGTTAACCGGCACTGGTCCGAAGTCTCCTAGTCACGCTGTGCGCTCGCGGCGCGCTGGCGAACTCCCGCGTGTTGCAACCCTGGCGGGTAGTTGAGCAGATTTCACGTTCCAAAACCCTCCGCAAAGAAGCTGATCCAGCATTCAAATAAATATTCTTGCAGTGGTAATTTTTGGCAATCGTGGGCAGCTTGGATTGGCCAGCCGCTCGTAACCAGACGTTATCCCTTGTTATTCCAAAGAACTCGGTCCGGCAGCAGGCAAATTCACGCCTTGGGGGCCCAATTCAGGTTCTTTGGCAGCGCCAGGTTTGTCCACACAAGCAGCGCGTTTCTATGAAAAAAAACAGGGAGGTGCTTTCGTTGCTGATATTGTCACAATTGGTCAACGTCGATTTTGGGTGCCCAACTGCCTGTTCAGGGCGAGGTATTCTGAGAGGACGCTTCGGCGCTGTGTGCGCTGGCGAAGCGGTTTGGCGAGGACATGAACACAAAGGAGAAAGGCGACACGAACTGAGCCTGTAGGGGGCAATTGTCGGCGCACATTCGGTTTGTCTCTGGGTTGAGGGGCAGTCCTGACAGGATGGATCGTGCCGGCCAACTTTTAGTGGGAATCAAATTCAATGGTGCTGCCGATGACTGGTTGAGACGGCCAAACAGACGGCACAAGAAGGCAGGTAAACTACATGAATCCCGAAGAGATAAAGACATTGCGGAAGAGCAAAGGTCTGACCCAGGAGCAGCTGGCAACGATAATGCAGGTGGATTCCACCACGATCTATCGCTGGGAAAACGGCATCGTCTCACCCAGCTTGGTCAAAACAGCCATATTGAGGGACGTCTTGATCAAAGCCGGCGATGGTCGGACCCATCCATTTGTCAGCCATTTGCTGTCGCGCAATCAGGCGACGGCCATTTTGGATTTTCATGGCGTCTACTTTCGGGTCAATGATGCCTACGAAAAGCTGTTGGGCCGTCCACGCACGGAGTTGATCCGAAACTCCGCGTGGGAAATTCTGGACGAACTTACCCAGGCAATCAGCGATTTGTCATCTGTGGATCTTGATAAATTCGTGCAAGGCAAAATTGCCTGTGTGCGCGCCGAGAACATTCCAAACACCAGCACCGGCGTTGCGCTCGATCACGAGCTGCATGTCGTTGCGCAGCGGGACTTCTCAACCACCATCGTGCATGAAATCAGCAAGACGGCCAGCAAGAAAAAGTGGTCCGTGGTCACTGTCGACCCCAAGTTTTGAACCATGCAAATCTGCGGCGAAACGGGCTGAATTCACCTGCGGCATCAGTCTCTTAAATTTTGAGCGGCGGCCACATTTCGTAATTTCTGAGCCAAAAAGTCTCAATATTGATCTCAGGTTTGCCGTTTTTGCGCCGTTATGTATTCGGGAAGAGAGTTTTTTGCCCAAATTGCGGATTTGGGGTGATTGACCTCGTCATTTGAACATGTCTCTATAACGGCCTGATGGTTGGAGTCGCACTCAAAACACAAATTGGACAAATGCAGCAGTGGGTTGAGCCTGCTTCTGAAAGCGCACCTGCCGTTGCGGACGATTTGCGGGGGCTTTGCCCACTTTTGATTGGTCCGAGCTCGTAATTCCATCTTTCAATTCTGACGTCCGGATCTGGAATCAACCAAGCCGGCACACCAAAGGGAGACTATCATGAAAAAACTATTCTTTGCCGCAGCCATGGCTGCTTCGGCATCGTTTGCAGGTCAGAGCTTTGCAGCTGACCAACAGTTCATTTCCATCGGCACAGGCGGCGTGACCGGCGTGTACTATCCTACCGGTGGTGCGATCTGTCGTCTGGTGAACAAGAACCGCAAGGAACATGGCCTGCGTTGTTCGGCTGAATCGACCGGTGGTTCCATCTACAACATCAACACCGTTCGGGCCGGCGAACTGGAATTTGGCGTTGCTCAGTCTGACTGGCAGTATCACGCCTATAACGGCACGTCGAAGTTTGCCGATGCCGGCAAGTTCGAAAATCTGCGGGCCGTTTTCTCGGTTCACCCAGAGCCTGTGACCGTTATCGCCAGCGACGCTTCCGGCATCAATACGCTGACCGACGTTAAGGGCAAGCGCATGAACATTGGTAACCCAGGTTCCGGTACACGCGGTACTTGGGAAGTCATCGAGGAAGCCATGGGCTGGTCGCGTTCCGATCTGAAACTGGCAGCCGAAATGAAGTCGGCTGAAACAGGTCAGGCCGTCTGCGATGGTAAGATTGACGCCTATTTCTGGCTGGTTGGTCACCCATCCGCTCTGACACAGGAATCGCTTGCAAGCTGTGACGCACACCTCGTCAATGTCGAAGGCCCTGCCATCGACAAGCTGGTTGCCGACAATTCCTTCTACCGCACAGCGACCATTCCTGCCGGCATGTACAACAACAAGGAAGACATCCGTACTTTCGGCGTTGGTGCAACCTTCGTGTCCAGTGCTGACGTTCCAGCCGACACAGTCTACATTGTTGTGAAGGCTGTGTTTGAGAACTTCGACCAGTTCAAGAAGCTGCATCCGGCGTTTGCCAACCTGAAGCCAGAAGAGATGATCAAGGACTCATTGTCTGCACCTCTGCATGACGGCGCAGTACGCTACTACAAAGAAAAAGGCTGGATGTAAGACCTGACCGGATTGAGGGCGGTGGCGCGAGTCACCGCCCTTTTTCTTCCTTTAGATTCTTGGCGCAACGGCGCCCAATAACAAATCAGAGGCACATAAGTGTCCAAGACGCGGGTATACGGAGGAGAGCGTGGCTATGAGCCAGTCTGGGGATAATCTGGAGCAATTTACCGCAACGGACACGGGCGGACGCAACCCGATCGGGTGGCAGAAGAACCTCATCTTTTGGGTGGCACTTATTTGGGCGCTGTTCCAACTTTACATTGCCTCCAATGTCCCGTTCCTGGTGCAGGAAATCATTGGTTTCGGCGTGGTCACAAACTCCAACGCCCGCCTGATTCACCTGGCCTTTGGCTTGGCGCTGGCGTCGATGGCTTTTCCGCTCACCAAGAACGCCTCAAAGGAAACCATACCCTGGTATGACTGGGTGCTTTTGGCCCTAGGGGTCATATCCTGTCTCTACATCGTTGTGTTGCGCAACGAGATCGCTGTTCGAGCTGGCCTGCCTGTCACCTCTGATTTGGTGATCTCCACGATCGGCATGATTGTGTTGCTGATCGGTGTGTACCGTGCGCTTGGATTGCCGTTGGTGATCGTTGCCAGTGTTTTCCTGCTCTATGTATTCTTCGGTGACGCCCGGTGGTTGCCCGATGCCATGCAATGGAAAGGCGCCTCCTACGGCAAAGCCATGTGGCATTTTTGGATGCAGAATGAAGGCGTGTTCGGTGTTGCACTCGGGGTGTCGGCATCGCTCATCTTCCTTTTCGTATTGTTTGGATCGATCCTCGAAAAAGCCGGCGCTGGTAATTATTTCATCAAGATTTCATTTGCGCTGCTTGGCCATTTTCGTGGTGGTCCGGCGAAAGCCGCAGTGCTCGCTTCAGCGATGAGCGGGCTTTACTCGGGATCCTCCATTGCCAATACGGTGACAACGGGAACCTTTACCATTCCGTTGATGAAGCGGACTGGATTTTCCGCCGAGAAGGCGGGCGCTGTTGAAGTGGCTTCTTCCACCAATGGGCAGTTGACGCCTCCGGTTATGGGCGCAGCGGCCTTTCTGATCGCCGAATTCACTGGCGTCAGCTATACTGATATTCTGCGCCATGCTCTGATACCGGCTTTGGTATCCTATATCGCGCTGGTCTACATCGTACATCTCGAAGCCATGAAAATGGGCTTGAAGGGACTGGAAAAACCCACTTCCACCATGACACTGGCGGGCAAGCTGATTGGCGTGCTGAGCGGCTTTATCGGCATCGTCGTGCTGGCGGCCATTGTCTATTTTGGATTGGGTTGGATCAAGGTCGCGATACCAGGATTGGCCTTTGCGACGGCTATCCTACTGTGCGCCATAGCCTATCTGGCTTTGCTCTGGCTGGCGTCAAAGCAAGATGATCTTGTGGTCGATGACCCCAATGCGCCTATCCTGGAGCTGCCCAAAGCAGGCCCAACCGCGTTGACGGGTCTTTATTACATCCTGCCGATCGTGATTTTGATCTGGTGTATTTTGATCGAGCGTTTCTCGCCTGCGCTATCCGCATTCTGGGCAACGATTGCGATGATTGTTGTGGCACTCACTCAACACCCGTTGAAGGCGATCATGCGGGGTCACGGCGACATTGGCGGCGCCATGCGCCGTGGATTTGCCGAATGGCTCGAGGGCATGGTGTCGGGCTCGCGCAATATGATTGGTATCTCTGTTGCCACGGGTGCTGCAGGCATCATTGTTGGCACGATCTCTCTTACGGGCGCGCATCAGGTCGTTGGCGAATTGGTTGAGTACCTGTCCGGCGGATACCTGATGGTGATGCTCATTCTCGTGGCCATCATGAGTTTGATCCTGGGCATGGGTTTGCCGACAACGGCCAACTATATTGTTGTGTCGTCGCTGATGGCTCCGGTCATTTTGACACTGGCGGCCAAGAGCGGCCTCATTCTGCCGCTGATTGCGGTGCATTTGTTCGTCTTCTATTTCGGCATCCTGGCGGATGATACGCCGCCTGTGGGTCTGGCAGCCTTCGCCGCTGCGGCGATCTCCGGCGGTGATCCGATCAAAACCGGTATTCAGGGTTTTGCCTATGATATCCGAACGGCGCTGCTGCCATTTTTGTTCATCTTCAACACCGAACTGCTGTTGATCGACGTCCATTGGACCAAGGCCATATTCGTTTTCATTGTTGCCGTCATAGCGATGTTATTGTTCGCGTCGGCGACGCAAGGCTGGTGGCTGGTCCGCAACAAGTTATGGGAATCCGCTGTTTTGTTGCTCATTGCCTTCACGTTGTTCCGGCCCGGATATTGGCTGGATCAGGTGTCACCACCGTTCAGCGACAGCAATCCGGATCAGATTTATGAGGTGGTCGGCAGTGCGCCGGACAATGGTGTTTTGACCTTCGTTGTGACGGGGCCGAACTTCGACACGGGAGAGACCACATCGACGACCTTGCTTGTGCCGCTGGGGGACCGCAAGGAAGCCATTGAGCGCCTGGAGGGTGCGGGTCTGACAGTCTTGCTGGAGGACGGATTGGCAAAAATCGACGAGCCGCTGCCGCAGACACCGTTCTTTGAGTCCATCGGCAAGCTGTTTGACTTCTATGCCGATGAGCCCGTTGTGGTGTCTCAGGTCAGACAGAAGGCTGACCGCATGCCGAAGGAAGTTTTCTATATTCCGGCTTTGCTTTTGCTCGCATTGGTGTTCTTCTCCCAACGTCGTCGCAGAGAGCCCGTAACAGCATAGGCAGGTCAATGAGCCACGTTTTTGGTCGCAACACCCAAGTCCAACCTCCGATGGTGGCAGGTGGGGAGGGCTGCTATCTGTTTGATGATAGCGGCAAGCGCTACTTTGACGGGTCCGGCGGCGCAGCCGTGTCCTGTTTGGGGCATGGTGACGCTGAAGTTACTGCGGCGATCAAGGCGCAGCTCGATCAAGTGGCCTATGCCCATACCGGCTTTTTTACCTCCGATGCGGCAGAGCAACTGGCAGATCTTCTGATTGAGCATGCTCCTGAGGGCATTGATCAGGTTTATCTTGTGTCCGGCGGTTCGGAGGCGGTGGAGTCGGCTTTGAAACTGGCGCGACAGTTTTTTGTCGAGCGCGGCGAAACGCAACGTCATCGGGTTATTGCACGCAAGCAAAGCTATCATGGCAATACGCTCGGTGCGTTGGCTGTGGGGGGCAACGAATGGCGGCGTGCACCGTTTGCGCCCATCCTGATTGAGTCGAGCCATATCTCACCCTGTTTCGAATATCGCGGGCGCATGGAGAGCGAAACAGCGTTTGAATACGGACAGCGGGTCGCCAACGAACTGGAGGCGGAAATTGAGCGGCTGGGCCCTGAAACTGTGATGGCGTTTATTGCTGAGCCGGTGGTGGGCGCGACGCTTGGTGCTGTTCCGGCTGTGGAAGGCTATTTCAAGCGGATCCGTGAGATTTGCGATGCCCATGGCATTTTGCTGATCCTGGACGAAGTGATGTGTGGGATGGGACGCACGGGCAAGCTGTTTGCCTGCGAAGCCGATGGCATAGCGCCCGATATTGTTTGCATCGCCAAAGGGCTTGGGGGCGGATATCAGCCTCTGGGGGCCATGCTGTGTTCAAAGACAATCTTCGACACCATCCAATCTGGGTCGGGCTTCTTTCAGCACGGTCACACCTATCTCGCCCATCCTGCTGCCTGTGCTGCTGGTCTGGCGGTGGTCAAAGCCATTCTGCAGCGTGGTCTGATTGATCAGGCCGCAACGATGGGCGACAAGTTACAGAACGCGCTGCAAACGCAGTTTGGGCAACATCCCCATATTGGCAATATAAGGGGCAGGGGATTGTTCATTGGGCTTGAGATCGTCGAAGACCGCGCCACCAAGCAACCGTTTGATCCGAACATGGGCATCAACAAGAAGCTGAAGCGCACGGCGTTTGAAGCGGGGCTCATTTGCTACCCAATGGGTGGCACGATCGACGGCAAAAATGGGGACCATGTTCTGTTGGCGCCGCCATATATCATGCAGGAATCCCACATTGACGAGATCGTTTCGAAACTAAAGGTGGGTTTAGACAATGCATTGGCGCTTTAGCCAGTCTTAATTGCCCCAAAATTCTTGGTTCGCTGCTTTATGACTTCGAGTCGCCCAGCCCCGCCAATATATTCTGGTACGAAAATCAATACAAATCTGACCTGAATTGGTCTAATGTGACATTGGGAGTGATTCGTAGAGGGCGATATCATGTTGAAACTGGTAGAAAAAGTCGATGTTCAAAGGGCATCGCAGACTGAATTAAGGGCAATATTACAGCGGCTTAGCAAGAGCTCGAATCTACAGGACGCCTGCGACGTTGCGTCTGAATATTTTCGGCACCATGACCACGACCTGGTCTCAGTCATCTTTTGCAGCAATGACGACTCCGTACCTGCGATACGGCCGTTTCGGAATTTGCCGCAGTCTCTGATCGAGCTTGCACCCAAGTTGCAGGAAATTGGTGGGTGCCCGCCAAAGAAGGAAGCGCAACGCCTGTTGCAGCCGTTTGACTGGAAACACATTCCCAGAAGCGGGCATCTTCAATTTTTAAGTCAGAGGTTTCTGACTGAGGTCGACAAGCTGCCCTATGCGATGGTGTTGGCGGTGCCTGTGGTGATCGGCAAGGGTATCGCCGTTTTTTCGGTTGGCATTCATGACCACAACCATGGACCTCAGGCGCGCGAAGAAGTGATTGTTGCTGTGTGCCAAATTGCCACTGCCATGATCAGCAGATTTCCGGAACTGGCCAATCTGTTTGAATCAAAACTTCTAACGACTGTCCAGGCGACTGTCATGTTGTTCGCTATTCAAGGTTTTTCAAACCGCGAGATCTCCGAGTCCATAGGCTTGGGCGAAATGGCGGTTGGTATGATCCTGAAATCTGCCCAGCAAAAACTGGGTGCAGCCAACCTTGCGCAGGCAGTGGCAAAAGCCCTGGCGCTGGGTGAGTTCGCGCATATGCAAATCGGGGATCATGACTTGATCTGATGCCGATTACCTTTTACTGCTCGTTGCTAATGCAAAAAAGTGGTGGCGCAGCGGTGGGAGGACTGTATGGCGCAAGTAATGAGCGAGATGCTTGCTCGTTTTGAAACAGCGCGGCAAAATTTGGCAAAAGCGCTGGAGCAAGGCGAGGTTGACGGCACCGCAAGTATCATTGCTGCGGACCGTGAACTGTCAGATGCTTTTGCGCAGATTGTGGATGCTGACCTGATCGGTAATGATGACCGCATTATCCGGATCGAGTTCTTGTTGAAGGAGATCATGTCGGCGAGCGACCGCGACGGGCTGGTGTGCACGATGGCTGAGCAGGCGATGGCAGATGTCAAGCGTGCCTTGACGGGCAATCAGACCATCAATTCCGTGGCTTCCTGAGCCTCTATCGCCAGAAGCTCAATCGCCTTTTCGCACAAACGGTGTCACAAATCTGAAATGCGAAGGTCGCAAATTGGGGAGTCGGGGTTTGGGCGCAAGCGGCCCGGGCCGTCGGCTTAGTTGGGCAATATCAGGCTGCAGTGTTTTCTGTCCTGAAAAACTGGAACTGAACGCGTATCTTGAGTGTTGGGCTGGAAAAACTACAAGTCTTGGCGTCATCCCACGCGATGGATCATTTTGCCCTGTTCGATATTCAGCACCAGGTTGATGGCGAGTTGTTTCCCAAGCTGTTGATGCACGATCTGGATCCGGCTCAGGCCGAACGTATTGAAAGTTTTGAAGCTCTGAAGCAGTCCTCCGTCTTTCGGGTTCTGACACACACAAACACTCCCTTTCGTTGGTTGGTGGGCGTCGATGCGGTGACCGGCACCCGCATTGGCAAGACCAAAGCCGATGAGGAATGGGATCAGCTCTTTGACGGGTCGGACATCGTCGGCGGATATTGCGTTCCGGCACAGGGGCCGGAAAAGCGAAGAACCGCGCTGCTGTTTTTCAAGAAGCTTGAAAAACCCAAAGCGCGCTATGCCGATTTGGCCGTCGACGTGCTGGAATTGTTCGAGCAGGAACTGGCGGTCGCCATAGACGATGACGACCAACCTCATCGACAGACGCTCAGTGCCAGCGAGCGCAGTTGTTTGGTGTGGTGTGCCTGTGGGAAAACCAGCGGTGAAATCGGTACGATTCTGTCGCTGTCCGAGCACACGGTGAACCATTATTTCACCATCGCTGGTCAGAAACTCGGCACCAACAACCGGGTTCATACCGTCGCACGGGCCATTAAGCTCGGTCTGATCGACCTGTCGGAGCTCAACTAGAGCTGCTTTGCGACGTCAGCCTCGCTGAAGGTTGTTCTGTTACCTTTGCATCGGAAGTCTTTGGTGGGCGGAGCTGTGTCCGGCGCACCGGTTTTGATCAAGCAAAGGTGGATCATCATGAACAAGAGACTGAATTATGTTGGAATTGGCTTGGCGCTGGCTATTGGTCTGGCCCCGTTGCCAGCCTATGCCGGTGGTGACTGGGAATATGAAATGGCCCGTCGGCTGTTTGAAACGGGCGACTATGCGCAAGCCGCCTTGCGCCTTCAAGAGGCGGTTGACAAGGGGCATTCCGCTGCTCGGTTACCGCTGGCAGCCATGTATCGCGAGGGCACGGGCGTGAAACAGGATCCGGAAAAGGCCATTCAGCTTTTCACAATTTCCGCGCGTGAGGGCTATCCCTCCGCGCAGTTTACCCTGGGTGCGATGTATCGGGCAGGCGAGGGGGCGCAGGTCGATTACAAACTGGCAAAGAAGTGGTTCCTGGCTGCGGCGCGCCAGGGAGATGAGGGCTCTCAGAACAATCTGGGCACCATGTATGAAGCCGGGCGTGGCGTTCGCTCCAGCCAGGTAACAGCCCTGATGTGGTATGAAATCGCCGTGGCCAATGGCAGTGAACGCGGGCAAATCAACTACAAGCGGTTGAAGCGCAAGCTGTCAGACGACGAGGTGCGCCAGGCCCAGAAGCGCGCTCACAATTGCCTGCAATCCAGATACCGCGAGTGTGGCGAAAGCTGACCCAGCAATAGCACTCATGGTTTGAAGCACGATCGACTGCGTCACCCGTAGGGTCTCGTTAGGCAGCGCGCACGCTGTTTATCGAAATTGCGCGTTCCAGCAATTCGAGTGACTGGCTCAGGCTTGTTTCGCCATCCGTTGACAGAGGATTGATGTTCAGCAGTTTGATGGATGCGCTTTGGCTTTCCAGTATCAGGCTGAATTCAAAGCTATGGCTTGGGGCGTTCATGGCCATTTGCAGCGTGATGGTTGGCGACGTGTGCCAATCGATGTCGGCTGAACCAATTTCCCTGTAACCGATAAAGCCGGGGGCAAAGTATTGCTCTAGCGCAGAATCGACGATGTCGGTGATCAGATTGTGTTGGTCAAAGGTCAGATAGGCGATCAAGTCCGCAACATCGACCAACAACAGTTCCTTGATCAATGGCTGAACCGCCAACATGATGAGTTTTTCATGATCTTGATGCAGGTCTTGTTGGGTCATGTCTATCCCGTTGCCGTAGCAGTCGATGTCCGTTTGTAAATTGTATTGATGAGTTCGGCTACCGCTGCATAGAATTCCGGAGGAATGATCTGATCGACCTGCACAGCCTTGTTCAAAGCGCGGGCGAGATCAACCTTCACAAAAATTGGTATGTCGTGTTCGGCCGCAATCTCGCGGATCTTCAACGCGATCAGATCCTGGCCCTTGGCAACGACCACCGGCGCATCGTCCTTGTCAGCATCAAACCGCAATGCGACTGAGATATGTGTTGGGTTGGCGATGATGAGCGTTGAAGTTGGTACCGCGTCCATCATGCGTTGGCGTGACCGGTCACGGGCAATCGACCGCATCCGCGCCTTGAGGATCGGATCGCCTTCCGCCTGTTTGTGTTCGTCCTTCAATTCCTTACGGCTCATGCGCAGGTTTTCGCGCCACGAATAGCGCGACCACATGTAGTCCGCCGCTGCAATGAGGGTCATTGCGATGCAGACCGAGATCAGCAGCTTTTCCATCAAGTTGGTGACAACGTCGCCGAAGTCGCCCGACTCCTGAAACATGCCGCCCAACAGAATTTGGGGCGACGAATAAAGCGTCACGAAAACGACGCTGCCGCAAAACATCAGTTTGGCAAAGCTCTTGGCAAATTCCACCATGCCCTGCTTGCCGAAGACCCGGCCCCATCCTTTGATGAGAGAGAGTTTGGATGCTTTTGGTGCTATCCGGTTTAGCACCATCCGCGGCTCGTTCTGGGCAAAGGCGGATACAAGGCCACCCGCCATCAACAGCAGACAGAGCGGCGCCAACAGTAACAGAAACTGGCCGGCAATCGTACCGAACAGATCACCGGCATCAAGCGAGTTCTTGACGTCGATCGTGCCTGCCTGCTCAAAAAAACGGGCGAGGAAATGTGTTGTTTCGCTGACCAGTCCCTGGCCTGAAAAAATGAGATAGGTGGTAAATGCTGCAATAGAAACCAAAAGAGGTACTTCGCGAGAGGTCGCCGTTTGACCTTTTTCAACGGCGTCCTTGATCTTTTTCTCGGTCGGTTCTTCGGTTTTGCTTTCTTTGTCTTCCTCGTCTGCCATCGCCCTGCACCCCTAGTCGACCGCCTTAGGCAGCGACGTCCGTTTCTTCAGGTTCGGGGATCGTGATGGCGCCTGCAGAGGCGAGGTTCAGAACCGTGCTGGCGATTTCTTTTTGAGCATCCTTGATCTCTTCGGCGCTGGCAGAGGATGCCGTCTCAAGCTCCGCTTCCAACATGCGACGGGTGCGTTGGCCCAGTGCGGCGAGGACGGCTTCGATCAGATCTGGTTCTGCTTTCCGCAAGGCCAAGGTGGTCAATTCGGTAGACACCTGGTCAAACAAGGCGGAACGAGAAGCTTTGTCGAGAGAAAGGATGTCTTCAAAGCGGAACATCATGGATTTGACCGATTGCAGGGATCCGGGTTTGACGACCTCGGCGAGATCGGCAAAGAGGCTGTCGGTCAGGTCGCGGTCCAGCTCATTGAGCATCCCAGCTACAAGGCGTTGGCTACCGGAGCTCTTTCCGGCGCTGATGGCCCGACCAAATCGGTTTTTCAGAAGTTCCTCGAGCATCTCAATGGCGTCGGCATTAGCCGGACGGTTTGTGATCATGCCAGCTACAATGCCTGGACGCACGTCACTGGAAAGTTCACGTATAATGGAAGCGGCACGTTTTGCAGGAATCCGGGTTAGCACATAGCCAGAAACATCGAGGTTTTCTCCTGATAGAAATTCAATCAGGCCCTTGTCGCTGACCTTGTCCATCAGTTCCCAGATGGACTTCTTCTTCAAGGCCATCTCCGTGGCCTGCGGACCTTCCTGCAAGGCTGCCATTTGTTCAGGAGTTAGCGCCTCTTCAATCAGAGACTGGATGGTGCTCGAAGAATCGACCAGCCCGCTGCCGCGAGAACACTCCATCTCGAATTCATCGACCAGTTCATCCAGCGTATCCTGCGAAACATCCTGTAGATTTTCCGAGGCAATGATCAGGGCTTTGACGTCTTCTGGCTTGAAATGGCTGAGGATCTTTGTCGCCTGTTCCTTGCTCATGGCCGCCAGAATCGCTGCAGCCTTTTGAGTAAAGGTAAGGTCCTGGGTTGATGTGACTTGCAACTCTAGAACCTTTCCGAATTCTGCAAACGCAACATTAAATACTCCTGGCCAAGTGGCCTTCTACTGGCGACCGACTAGCGCCCTATGATCTCAACCACCTGTATGGCAAACTTGGACGTGTCGTCCTCACGCATGACGATTTCGCCTTTGGCGACCCGGCGTCCGTTGACGGTAATGTCCAACGGTTCGCCAATGCGTCGGTTGAGTTCGACAACCTCACCGGGCTCAAGCGCCATCAGCCTGGCGACGGAAAGCTGTGTCGTGCCAAGAAGTATGTTGACGTCGACGGGAATGTCCCAGATCAAGTCGGACGCATCGCCACCGGTGGCTGCAGCGGCAGAACCTGACTTGGAACCAGACGTATTGTCGTCTCCCAGGCCACTGAGTTCTTCAATGGCACTGTCGAGCGAGCGCTCACTGCCGAGCGGGTGCTCACTGTTGGCAAAGCTCTCGCTTTCCCCGCCGACGGCTTCGTCTAATGTTGCTTCATCAAGCGCGGCGCTTTCGCCCATTGTGTTGCTCCGTTACTTAGTGTTGCCAGCGTCAGGCTATCGGCGTGATTGCTTGGATTGGATTGGGTTCAGTGTCGGCCCGAGTGGAAATCTTCAGCGAATAGGAATCGCCTGAACGCCCTATTTGGCAATTGAAGAGTTCCTGCCCACTGACCACAAACTGGCCATTGAGTTGATCGTCGCCAACCAATGGAATGTAGTCGCCGACTTGCAGCGACCGCACTCTACCAAGCGTTGTCGGTTGTGGTTTCAATTTGACGCTGGCCAATACCGGCGTCTGCATCATTTCTTCGTTGGTCGTGGCGACCGCATCCATCTGGTTGATTTCCACGTTCTCGCGATTGCCCAATACCAAAGACTGAGCGGTGACAAACTCAAAGGTGGCGGTCGACGGTCCAATCTGAATGTTGAAAGGGAAGCAGTAGGCTTCGCGGTCCTCAAATTCTTCGGTCTCGAATTCGGCCTCTGCCATCGTGGTCATGTTGGCAACCATAGCCAGACCAGTGTCTTCCAGGGCCTTTGCCACCAGATTAGCCAGCAATTGCTGCAGGCCCATTTCGGCCTCTGTTGCTGGCCGATCACTCCGTTTGATCGGCGATTCAACGTCGCCGCCAAAGCAAAGGCGTCCAAGCATGGCCCGCATTATGCTGTCACAGCGAACAATGCCCAAAGGTTTGTTTGTGTTGTCCCAGAAGACGGATACGGAGATGTTGGGAGACTGTGATGGTGCAAGCAGTTCGGTTGCGGCAACGTCTTTGGAGGTTGCAATAATCTCGTGATGAAGTCGGTCCCGAAGTTTGCTCTCGAGCCGTTCTCCCAAATCCTTGGCGAATTTCGCTGGTGCGCGGGATTCCTGCGGTTCCTCTTCGACCTTGCCCTTGAGCATTTGCTCCAGAACATAGGCCTGCATGGATGCTGGATCGGTAGGGATATCCATCTTACGCGGCCGCCGGTGAGGTTGAGTTCATCATTTGCTCTTCAACCTGATCGATTGAAGGACGGTCGTGAGCAGGGATGGCTTTGCGGCCAAACTCCACCGCGATCTGAGGCATGGCACCGTTCATGTAGGCGATAAGGGTCTGTTTGGCGACAAAGTAGATGCGCATGTTCATCTCGCGGACGATCTTCAGCTTGCCAGCGATCGGACCAACCACCGCATAGGACAGAAAAATCCCCACAAACGTACCCACAAGAGCAGCACCGATCAGACCACCGAGAACTTCCGGTGAGCTGTCGATGGCACCCATCGCTTTAACAACACCCAGAACCGCAGCAACAATGCCGAGAGCGGGAAGGCCGTCGCCGACAGTGGTCAGGGCATGAACCGCTTCCATCTTCTCGTGATTGATGGTGCCGATTTCTTCTTCCATCAACGCCTCGACTTCATGGGGACGTGCATTGCCCACCAAAATCAGCCGGCAATAGTCGCAGATGAAGTTCAGAAGAGCCTTGTTCTTCAACACGTTTGGATGGGCCTGAAAGAGTGAGGATTCTTCGGGCGAATCGATATGCCCTTCAACTTCGTTCTTGGGCTTGTTTTTCATCTCGCGCAGCAGCGTGAACAACAAGCCGAGCAGTTCCACGTAGTCGGCATCATTGGGCACCTTGGCTTTGACCGCTTCGCCCAGGCCTTTACCGGCATCCTTGACCACGACCATAGGGTTGGCGACCAGAAATGTGCCGATGGCTGCACCACCGATGATGACGAATTCCCAGGGCTGGTTCAGCACGGAGATATACCCGCCCATCGCCATATATCCACCCAGCACGCAGCCAAGAGTTACCACCAGACCAATGATGATGCCCACTTGTGAAATCCTCGATTATTACTTTGATTCATCGATAGGATTGTATTCTTGCGTGAAGCTTGACCAGACCGGGTAAAGCGCCTGTTGGGCATCGTTTTTGTCACGATAGTCTCGCGCAAGGATGGTGAGGCAGATTGTGGACAGCACAAAAGGAGACGTCCGCGATGCTGTCTACATTGACCAGTTACCAATTGGCTGTCCGCGATTTGCCACGCTCGCTGGAAGTGGTGCAGTCGGACGGGTTGGTTCAGCGCGAGACAGAATATTACCTGGAAAATATCGGCAAGGTGAAATCCATCGAGGAATTCATGGACGATGACCGGCTGTTCCGCTACGCGATGAAAGCCCATGGTCTGGAAGAGATGAACTACGCCAAAGCGTTGGTTACCAAGGTTTTCGAGGGCGGTCGCGATGACAGCGATGCATTCGTCAACCGCATGGCTGACGGCCGATACCGTGACCTTGCTGAAACGTTTGATTTCAATCGTTATGGATCAGCGACCACATCTTTTGACAGAGCCCAGCAGGGGGTTGTCGACAAATATCTGCGCCAGCAGTTGGAAGAAAATGCCGGCGCCACCAATGAAGGGGTGCGTCTGGCACTGTATTTTGAGCGCAAAGCCCCCGGCCTGACCACCACCGAAGAAATTCTGGCCGATTCGGCGCTGTCCGCTGTGGTGCGTCAGACATTGCAGATCCCGCAGGAAACAGCGTTTCTGGACATCGATAAGCAGGTTGAGATGCTTGATGAGCGCCTTGATGTCAGCACCTTTTCGGATCCTGAGGAACTGTCAGACTTCATCACCCGTTTCGTTGCCATATATGACGCCACCAATGGTGTTGCTGATCCGGCGCTCAATCTGTTCAACCAGGGCACAGCCTACGGGGTTTCGACAGATATGCTGCTTACAATTCAATCTCTTAGATAAAGGCCACTCTTTCTATGGATACCAGTCTCTATGTATCGCTGTCCTCGCAGATTGCCCTGGAACGTCGCCTGAACACCATCGCCAATAACGTCGCGAATACCAATACGACCGGGTTTCGTGCCGGCCAGGTGCGCTTTGAGGAAGTATTGGACGGGGTTAGTGCGAAAGCGCCGTCTTTCGTAAATGAGGGGCAATCCTATCTGTCGCCGCAAAGCGGCACGGTTACGGAAACGGGTGCCAGCCTCGACTTTGCCATTCAGGGAGATGCCTGGTTTGCAGCTCAATCGGACGCTGGAACGATCGTCACCCGAGATGGCCGGTTCAAGATGGCCGAGACCGGTGAATTGGTGACTTTGGAGGGACACTCCGTGCTTGATGCCGGCGGCGCGCCGGTTCAGCTCAACGCGGCAGGTGGCAAACCGATTGTCTCGAATGATGGCATCGTCCGTCAGGATGGTAATGTCATCAGTTCTATTGGCTTATTCGAATATCAGCCGACCGCTGACTTCCGGCGCCATGGCAGTTCGGGGATCATTGCTGAAAGCGAACCGCAACCTGTGGTCAACACCCAAGGTGTAGGCATGCTGCAAGGCTTTGTTGAAGAGTCAAATGTCAATCCAATTGAAGAAATGAGCAAACTGATCATCGTGCACCGCACCTTTGACCAGATTGCTGCAGCCATTCGCGATACTGAAGGTTCGCAGGAAAAAGCCATTGAGACTCTGGGCTCCGGCTAATCAAAATGGGTGCATTACAGCGGCTCAGCGAGCTTAATCGACCAGATTCACGTCCCGCAAAACTGATCAAATTCGGCGGCACAGTAGAGTGCGTGTCCCCCAATCTGGTGACCGTAGCAGGCATTTCCCAACGGGTGTCACTCGGTCAGGTTGTCCGGCTTGGCGAAAACGCGCTGGGCGAGGTGGTGCGGGTGGAAAGCGGCCACACATATATATGTCCGTTTGAGACTGACCGTTCCTGCAATATCGGTGATCTTGTTTTTGCCGATGAGCAATTGCTGCCAACACCCAACCAACACTGGTTGGGCCGGGTGGTGAATGCCATGGGACAACCGATTGATGGGCTGCCGCCTCTTGCTGCATCGATCGCGCCGGATGCAGGGCCGAGCCGGCCGAAGCACAAGAATGGCATCATGCAAAGAGCGCGGCTCAACATGCCTTTGAAAACCGGTGTAAAAGTCATTGATATCTTTACTCCGCTCTGCCGTGGTCAGCGGCTAGGGATTTTTGCCGGTTCCGGTGTTGGAAAGTCGACGCTGCTTTCGATGTTGGCCAAATCCGATGCGTTTGATGTGGTCGTCGTGGCGCTGGTTGGGGAGCGGGGACGCGAAGTTCGTGAGTTCCTGGAAGATTCAATCGGCGAAGAAGGCATGCAGAAGACAGTTGCTGTGGTGGCAACCAGCGACGAGAGTCCCATGTTGCGGCGTCGCGCGCCCGAACTGGCGCTGGATGTCTGCGAAACGTTTGCCCAACAGGGAAATAATGTCTTGCTGTTGCTCGATTCCCTGACCCGGTATGCCCATTCTCTGCGCGAAATCAGCGTGGCCAACGGAGAACCGCCCATTGCCCGTGGCTATACGTCGTCGGTTTTCACCCAGCTTCCCAAATTGTTGGAGCGCGCAGGGGCCGGTGTTGAGGGGGATGGCTCGATCACCGCGATCTCCACCGTCCTCGTCGATGGTGACGATCATAATGACCCGGTAGCCGATGCGGTGCGGGGCATTATTGATGGACACCTGGTGCTGGATCGAGCGATTGCAGAAGAGGGGCGCTATCCGCCAGTCAGCCCGCTAGCCTCGATCTCGCGCCTGGCCGACAAGGTCTGGAGTGAGGAAGAGCGCAGCCTGGTGCTGCAGCTGCGCAAAATGATCTCGAAATTCGAGGAATCACGCGACCTGCGCATGTTGGGTGGCTGGAAGCCGGGATCTGATCCTGAATTAGACAAGGCAGTTGAAACGGTGCCGGTGATCTATGAGGCCATATGCCAAGCGCCCAATGCGCCCCTTTCTGAGAACGCTTTCGACGACCTCATCGCGTTCTTGAAGGGAAACAACCAACCGGAGCAGAGCAATGAAAAAGCCCCTGCCGGCTAACGCGGCTGAACCAGAATCAAGCGCCGAGCCCACCAAAGGGCCAGCCAAAAAAAAGTCGACCAAGGCGCGCCGCAAGCGCAGTCCCGTGCTCGATTTCTGTCTGGGCTTTTTTGGCTTCATGCTGGCCGCGTTCAGCTCCTACCTGCCTTTCTATGTTTATATCCATTCATCTGAATTCAAACCGCCCGAAATGGAGTTCACTGGTCGGCAGGACGCTGACAATCTGCCCACAGAGTTGGAAGTTCTGCAGCAACGCCGGCCGCTTTTCCGCGACGTGAAGCAGACCGCCAATGCCGAACAATTGGTCGACACGGTTGTGACTGGATCGATTGACCGTGAAGAGTCATTTGACCCCGCCGAGGCCTCCTCCGTATCGGCCGTGCCGCAAACGGGTGGATTGCGGGGATCTGGCAGTGGTGATTCATCCGGCGCCGTCGTACACAAGTCGCTGACCCTGGTTTTTGCCACCGCCAATCGAGCCCTCATCCGCGATGGAGATGATCTGGTTCCCGTGGCCATAGGGTCACGTCTGCCGGACGGGAGCACGGTGAAATCTCTGTTGCGTCAGGAGAACGGATGGCACCTTTTGACGTCTGAAAACAATGTGTTGAAGCTGGTCAACTGACGCGCCGATAACACGCGTCTGCGAAACTTGTGCTTTCACAAGCTTCACGCAAGACTGAAACGGCATGCTGGTAGCAGCGGAAAAGGAACTCCGATGCACAGCGTAAACCTCTTCGAATTGGCGTCTCAGCAGGCAAAGTGGGCAACGGTCCGGCAACGGGTCATTGCCAACAATATTGCCAATGTGAACACCAATGGCTTTACGCCCTCCGACGTAGCTCCATTCAAAGAAGTGTTGAGCAAGACTGCCGGAGGCATGTCGGTGACCAATGCCAATCACATTGGCGGTGGCGTTGGCCGTGGAGAATTCAATGTCACCGAGCGCGAAGCCACTTCCCAAATTGTCAGCGAATCGGGCGGCAAGGTCAGCATCGAAGACGAACTGATCGCCGCTGGCGAGGTGCGCAAGGCCTATGAACTGAACACAGCGATCGTCAAATCCTTCCACCGAATGATCTTGATGACGACGAGAGGTGGATAATGGACCCGTTAACAGCCGCCATGAAAATCGCCGGGAGCGGGTTGGACGCACAATCCAATCGCCTGCGCGTCGTTTCCGAAAACATCGCCAATGCCAATTCCACATCACGTGTGGCGGGCGGCGACCCTTATCAACGCAAGACCGTCACTTTTGCTTCCGAACTGGATCGGGCTGCCGGGGTAAACCTCGTGCGCTCCGACAAGATCAATTTTGATGATTCTGCATTTCCGATCGAATTCGATCCCGGCAATGCAGCTGCCGATGAGGCCGGGTTTGTCAAAATGCCAAACGTTAACGTGTTGATCGAAATGGCCGATATGCGTGAAGCTAATCGGTCCTACGAAGCCAATCTCCAGGTCGTCAAACAGGTGCGCGACATCGTGTCGATGACCATTGAACTGATGAGGCCGTCCTAATGGTTGATCCCGTTACAGCTGCGGCTCTTGGAATTCCATCGCTGTCGGTGGATTCGGCAAAGGTTCCCGCAGTTCCTTCCTCCCAAACTGCAGCCGCAAATGGCGTGGGAACCTTTGCTGACGTTTTGGCCGATATGGGCCAGGAAACGATCAACAAATTGAACACAGCTGAGAGCCTGTCCATCGACGCGATCCGTGGCGATGCGGGTCCCCGTGAAGTGGCGGAAGCTGTCATGAGTGCTGAGCAGTCACTGCAGATCGCCATCGCGGTGCGCGACAAGGTCGTCAGCGCTTATCTCGAAATCAGCCGTATGAGCATTTAAAGGAAGAAATAATGCGTGCACTTTCAATTGCTGCCACGGGCATGAACGCTCAGCAAAAGAACCTTGAGGTCATCGCCCACAACATTGCCAACATCAATACAACGGGCTTCAAGCGGGCGCGGGCCGAGTTCACCGATCTGATCTATCAGACCGAAAAAGCCAGCGGCGTGCCCAGTGCTGCGGATTCAAATATTGTGCCCGAGGGGGCTTATATCGGCTCCGGTGTTCAGACCGCCGCCGTTCGCCATGTGCATTTGCAGGGTACCCTTACCAGCACCGGCAACCGCTTCGACCTGGCCATTTCAGGCAATGGTTGGCTGCAGATTGAAGGCGCAGACGGGTCCACCTACTACTCCCGTTCCGGCGCCCTGAACACGAATGCCACCGGTCAGTTGGTGACATTGGACGGGCTTCTGGTTTCGCCAAATATCACCATTCCGAGCGACGCAATCGAGGTCATCATCAATGATTCCGGGCAGGTGTTTGCGCGGATGCCCAACCAGACCGATCTTCAGGATCTGGGGCAGATCACCTTGGCAACCTTTGCCAATGAAGTGGGTTTGACACCGTTGGGCGGTAATCTCTTTGCCGTTAGCACGGCTTCCGGTGACGCTAATGTTGGCGTGCCCGGTGACGCAGGCTACGGCACGTTGCGCCAGGGCTATCTTGAAACGTCAAACGTTGATTCGGTTAAGGAGATCACCGAGCTGATCTCCGCGCAACGCGGCTACGAAATGAATTCCAAAGTCATTCAGGCGGCCGATGATATGGCGTCGATCATTTCGAAAAATATCCGGTAATTGCGTGAGATATCTTGATTCCAAGTCAATGGTGCTCAGTGCACTGATCCTCATTTCCCTGGTGGTCGCGGCGACTTCTGCCATCGCCGCAGAATACGCCATCGTTTCCAAGCGCACGATTTATCCAGGTCAGATGATTGAAGATCACGACCTGAAATCCGTGAAGCTGATCCGCGAACCTCAAATTCGCTATCGGTTTGTCAGCAAGCGTGAGCAGATCGTGGGGCTGCAGGCCAAACGGACCATTCTGGCTGGCCGCTTTATTCGAATTGACTCCGCCCAACCTGCGCCGTTGGTGAAGGCCGGTGCGCTGAAACGGGTTCGTTTTTTGAACGGTTCTCTCGCCATCAGCCTGATGGGTGTTGCCTTGTCGGACGCCAGCTCGGGCGAAACGATCCGGGTGCGCAATCCTTCAAGCGGCAAGATCTTCTTTGCCGAGGTTCGGCCTGACGGTTCTTTGGTTGCGGGAGCGCTTTGATGCGAGCGTTGCTGCTTCTTCTGATTCTAAGCCTGGCTCCCTGGCCGGCTTTTTCAGCTTCTAGGCTGAAAGACATCGCATCGCTGCAGATTTCGCGCGAGAATATGTTGGTTGGCTACGGCCTTGTCGTAGGACTTCAAGGAACCGGTGATGGGTTGCGCAATGCCCCGTTCACCGAGCAGTCACTGAAAGCGATGCTGTCGCGTTTGGGGATTGCATCAGGCGACCGGGCTGCCCGTTCTAAAAACCTGGCGGCGGTCATCGTAACGGCAAAACTGCCCGTTTTCGCCAGCCCAGGGGCACGTCTGGACGTCACAGTGTCTTCCATTGGTGATGCAACATCCCTTGCCGGCGGCACGCTGGTGATGACGCCTTTGCGCGGTGCCGATTTGGAAACATATGCGGCCGCTCAAGGGCCGGTGGTGGTGTCTGGCTTCCAGGCGGAAGGTCAGGCTGAGACAGTGACACAGGGTGTGCCAACGACCGGGCGTATCCCCAATGGCGCGGTTGTTGAGCAAGGCTTGAGCGATCAGCTGGAAGACTTCGGCGTAATGGATCTGCAATTGCGCAATCCGGATTTTTCGACCGCCGTGCGCGTCACCGACATGATCAATGAATACACCAAGCGCAAATATGGTGCGGTCACTGCGAAGGAACGGGATTCCTCGACAATCACGCTCAAGAAACCACAACATGTTTCCACCGCCCGCTTTGTCGCAGAGATCGAAAGCCTGCGTGTTGAAACGGACAGTGTGGCCCGCGTGGTTCTGGATGAGCGCACCGGCACGGTTGTGATCGGCGCCAATGTCAAAGTTTCCAAGGTTGCCGTCAGCCACGGCACTCTTTCTGTCCGGGTTAGCGAATTGCCGAAAGTTGTTCAGCCAAACCCGTTTGCCAATGGCGATACCGCAGTTGAACCGAGCACTGAAATCACAGCGGTGCAGGAGGGGGGGCAGATCGCTACGGTGGACGGCACCGATCTGCAGGAACTGATCAGCGGCCTCAATCAGCTGGGCGTCAAACCAACCGATATAATCGCGATTTTACAAGCCATTAAAAGCGCCGGAGCGCTGCAGGCGGAACTGGTTTTGCAATGATCAAGAAGACCAAGAAATTTCTCTCATCAACGATTTCCTGCTTTCTGGTGGGCAGTGTGCTGGTCGAGGCTTCTGCTACCTTCGCCCAACAGCAACCGACCAGACAGGTGCGTGTTGTTGGCACCAATGAATTGGAGAATGCACCTGCTGGCGATTTCTGCTCCAACATTCGCGATGATGCGCAGGAGCAGCGCTATGCCTTGAAGATGCAGGAGCTGAATGAACTCCGTGCGGCGGTCGAAGAGCGTATCGTGGCGCTTGAAAGCAAACGCGCGGAATTCGAAGCCTGGCAGAAGAAACGCGATCAGTTTGCACAACTGGCCGATAAAAGCCTGGTTGAGATTTATTCGAAGATGCGTCCGGACGCTGCTGCCGGTCGGTTGGAAATCCTCGAGCCCGTTTTGGCCGCTGCTATCGTGCTGAAGCTGCCGCGCCGTCGTGCCAGCGTTATTCTCAACGAAATGACCGCTTCCAAAGCAGCGAGCATCACCGAAGTCATTGCCGCGAGTTCGGTTGTCAAGGAGCCCTCATGACCCGGCTGTTCTTTGTCCTTGGAATGTCAATACTGTTGGCCGGCTGCATGCAGAACATGCGTGAGATCGGCCGCAATCCTGCACTGTCTGAAGTGGGGGATGGCCTGATTGGCGATCCGCCTCAGGAAAGCCCGGTTGTTTATGCAGCGGCGCCGACCAATGCGGCATTTTCAACCTGGAACAATCGCCAGGGCGATCTCTTCAAAGACAAGCTTGCGATGAGCCCCGGCGACATTCTCACCGTGGAAGTCTCCATCAACGACAAGGCGCAATTCAACAACCAGTCGGATAGCAACCGCACGGTTGGTCGAAATATCGGGCTGACCGGTGACTGGACTGTCCGTTCACTCGGCAATGATGGCAGCGCCAATGCCAATGTCAGCTCGACATCCAATTTCTCAGGTGACGGTGGCACCAACCGGTCCGAAACCATCGAGCTGTCGGTGGCGGCCGTGGTCACCCGGGTGTTGTCCAACGGCAATCTGGTGGTGCGTGGGTCCCAGGAGGTCCGTCTCAACGCAGAGCTTCGCGTCCTGACCATTGCGGGCATTGTGCGTCCCACCGACATCGGCCCCAACAACACCATTTCATATGAGCGCATAGCCGAAGCCCGCGTCTCCTATGGCGGCCGCGGTCACATCACAAACATGCAGCGTCCGCCATATGGACAGCAAATTCTCAACACTGTTCTTCCCTTCTAGGAAACCGTTATGTCGAACGATGCAAAGCCAGAAGCAGAGGCCGAAGCGGAAGCTGAGGAAGCAGCACCAAAAAAATCCTCTTTGATCGTCCAAATCGTCGTCTTTCTGCTGATCACCGGCGTTGCTGCAGGTGCCGGTTTTGGCGTTTCCATGTTCATGGAAAGCCCCGCGCCGCAGATGGCTGCAGCCAAAGATACGGCCAGCGACGAAGCGGCAAAGGAAGACGAGGCGGCCGCTGAAGAAGCGAAAATGGAAGAAAAGTCGGAAGAAGACGTAGAGGCGGCTTTGAAAAACGCCTATGCCAAGCCGCTGGCGCCGATCCTGACCAATCTCGCTGCTCCCGACAATGTCTGGGTACGCATGGAGCTCGCCATTGTTGGCAAACCTGACCTTCAAGATGAAATGCTCGAGCAGATTCATCAGGATCTGTTTGCCTATATGCGGACGGTCAAACTGCATCATGTTGAAGGACCAAGCGGCTATCAGAATCTGAAGGCAGAACTCAGCGAACGGGCGTCAATGCGCAGTGGGGGCGCAGCACAATTGGTGCTGGTGCGCACATTGGTGTTTGAATGAGGATACTTGCTGTCGCCCTGGTTATTGTCTTTCACCTGACAGACGCCGGTCTGGCACAAACCCTCAACTTTGACAGCATAACCGGTCCAAGAAGTGGCCAGACGTCCGGCCAGATCATCCAGCTGTTCGGATTGCTGACCATTCTGGCGGTGGCGCCGGGCATTCTCGTTGTTGTTACCAGCTTCACCCGCTTCATCATTGCCTTTTCCATTCTGCGAATGGGTATTGGTTTGCAGACAACACCTGCAAATCTGATCCTGATCAGCCTTTCTCTATTCATGACTTTCCATGTCATGGCTCCGACGTTCGACAAGGCCTGGAATGAAGGCGTTCAGCCATTGATTGATGAGCAGATCACAGAGGCTGAAGCGTTTGAAAGGATTTCCGGGCCGTTCAAGGAATTCATGGTCAAGAATGTGCGCGACAAAGATCTAAATCTGTTCTCAGATATTGCGCAGGAAAATGACCCGACCTTCACGCCGGGCGAAGATGTGGCGTTGCGGGTGCTTGTTCCTGCTTTCATGATTTCTGAAATTCGGCGTGGCTTTGAAATTGGTTTCCTTATCCTGGTCCCGTTTCTGGTCATCGATTTGATCGTTGCGACGATCACCATGGCGATGGGGATGATGATGTTGCCGCCAACCGTGGTCGCCCTGCCGTTCAAGGTTCTGTTCTTCATTCTTATCGACGGATGGAACCTGTTGGTTGGTTCGATGATGCGTTCTTTCTTGTGACCGTGGCCGCGCTATTTTGATCATTCGCTCAAGAAAATTTGAACAAACCCTGGCCCGTTCATCGCTTGTAAACCATTCTTGTTCACCATAACCGAGCCGACACGATTCAGACTTGCGGTCTGAAGGCATGAAGCCAGTTCGTCGTCACCGGATAGGCCGGTATGTCCCTTGTAGTTCGTATGGTAAAAGGGGACTCTTCGTGTCCAGTATATTGACCAATTCCGCCGCGATGACGGCGTTGAAATCTCTTCAAGCCACCAACGCAGCGCTTGATACCACCCAATCACGTATTTCCACTGGACTTAGAGTAAGTGGCGCCGATGACAACGCTGCTTATTGGTCGATTGCGACCACAATGCGCTCAGACAACAAAGCTCTTGGTACAGTGCAGGATGCCCTGGGGCTTGGTTCTGCCAAAGTCGATGTCGCCTATACTGGCATGAACAGTGCCATCGACGTGGTCGACGAAATCAAATCCAAGCTGGTCGCCGCGCGTGAGCCGGGTGTCGACAAGGCCAAAATTCAAAGCGAAATCGGGGAACTGCAGAATCAGCTGACCTCTATCGCAAACTCCGCCAGCTTCAGCGGCGAGAATTGGCTGAGCCATGATTCATCTGCCACAGCTTATTCGGCGACCAAAGAAGTGGTGGCCTCTTTCAACCGCGCTTCAGATGGCACGGTTTCCGTTGGCACCGTGTCTATCGATACATCGGCTTCCAAACTGTTTGATGCCAATGGTGCCGCGTCTGGCATTTTGGACACCACTTTCTTAACCACGGGTACCGGTGCGGTCACTGTTTCGGTTGCTACGCTGGACCTGACAGCGGCCAATATCGATGACACAGATATTGATGACATGATTTCTGCGGTGGATGGTGCTTTGACTTCGATGACTTCATCAGCATCTGATCTCGGCGCCTCTAAAGGTCGTATCGATATGCAGTCAGACTTTGTATCAAACCTGATGGACGCGATTGATCGCGGAATTGGCACACTGGTTGATGCTGACATGACAAAGGAATCGACACTGCTCTCCGCTCTGCAAACCCAGCAACAGTTGGGTACACAGGCGCTGTCGATTGCCAACAGTAGCGCGCAGTCTATCCTGTCGCTGTTCAGATAATCAGATAAACCAACGCCTTTTAGAGTGGGCCGGCTCCTGTTGGAGTTGGCCCATTTTCTTTTTGGCTGATTCGTGAAGTCGGACAGATTTGTCTTTAACGCTTTGTTAGCCTTGTCCGCACCGAATGGGCGAAATAATCGCCAAAATGCAGCGATAGATTTTCTTAACTATATCAATTCACCCCATTTCAATCACCAGGAAGCAGTTTGGTTGCACAGCAGTGGTCCAAACGACGGGGTTTGGTGGCATGATGCCCTTATTCACTGTTACCGGACAGGCCGGTATGTCCCTCGCAGTTTAAAAGTATAAGGGGGCGCTTCGTGTCCAGTATTATGACGAACTCCGCCGCGATGACGGCACTCAAATCCCTGCAGGCGACAAATGCCGCGCTGGAAACCACTCAGGCTCGTATTTCAACAGGCCTGAAAGTTGGTGACGCGTCGGACAATGCTGCCTATTGGTCTATTGCAACAACCATGCGCTCCGACAACAAGGCGTTGAGCTCTGTTCAGGACGCTCTTGGCCTCGGTGCTGCAAAAGCAGATGTGGCCTATACAGGTATCAACAGCGCCATTGATGTTGTTGACGAAATCAAAAGCAAGCTGGTTGCTGCGCGCGAACCAGGCGTCGATAAATCGAAAATTCAAAGTGAAATCGGTGAGTTGCAGAGCCAGCTGACCAGTATTGCAACTTCTGCCAGCTTCAGTGGTGAGAACTGGTTGTCCGTGGATTCCTCTGCAACGGGCTATTCGGCAACCAAAGAAATCGTTGCATCGTTCAACCGTGCTTCCGATGGTACAGTTTCCGTGGGAACCGTGGATATCGACACGTCGTCGATCAAATTGTTTGACGCTAGCGGTTCGGCTTCCGGTATTCTCGACAACAACTTCACCACAACCGGTGGTGCCGCAGTGACAACCAATGTGGCCACGTTGAATGTGACAGCTGCAGGTTTGAACGACACAGATCTGGACGAGATGATCTCCGCCGTCGATTCAGCCATCACCAGCATGACCACTGCTGCTTCTGACATCGGTTCGTCCAAGGGCCGCATCGACATGCAGAAAGACTTTGTATCGAACCTGATGGACGCGATCGACCGCGGTATTGGCACCCTGGTGGATGCCGACATGACCAAGGAATCAACGCGTCTTTCCGCTCTGCAGACACAGCAGCAGCTGGGTACACAGGCGCTGTCCATCGCAAACAGCAGCGCCCAGTCCATCCTGGCACTGTTCCGCTAAAGCCCGGAACCGTTACAGCTTCACTGAGGGCCACCTTCCGTCGACCACGGGAGGTGGCCTTTTGCGATTGGAGGTCAATTTCAGGTCATATCCGCACAAGTTTCAAACCCTATCCTGAAAACGGTTTTGTCAGGAACGGTGTCACGTGCAGGATCAACTTCAGCTTATCTGGTCAAATTTGTCGGCTTTGGGCCCACGTCGCCTGGCGGCCTTGGGCATTGCGGCCTTTATGATCGTCCTGTCCATTGGACTGGGCGCCAAATACGTCAATCGCCCCGCCTATGAAACGCTCTATGTCGGCCTGGAACGCGATGACATCAACCGTATCGGCATCGTGTTGGCGGATGCCGCCATCTCCTATGATGTGGACAGCAGCGGGACATCGGTTCTCGTAGAAGCCGGAAAAACCAGCAAAGCCCGCATGATCCTGGCTGAAAAAGGCCTGCCTGGCAGCTCCGGGTCGGGCTATGAATTGTTTGACAATTTGGGCTCCCTGGGTCTGACCTCGTTTATGCAGGAGGTCACCAAGGTGCGGGTACTGGAAGGCGAGATTGCCCGTTCCATTCAGGCCATCAGCGGTATCAAGGCGGCCCGTGTCCATATTGTGCAACCGGATAACCGCAGCTTCGGTTCGCGGAACCGTCAGGCTTCCGCATCTGTTTTGGTTCGCACCAATGGTTCGCAAGGATCAAACACAGCGTTTGCCATTCGTCACCTGGTGGCGGCTGCTGTACCGCAGCTGCTCCTCGAAAACGTTACCGTGCTGGATGCGTCAGGTCAGTTGCTAGCTTCGGGAGAAGACCCAGCAACCAGCAGCTTGAACAACTCCATGACCATTCAAAAAATGGTCGAGGATCAGTTGAAATCAAACGTTACCACAGCTCTATCACCCTATCTTGGCGCAATGAATTTCAGGGTCAACGTTCAGGCCACCGTGGATACGGACCGTCGTCAAACTGAAGAAACAATTTTCGACCCTGACTCGCGCGTTGAGCGGTCGGTCCAAGTGGTTCGTACTCAGGATTCAACGTCGCAAAAGGCCAGTTCGGAACCCGCCAGTGTCGACCAGAATTTGCCCAATGCTGAGCCCGAAGCGGCCACGGCTGGACCGCAGTCTTCAGCCGAAAGCGAGCGTCGCGAAGAAACCACAAACTATGAACTCAACTCCAAAAAAGTGGCAACCGTCAGCAATGGATTTGAAGTTAAAAAGCTGTCAGCTTCAATTATCCTGAACCGTCAGCGTCTGGAGCAAGTGCTTGGTCAGGACTATACGCCGGAACAGCTTGAGGAGCGGATGGCTCAAATAAAGCGGGTTGCGATGGCAGCTATGGGCTTTGATGAAAAGCGCGGTGACATGATTGATGTGGCAGCTGTCGAGTTCGTTGACGAATTCCAAACGGGTGCGATTGCCGAACCGGGCATTTTGGACAAGATCATTGAGCAGATGGGCACAATGATCAATTCGATCGCCTTCTTGATTGGTTCCATTTTGCTGATCTTCATGGGTCTGCGTCCAATGATCAAAGCTCTGACAAAAGTGCCGGAAAGCGAAGAGGTCGCGGTTCTTGCCGACGAGACCGAAGAAGACCCTGCATTGTTTGCAGCTGACGGTTTGGATCAATTGGAAGCGCCAGACATGGATGCGTCCTTTGATTTTGAGCAACAACTGGACGAGGACACCGAAAATCTTTTCGGCCAGTTCAAGAAATCTCCACAGGAAAGGTTGGAGGAACTGGCCAGCGAGAACGAAGAAACCTCGGCTCAGGTTCTGCGGCGCTGGCTTGATTCTGAGGCTGCATAGGTATGACGTCTGGATTCGACAATCTGCCCGACTTTTCCAAGGGCGAAGACTTGGGTTCAAGTTCTCCCAACCTGTTTCAACCTTTGTTTGAAAAGCCAGTTGAGCAGCAACTCTGGGAAGAAGAAGCCGCCCTTGATTTCGACGATACCAGTTGTGAACTGGAAGCGTTGGTTTTGGAGCCGGATCAATTGCCTAATGTGGATATTGATGGCCAGGTTGAAGTCAGCGAAGAGTTAGAGATCTGTAGTGAGGAGTTTGCCGATGTCGCACCGCCAACGGTGTTGCAGGAAGAGCATGACGCTGCGATCGAGGCGTTGCGACGGGAACATGCCGATGAAATCGCCAGACTGAAAGCGGAACACAACGAACAGGTCCTGCAAAAGATGGAGGGCCTTCACCAGGGTGTGGTTGAAGGCGTTGCCGATCGTATTGAAATGGAACTGGCGAACTTGCTCCTGCCTCTGTTCAAGAAGGACGTCGCGCGGTCAAACATGGAGCAACTCATCGCGGAGATTAGGCAACTTGTTAAGAGCGAGGCAGTCGACCGAATTCAACTGAGCGGTCCTGACATTTTGACGACGGCTGCTTCGATGGCGCTGGCCGGCTCAAACCTGAAGATCGATGTTGAAACTACNGGTTCAACTGACCTGCTGGTTCATCTCAACGAAAAGATCCTATCTACCAGCATCGGTGATTGGACCCGGAAAGTTGAAGAGGCGCTGGGCACATGAGCGCAGAGGAAGAAAAACAAGAAATCATAATCGTCAAACGCGGCGGTGGCGGGGGAGACGGCCACCATGGCGGCGCATGGAAGATCGCCTTTGCCGACTTCATGACGGCGATGATGGCGCTGTTTCTGGTTCTGTGGCTGGTTAATGCCGCCAACGAAAAAACCAAAAAGTCCGTGGCCAGCTATTTCAATCCGGTCAAGCTCGTTGATCGAACCCGAAGCAACCGCGGACTGGACGAGGCAACCCCTGCGGATTTGCCCAAGAACACAGGGGACGATGAAGAAGAGGAGGAACAAAGCCAACCATCCGGATCAACTGAAGTCTCGCAATTCAGCGTCAACGAAGAGGATTTCTTCAAGGACCCATTTGCCGTGTTGGACGAGATTGCCAGCACCGAACAGGCAAAAATTAAGGCAGCGATGAGTATTCGCGAAGAAATCTATGAAGTCACGTCAGATCAGGATGACGCTTTCATGGACCCCTTTGCTGAGCCACCTTTGCCAAAACCGATTGAATCTGAATCCAGAGTATTGGCGGATCTAGATTTGGAAAGGCCGCAGCAACAGCCTGAGCAAGCCCCTCAATCCGTCGCGCAAGTCGAGGGAGAAAAGCCTCCGATAGAAGAAGGCGAGGCACTCGAATCGGTCCTTGTTCCGGCCAGCTTGAAGGTTGAGCCAGAAGAGGATCCAAACAAAGAGGATGTGAATAAGGCTCAAAAACCTCAGGACGAAGAGGCTGCAGAAGGGGAAAAGGCGGAACAGAAGAAGGAGTTGGCTTCCCAGGAAATTCGTCAGGAAATTCGAGAACGTCTTGCGGAAAAGCTGGGGCAACTGGATCAGATTTCCGAGAGCCTATCAGTTCAGGTCACCGAGGATGGCGTACTGATTTCCATCACCGACCAATTTGGTTTCAGCATGTTTCAAGTCGGCTCGGCGGTGCCCAAGGGTGAAATTGTTCTGGCGATGGAGGAGATTTCGAACGTTCTGGCCGAGCGCAAGGGCAAGGTGCGTGTTTACGGACACACGGACGGCCGTCCCTATGCGGGTGATGATTATGATAACTGGCGCCTGTCCACGGCGCGCGCCCATGCGGCTCGCTTAATGCTGGGACGTGGCGGGCTCCCTGAAGCGCGGGTTTCGCAAGTGGTCGGGTTTTCTGACCGTGTTCTGCGGACACCGGCAGATCCAGAGGCGGATGAGAATCGCCGCATTGAGATCTTGCTTGAAGTGTTGTGATGAGAAGAAGACTCTTACCGACAATTCTGGCAGCCTCCCTGCTCACGACACCAGTGCAGGCTGCAGATCCCATCAAGGTGGATTCCCTGTTGCTGAGCTTGTTGCAGGTTCAGGACCGTATTGCGCGCGGCGATGCGGCAGCTTTGCCTTTGCAAAAGCATCTGATGACTTTGCTCGACGCAGGCATTGCCGAATCCGGAGCGGTCGCCGACATGACACCGGCGGAGTTCCGAGCGTTGATCATCTTTGGCATCATCGGCTCCAGCACCGACAGTGTTGTCGAAGCGTTGCGTGAGGTGGAGGAACCGAAAGACAAGCTCCGACTCTCACGTGCGGTGATCGATTATCGTGAGCGCAAGCGTAATCAAGCAACCAAGCGGTTTGCCCGCATAAAGACCTCCTCTCTGGACCGGCGGCTTGTTCCCTTTGTGGCATTCGCCAAGGGTAATCTTTTCAGCCGTACCGCCCCCCGCCGGGCCATTCAGCAGTATGATTTGGTGCGGTTGGAAGCGCCAGGGACCTTGCTGGAAGAGGCCAGCCTGCGTCGATTGATGGCGCTGCATGCATCCTACGGAAATGGCGAAGCGTTTACCCGCATGGCCAAGCAATATGCCCGACGGTTCATCAATTCGCCTTATCGCAAACAGTACCTGACCATGTTGCGCGGGGGCGTGGTGTCGATGCGGCGCACCATCCCCTTGGAGGATGTCGGCGAACTGGCCCAGCTGATGCCGCCGGCCTATGGCATATCTCTGCACATGCATCTGGTGCGCGGGTCGCTGGAATCGGGCCACATGAAACTGGCCCAGTATTCGCTGGCCCAGATTGGCGCATTGTCGGCCAAGAAGAAAGACGCGCCAATCAATCAGACACAACTGAAATTGTTTGGTCTGCTTGCCAATATGACGTCGGCTGATCCCAATGAAATGCTCAAGGAGCTGGACGCGATTGACCGGAGTCGTCTGGCCGCAGTTGACATAAAGCTGCTTGAACGGGCGCAGGGCATACTTGGATATATTGTTGCTCCCATTGATGAAATACAAACAAATTCAACGGGTTCCGTTCGCACAAATGGACCTGGAGCGCAACCGGCCATGCAAAAAAATGGTGATGTGGACGGTGAAGTCAGCCCCGGACCAACTTCTTCTGTCAAAGATGAAGTTGAGAAGAACCAAAAGGAAATCGATCAGTTCATCGGCAGCCTGAAGAAGCGGTTGTCGGATATCGATAGTATGTTGAGCAAGTAATATGTTGCAGAATTTGCTGAGTCTGAACTCATCTCCACCTTCACCTGTCAATAAATCGCCGGCGCCGTCTGCCAGAGCCGATGCGCAGGCCGGATTCGGACGGGCTCTCAATGATGCGGGCGGTCCGAGATACGGCAGTTCAGGTGGTACCAGCAACAAAGCGTCCAACGATGCGCCCGGATCAAATCCCAGCGGCACTGTTGCGGGGGACAAGCTGAACAACAAGCCTGCGGGTTCTGGAAAAACCGATGTTGATGGGTCTTCTGAATCAAATGATACGGTCGCGTCGTCAGAATCGGACGCCACGACACAGAGTGATTTTCAACCGATCGACGGTGCTTTCCTGCTGAAGTCTGTTGGAGGGATTGGCCCAGCCCAACTGGGCAATGGTGATGACGGTGGCGACGGCAATGCTCTTTTGAGCAACCTGAAATCTGGTTTGGCCGCACTGGCCGGTGACGCAGATGCTGCGGCATCAACCAAACCCGATGTGGCTTCCGGCCAGCAGGTTCCTGGTGCGAACACCTTGGTCGGCGGGTTGCAGTTTGGCGCCAATGGATCGGCCCAAACATTGGCTGAATTAGCGGCGGGCAATGTCGCGGGAGCGACGGCGCAAGCGGGAGTTGCTGGCATCAAGCTGGACGGCCGCAATCCATTGGATAAGTCGAGCAATTCCCTGCAAGGCCTGGCCAATGCGCTGCAAGAAGGCGGAAATATTGATGCAGCTGCCAAAGACCTGCTGCGCGCAGATTTGGCNGGCCTGCGGGCTGCTGCTGCGGCTGATGAGAAATTGCAGGACGCCAAGTTGGACAGCGGTGCCTTCAAGGACAACGAGTCCCTGATGTTGGCGGGCAAAGGCGGAGCTGATGCCAGCGCGGTTAAATCTGTCAATGAACTGGCGCTGGGCAGTCTGACTTCGACGTCACAGACGTTGGTCAATGCCATCAAGGAAAACTCGAACTGGACCAAGATGCTTTCCGCCCCGACGGTCAACTTCAGCGAGACCATGCGGCCCAATGGGAAAGTTTTGCAGGCTTTGAGTGTGACGCTCAATCCAGTTGATCTGGGCAAGCTCGAGTTGAACCTGCGAATGCAACAGGGCCAGGTGACGATTGATGTACGCACAGAGTCCGACCAGGCCTATCGGACGCTGCTGGTCGATCAGGATGCGTTGGTCAACACGCTGCGCAGTCTCGGCTTCAAGGTCGACGGTATCAACATCAATGGTCCTCAGTCAGAAAATTCGACCCAGTTCCAGAATCCTGGTCAATCGGAAAACCAAGCTGCAGGTGAGGGGGCAAGCGGCGAGGCTTCCCGCGGCCATGAATCCGGTGATGGCGACTCCATTACACATTCCAGCGAGGGCATGACTGCCGATGAAGAAGATCCTGCTTCTCACAACGTTATTTAGCGCCTTCAGCACTGTTGCTCACGCAAAGGCAAATGTTTGCGAGCAACACATTTATCGGGCGTCTGAAAAGTATGCTGTGCCAGTGGCGCTGCTCTACGCCGTCGGTCTTGCCGAATCGGGACGCAAGGGCAAACTCCATCCCTTCGCCTTGAACGTCGAGGGCAAGGCCTTCTTCCCGAAAAGCCGAAGCGAAGCACTGCGTATTTTCAAGCGCGAAATGGCAGCTGGCCGCCGGCTGATTGATCTTGGATGCATGCAAATCAACCACAAATATCATGCGTCTGAGTTTCCCAGCCCGGAAGCGATGCTCAATCCGAAGCTCAATGTTGATTATTCTGCGCGCTTTTTACGTCGTCTTAAGGATCGTCATGGCACCTGGTCGGTAGCGGTTGCGCGTTACCATGCAGGCGACAAAAACCATGCGGCGCAGAAAAAATATGTTTGTCGCGTGCTCCAACACATGGTGAAGCAAAAATTTGCAACAAATACAACGTCTTCGAATAGTGTATGTAAATCAACACATTAACTGACGTCGAAATTTCGATATTCCCTTTTTGTTCTCTGCATGCACCTCAAGATCTTGCATGCAAGTTTTCGCAATAGTCGACGAATCCATGCCGCGATTACGGTTATCCACAGGGTAATACTGATTCGGGGATGGGATCTTGATCGTTATAATTGATGAACGCGATTTGGTGCAGCAAGGCTTTGCTTCTCAATTCGGAAACGAAGGATTCCCGAGCGCCGGGTTCGATAAGCGTGAGTTTGATGGCTGGTTGGGTTCGGCCAGTCGGGAAGATTTGACATCGGTTAGCGCGTGTTTGATCGGTGCGTCGGAAATGGATGGCCTTTCTCCCGCGGCGATCCGCGAGAAAACCAACGCACCGGTAATCGCATTGCTTGACCAATCCAGCTTGGAAGACACGCTGAAACTGTTCGAAAGCGGTGTCGACGATGTGGTGCGCAAGCCCGTCCATGTCCGTGAAATCATCGCGCGCATTGCGGCCATCAAGCGTCGTACAGCCAACAAGGAGAGCTGTGTCCACCTCGATCGTCTGGCGATCTATCTGGATGGTCGTGATCCTTCAATCGACAACAAGACATTCCCCTTGCCGCGCCGTGAGCGTCGCATTCTGGAATACCTCGCTTCCATCGGAGATCGCCGCGCAAACAAATCGCAGATCTTCAGCGCAATCTATGGCGTCTTCAACGAAGACGTCGAAGAGAACGTGATCGAAAGCCATATCAGCAAGCTGCGCAAAAAGCTGCGCAATGCTCTGGGCTATGATCCAATCGATTCCAAGCGCTATCTCGGTTACCGGCTGATGCCAGCCCAGGTCGAGGAAGAGGCCGAATCCAAAGAGTCCCAGATGCTGGGTCTGCCCGCCTGATCAAACGTTTCGGGCAAGGTTGGTGCGCTAGGGTTTCCATAATCGGTAAACCCAGGAGTATCCAAAATGAGCCTTTACGGAATGATGAGAACCAGTGTGTCGGGCATGCAAGCCCAGGCCAACCGGTTGTCGGCCGTTGCAGACAATATCGCAAATTCTGACACGACTGGGTATAAAGCTTACACGTCCCACTTCTCCCAGCTGGTAACGCCAGGGACTCAAACTGAGAACAGCCATGAGTTTGGATCCGGCGGGGTGATCACCGATCTACGTCAGTCCATCTCTCGGCAGGGCACGTTGGAATACACCAATTCTGTTACTGATTTGGCCGTTAACGGAAACGGCTTCTTCGTGGTCAATGATTCGGCAGGCATGCCCTTCTTGACCCGCGCTGGTTCTTTTGTGCCGGACAGTGAAGGTCGCCTGGTCAATTCTGCCGGCATGGCACTGACCGGCTATAGTCTCGAGAACGGGCCTGTTTCCGCTGTTGCGAACGGGTTTGGTGGATTGGAAGAGGTTTCCATCGTCGAATTCGACCTCATTGCCAATGCAAGCACTTCGGGCGCGTTCCAGGCAAACCTGCCTTCGGATACCACGCCCACAACAGCACCGCTGCCGTCAGCCAATCTCGCCACATCGGAGTTTGATCAAAAGACGTCGCTGGTCGTCTATGACAATCTTGGTGAAGAGAAACTGGTCGACATGTATTTCACCAACACCGCTGCCGGCACCTGGGAAGTCGCCGTATACGATCAGGCTGATGCGGCTTTGGGCAGCGGATTTCCCTATGCCAGCGCTGCGCTTGCCACCGGAACGCTAAACTTCGATATGACCACGGGCGATTTGACCGGGGCGAGTGCGAACTCGATCAGCTTCACGGTGCCCAACGGCACGGCAACCACGATCGACATGGCACAGATGACGCAACTTGCTGCTGACTACACGGTGCTAGACGCCAGCGTAAATGGAAACCCACCGGCACCGATTACCGGTATCGACATCGGCACAGACGGTGTTTTGTTTGCTCGATACGGCGATGGTTCGTTTCGTGAGCTTTATCAGATTCCGCTGGCAACTGTGACAAGTCCGGATCGTTTGGTTGCTGAAACCGGCAGCTATTTCCTCGAAGGTCAGGAATCGGGAACAGTTCAGATTGGCTTCCCTGGAGAGGGCAGCTACGGCGTCATCGTGCCCTCCGCATTGGAGCAGTCCAACGTTGATTTGGCCAGCGAGCTGACCACAATGATCCAGAGTCAGCGCAGCTATACGGCCAACTCTAAAGCCTTCCAGACAGGATCCGATTTGCTGGATGTCCTGGTCAATCTGAAGCGATGAGTATGTCTCCTTCTAACCTGGTTCGGCCTGACTGATGTCACTGACTTCCGCCCTACAAACTGCGCAAAACTCGCTGCTCAATGTCACACGGCAGACCAGTATTGTTTCGCGTAACGTGACGGACGCGGGCAACGAAGGATACACAAGACGCGAAGGTGTCATCGAAAGCAGCGACCGGGGTTCCCGGGTTGTCGTCGTTCGAACCAGTGTTAACACGCAACTCAACATGGCCAGCTTGGAAGCACAAGCTGAGTCCAAAGCGCAATCGATGATCTCCGACCGGCTGGACCAACTGTCTATTACAATCAATGGGTTGGACGGATCTCGCTCACCATCGGAGAGTCTGAACTCCCTGCATAACAGCATGCAGGACTACATTACCGAACCGTCCAACGGGCTGCTGGCGGAAACGGCACTGCAAGACGCCAAGGATCTTGTCACAAATCTCAACAATGCGTCTGCTTCGCTGCAGACATTTAAGACTTCTATGGATCTTGAGATCAGCAATGAGGTCGACAAACTCAACCAACTGCTTGCTGAGTTCCATGCTGCCAACACTGACGTGACAGGTGAAACCCGGGCGGGACGCGATACGAGCGATGCGCTTGACCAGAGGGATTCCATACTGCGGCAGATTAACGAAATCGTGCCCGTAACTGTCTTGAACCGTTCTGGCAATGACGCTGCTCTGATCACGAAGGGCGGTGCAACGCTCTACGAAAAAGTGCCCCGTGAAGTAAGTTTTGATCCCATCACCTTTTACAGTCCGACGACGATTGGTAATTCGATTCGCATTGACGGTGTGCCAGTCATGGGCGGAGAGGGTGCGAACACATCTGCCAGCGGCAGTCTTGCCGCAATGGTCCAGCTACGCGATGACAGCGGGGCGACCATCCAGAACCAGCTGGATGAAGTTGCCCGTGGCTTGATCACGGCATTCGCCGAAACTGACGCGTCAGGTGGTGGTCTACCGCCACTGACCGGCCTATTCACTTACTCCGGCTCGCCCGCTGTGCCGGCGGCCGGTGTCCTTCAACAGGGCATGGCTTCCGAGATTTCCATCAATGCAGCCTATGACCCGGCGCAAGGTGGCAATGCCAATCTGATCCGAGATGGCGGTGCTAACGGGGCCGCGTACAACCATAATCCGACAGGTGCGGCGTCTTATTCCGATCATTTGATCAGCCTCGTGCAAAGTCTGGATGGCACAACTGCATTTGACGGACAATCCGGAATAAGCGGATCTATGAGTTTGCTGACTTATGCAACACAATCTTTGGGATGGCTTGATGGCCAACGCAGCGAGGCTTCACAAGCCGCCGCGACCAAAGAGTCTTTGCATGTCCGACTGACTGAGAAGATCTCGAACCAAACCGGCGTCAATATCGATGAGGAAATGGCCATGCTGTTGCAGCTGGAACATTCCTACGAAGCGTCTGCTCGCATCATCACCGCAGTTGATGAAATGCTGGCCACTCTCCTGTCTGTGGTGAGGTAGCGGCATGAAGATCTCGCAAGTCTCTACCCAGGCAATGTTCGACAATCTGCGTTATTCGATGAGCAACCTGCAGCGCGACTTTACCGATGCACAAAAGGAAGTAGCCACAGGGCAGGTCAGCGATGCTGGACTCAGCATTGGAGCCAATAACGGTCGCCGCTTCAACATGATGAATGACATCAATCGTCTGCAGGTCATTTCCGACACGAATAATCGGACTCAGGGCCGGTTGGAAATGTCGATTACTGCAACCGGCTCGATCAATGAAACAGCGCAATCTCTGTTTTCTACTCTCACCGCCAGTGTCGGCGGTACCAGCACGGCACATCTGACCCAGGCTGCAGGGGAATCAGCCATCAAGGCGATCACCGGCCTGATGAATACATCGCTGAACGGAGAATATATTTTTGGCGGCATTAATTCGGACGAAGCTCCGATTAATGAATACGAAAATGGCGGGCCCAAGGCTGCTATCGACGCTGCCTTCCTAGGGCACTTTGGCTTTGCGGCAACCGACGCTGCGGCAGTGTCGATCAGCGGTGCGGCGATGACCAACTTTATTGATACGGTGCTGAATCCTCTGATTACGGGTGCGAACTGGACATCGACATTCTCCAATGCTGCCGATGAAACCATCACGGCCCGGATCGGCCTCAACGAAAGTATCAGTGGGTCGGTCAGTGGAAATGAGCAAGGTTTTCAGAATGTTATGCTTGCCGCCGTGGTGGCTGCCGAATTCATCAACGAAAACTTTAATGCCGAAGCCCAATCTGCGGCTGCTAAGGCCGCGATCGACAAAGTTGGAATCTCTACTGGGCAATTGGCTGAGCTTCAGGGATTAACCGGCCTGTTGGTCAACAGAACCTCTGAAGCCAATGAACGCATTGCAATTCAAATGGATGAATTGACCCTTCATTCGGACAAGATGGTGGCAGTGGATCCTTATGAGGCGGCGACCCGCCTCAATTCTCTGATCACCCAGATCGAAACTTCTTACACCCTCACCGGACGCATCCAGCAGCTCAGCTTGATGCGCTACATCTGATGATGAGGGGCAGAAACGAAAGGAATTGGCATGTACCAGCTGCAATATGCTGACATCCAGGAAGATGCCGTCGTTGATGCGCGCACCCGAGAGCGTCAACTGCTCAACAGGTCAATCGACCTGATGGAAAAGGCACGTGACGATTCCTCAAATCCGATGGGTATCATTGAAGCAACGCACTTTACGCGCCGCCTTTGGACAGCTTTGCTTGAAGATCTGGCCCAACCAGACAACCAGTTGTCGGACGAAATTCGGGCTGGTTTGATCTCGGTTGGGATCTGGATTTTGAAAGAAAATGAGAAAATTCGGCAGCGCGAGTCGGATGATTTCGACGGCGTGATCGAGATCACGCAAACGATCATGGAGGGTATCTGATCTTGTCGACATTTAAGATTTCACTCAAACCGCACGAACGAGTTTACATCAACGGGGCGGTGATCAAGGTTGATCGAAAGACGTCGCTTGAGTTTCTCAATGACGTCCAGTTTCTTCTGGAGAGCCAGGTTTTACAGGCTGCGGACGCTGATACGCCATTGAAAAGACTGTATTTTACCGTCCAGATTCAATTGATGTCACCGAGCGATACAACGGCATCCAACCGCATGTTCAGGGAGCAGTTGGAGCAATTGATGATGACGTTTGAAGATTCGACCGTTCGTTCCGAACTGGTCAATGTCGAAAAGATGGTCTCCGAAGATCGTTTCCACGAGGCCATGAAAACACTGAAAGGCCTCTATCCCATCGAGCAACGTTTGTTGAATGGGATCAACACCAGTTTTCCTTTTGAGGAATCCGAAACCCTTCACGCAAAAGCAGGATAGTATCGATGACCGAAGTCGCTCCAGTAACCCCAATCCCGCAATCTGTTGCAGCAAATTCAACATCCTCGGCAGCCAGTGTCGACTACGATGCCTTTCTGCAGCTTCTGGTGGCTGAGATGCAGAACCAGGACCCGACAAAGCCGATGGAGTCGACGGAGTATGTGGCTCAATTGGCGAGCTTCTCCAACGTGGAACAGCAGATCCAGACGAACGAAAAGCTGGACAATCTGCTCAACTCTTCTTTCATTGCCAGCGCAGGTTCGCTGATTGGCCGCACGATCACGTCGGCTGATGGTGCAACGAGTGGCGAAATTGTTCAGGTGAAAGTTGTCAACGGCGCCGGCACGGCTGTGTTGCAGTCAGGTGAGGAAATCGCTGTCGATGGCAAAGTCACTCTGAGCTAGCCTATCAGGGCATAAGAATTGGAACGCAAATGAACCAGGCTGACGCACTCGACATCACTCAACTTGCCATGTGGACGCTGATCATCGCGTCCTCCCCGGCCGTCGTGGCGGCGATGGTGGTTGGCTTGGCAATCGCACTGCTTCAGGCGCTGACACAGGTCCAGGAAATTACCTTGACCTTTATTCCGAAGATCCTGGCAATCTTTGCGGCCGTTGCCTTTTCGGCGACCTTTATAGGGGCCCAAATGGGGCGCCTGTCGAACAGCGTCTATTCCCACATTCAATCCGGCTTCTAGATCTGCTACTACCGACTGAGGGCAGGTGAGTTCGGCGCAAGTTTCGCGGCCTAATCTCGATCTAACGACGTGATTTTCCTGACACAGGCGGCCCTGAATGGCGGTTGAAGCCTCGCTGAAAGATGTTGCCAGCAGCAACGGCAAGGACGTGCTCTTTGCCGCCGGCGTTGTGTTCATCCTCGCTATTTTGTTTCTGCCGCTTCCCACGGCCTTTATCGATATCGGACTGTCGATTTCGATCGCATTCTCGGTGCTGATATTGATGGTGGCCTTGTGGATATCTAAGCCGCTAGATTTCTCCTCCTTCCCGACGATTTTGCTGATCGCGACGATGCTGCGCCTGTCAATGAACATCGCCACGACACGCAGCATCTTGTCTGAAGGGCATGAGGGCGTGAACGCCGCAGGTTACGTCATTGGCGGGTTCTCAAGCTTTGTGATGAGTGGCGATTTTGTCATCGGCCTGATCGTGTTTCTCATCCTGGTGATTGTGAACTTTGTCGTCATCACCAAGGGTTCCACGCGTATTGCGGAAGTTGGCGCACGATTCACTCTGGACGCGGTGCCCGGCAAGCAAATGTCCATCGATGCGGATCTTTCTGCTGGGATTATTGACGAGAAAGAGGCCCAACGCCGGCGTCGTGAACTTGAGGAAGAAAGCTCCTTCTTCGGCTCCATGGACGGTGCGTCGAAATTTGTTCGCGGCGATGCGATCGCCGGATTGATCATCACGGCCATCAATATCTTTGGCGGTATTGTCATTGGCTACACACGGCACGGTATGAGCCTGGCTGAAGCGGCGGACGTCTTCACCAAGCTGTCGGTGGGCGACGGCTTGGTATCGCAAATTCCAGCGCTGATTGTCTCCCTCGCAGCTGGCCTGCTGGTCTCGAAAGGCGGCACGCGCGGCTCTGCCGATAAAGCGGTTTTTGGGCAGCTTGGTGCGTATCCAAAGGCGCTGCAATTGGCGGCTCTTTTGATGTTCATCTTTGCCATGATGCCGGGTCTGCCAATGTTGCCGTTCCTGGTCTTGTCACTGATTCTGGCAGGCTCCGGATTCCTGATTACGCGGCGCATCGCAGCTGAGGCCGAACAGCGTAAGATTGATGCCGAGAAGTCGGCGCAGGAAAAGACCGACGCGGAACAGAACTCGGTCAAGAATTCACTGGCGACGTCCGAGATTGAACTCGTGCTGGGCAAGCAGCTGGCCACCCATTTGGTGCCGAAGCGTGAAGAGCTGGCATTCCGCATGTCGAAGATGCGCAAGAAATTTGCCTCGCAATACGGCTTCGTCATCCCTGACGTGCGTCTCAACGAAGACCTGGCCATCGGCGACAAGAGCTACGAAATCAAAATCCATGGCACGACGGTATCGTCCCACGATCTGCGGATTGGCGAAATTCTGGTGCTGGTCGGTGAAAAGGAATTGCCGGATATTCCAGGTGAGGAAACGGTTGAGCCGGCCTTTGGCATTCGAGCTTTGTCGGTGCTCGAAGGTTTTTCTGAAGACGTCAAGCAACTCGGGCTTCCTTCGGCCGACAATGTCGCCATCATCCTGACGCATCTCAGCGAGGTGATCCGTAACAACCTGCCGCAATTGCTGTCCTACAAGGACACCAAAGTTCTAATCGATGGTCTGGACCCCGAGTACCGCAAGCTTACCGAAGAGATGTGCAGCAACCACATTTCCTATCCGGGGTTGCAGGCCGTTCTTCGCCTCCTGTTGGCGGAGCGGGTGTCCATTCGCAACCTGCATCTGATTCTGGAAGCCATTGCCGAGATTGCACCGCATATCCGCCGTTCGGAGAAGATCGTTGAGCACGTGCGCATGCGCATTGGTCAGCAATTGTGTGGTGATATCACCGTGAAGGGTACGCTCAATGTTCTGCGACTGGGCAATCGTTGGGACCTTGCTTTCCATGAGAGCCTCAAACGTGACAGCAAGGGTGAGGTGCGCGAGTTTGATATGGAGCCGCATCTGCTGGAGGAATTTGGCACAGCGGCGTCGAAGACGATCAAGAGCCATCAAGAAGCTGGCGTGAATTTTGCCCTTATCACGGCGCCTGAGGTGCGCCCCTATGTGCGCATGATCATTGAGCGGTTGCATCCCAATCTACCGGTTTTATCCCATGTGGAAATTGCGCGCGGTGCGAATCTGAACATTCTGGGCAACGTGTCGTGACGGCACTGGCTTCCGACAGCGTGCTGTTGGTCCTTTTGGCATTCTGTCGGGTCGGTGGATGCTTTCTGGTTCTGCCAGGTCTTTCCAGCAGCCGGGTGCCTGTTCAAGTTCGGCTGCTTCTGGTCATCTCGATTACCATTGCCATGCTTGGTCAAATCTGGCCTCTGCTGGCAACAACCGACATAAGCCAGCCTTCGCTGTTGGCGCGGCTGATTGTTTCGGAGACGGCCATCGGCGTCTTTATCGGACTGTGTGTCCGGTTCTATTTGCTGGCGCTTGGTTTCATGGCCACGGCCATGGGAACGGTTATCGGGTTTGGCAACCTTATGGGGCCAGGCTTTGAAGAGACTGAGCCGCAGGCGGCACTGGGAACGCTGCTGACGATGGCCGCGCTTTTGTTGCTGTTCATATTCGACTTTCATCACGCAGTGATCCACTCGTTGATTGCGTCATACAAAGTGGTGCCGGTGAACGGCAGCTTCGAAACCGAGACATATCTGGCGAACCTGACCGAGACGCTGAGGGAAGCGTTTATGTTGGTGCTTCGCTTGGGTAGTCCCTTCATTGCCTACTCTTTGGTGGTCAATTTGATGATCGGTATCCTGAACAAGCTGACTCCACAGATTCCGATCTATTTCATCTCGCTGCCCTTCTTGATCTTTGGCGGATTGTTGCTGCTCTATTTTGCCGTCCCGACCTTCCTGAGCCTGTTCGTCGACGGTTTCTTCGAATTCAAGGTGTTCCGCTGAGATGGCAAAGCCGGTATCCGCCAAGAAACTGAAACGGCTCGTTTTGGCGCAAACGGTCGCTGAATCGATGGCCAAATCCCAGGTAGGTGGTTTGTCTGCGCGACTGGCACAAGTCGATGAGAAGCTGGAAAAGGCGAGAAACTCCTTCGCGACCACGAAGACGTCAATGCTGTTTTCTGATCTGCATCTCAAACACATCAACGGTCTGGTGCGCGAAAGCGAGGAAACACGCGATCAACTGGAAGCGGCGCGTCGCGAGTTGCAAAGCGAGACGGTGCGCAATCGCAAACTCCAGGATCGCCTAAAGGCGACGCTCTCAAGCGAAGAACGGGAAGCTGAAAACAAATTGCTTCTTGAGCGACTTGAGCGGGGCTCTCGCCACCTTTGATAGTTTCCCGCAAGCTTTCCGTTTTATCATGGAAGGGCATGCACAAGAGGTAGATATGGCCTTCGACTTCGGTTCCGACATTCTGGTAGACGCGATGAAAGCGGCAGATCCGCAGCAGGCGGCAGAGGCACGCTTGAAGCTGCAAAAGCTTTCCGCTGCGAGCAAGATGGATTCTGCCGACGCGCCGAAATTCAGCGCGGAAGTTTCAGCGGGGAATCGCCGCACCGCCATTCAGGAAAGTCCGCAACAGGTTCTGCAAAAGTTTGAATCCGTTGTGTTGTCCACATTTGTCCAGGCCATGATGCCGAAAGAAGCCAGCAGTGTTTATGGTGAGGGTCTTTCGGGCGATATGTGGAAAGCCCAGATGGCCGAGAAAATTGGCGAGCAATTGGCGAGGAATGGCGGCATTGGTATCGCTGACCGCCTGCTGAAGAGCTATCAGGTCGAGGACGAAACAATAAAGCCAATTGCGGGGCTGCATGACCCGTCGCTGGCAGTGTCACAGACTCGCGCCGTTGATGGTGCCAGCCAGTTCCTGCAGAAACTGGAGCTCAGTGCACTCCTGGGCAACGACAAAGAGGCCGAGCCCGCCTCCAGCATTCTCAACTCTAACCCATCGGCGGCATGATGACTTACGCTCCAACAGCCCCGGCGACGGCGGTGAACCCCCAACAGCAACCTGGACAGCAATCCAGCCTGCATACGGTTATTGCGCGGCTTGGTGCGTTCATTGAGCTGGAAACCGAACAAATCCAGAGCGACAAGAAATTTGATTTCCGTGCTTCAAGCGAAAAGAAGAGCCGGTTGCTGTTTGAGCTGAACCGATCCAGCCGCGGTTGCGATTTTTCAACTCTTGACCAGTCGGTGTTGAACGAACTGTCAAGGTTGAAGAAGGCGCTCGCCAAGAATGAGGCTCGCATCAAGGCCCATCTGGCGGCGGTGCGTGAAGTGTCCGACATCATGGTCAACATTCTCAAGAACGAGGATGCTGACGGAACCTATGGTGAAACCTTTTAGGGACTGAGTTGTGATAACTACAATCTTCTATCCTGTTTGGTGCTGCGCAGTCACCGCGGCCACTTTGGTGGTTGGTATGCAGATGAATGCGACACCCCCGGATGCTGCTGAGATGCAGGTTGAAGTGGTGATACCGCCAAAATATTCGACGCCCTACGTGTTGGTGGCCCCGGTGGTCAACGATAACAGGTCTGCTGGATATGTATTCTCAAACGTCTCGCTTGAAATGCACGGTGACGTTAGATCGAAGTCAAAGGTGCCCTTGGAGATTGTCATCCAGGACGCCTATTTGTCGTTGATTGTCGGCAATCCAAAATTCGCCTTCCCGCAAACTGCTCAGTTTGATTTCTTGGCCTTCAAGAGCGGCTTGAAGGACCGAATCAACGAGGCCGTTGGTGTGGAGCTGGTAAAGGCGCTTTATGTGAGTGGTGTCAACTTTCTCGGCGCGGACGAGGTCAGAACCAAACAGACCCTCAAATCAATTTGGCTGCAAGATCAGGATTCAAACAACGCCGTTTCTGATCAGTAGATCCCAGATGGCGACGGTTGAATCGAACTTTCTCCTATTAGCCTATGAAGGCAAAAAGAAACCCGCCCGGTCGGTTAAGACGGGCGGGTGATTTTCTTTAGGTGCCAGCTGCTATCGGCTGGTTGGTCTTACTGGAAGAGGGCGAGAATGCTCTGGGCACCGCTGTTGGCAATCGACAATGATTGGATGCCCAACTGCTGCTGGGTTTGTAGAGCCTGAAGCCTGGTCGACTCTTTGGACATGTCGGCGTCAACCAAGGCGCCCACGCCACGATCGATGGAGTCGATCAAGTTGGCGACAAAGTCGGTTTGATTGATCATGCGCTTCTGTATTGCGCCAATGTCGGATGCTGCGGTGGTCATCAAGGCCAGCTTGGCGTCAACATTTGAAATCATCGAATCAATATCGGCATCGGTAACCGTTGCCACAGTAATGTCCAACGTGGAGACGGATACGGTCAACGCGCCGGCGCCCGTGGTGGTAAATGTTGAGTCCAGAATGCCGGATTGGTCATCGGCATCGAACAGCTCCACCGTGCCGGTGTCGACGTCGATTGTGTCAACTGAAACGGCAGTATCGGTGCGTGTAAAGGAGGCGACCACTGATTTCACCTGGGTATATCCAGCTGCACCTGAATCAACAGACAACCAGTTTTCACCAGAAAACGAGGCGGAATCAGCAATGGCAATCAGCTGTTGCTGCAATTGACCGATTTCGTCTTGAATTTTTGTGCGATCAACGCCGGGTTCCCGCGAAGCAACCAGTTTGGATTTGATTTCATCGATCACCTCAATGCTCGAGTTCAATCCGGTATAGGTAACGTCGATTTTGGCCGATCCCAGACCCAGAGCATCCTGGACCGTTGAGAGGGCCTTGTTGTCGGAACGCATAGTGGTGGCGATGGACCAATAAGCCGCGTTGTCGGTGGCTGTTGAGACCTTGTAACCAGTAGAAATGCGGTTCTGCGTCTCATCCAGCATCTTATTGGTTGACTGGAGCGAGCGAAGAGCCGTCATCGCTGAAGAATTTGTTTTGATACTGGTCATGTGCGCCCCAAACCTGGCAATCGAATTCTGTAGATTGACATGCCGGTCGCCGGCCGGTGGGAACGCGCATCATGCTCGAACTTCTGTTCGGTTCACCACTCCTTTCAAAAGGTAAAAGAGTATGGTTAACGGCGGGTTAACCAGGGGTTTCCGAACGCTGAATTTGCGGGTGATCTGTTAACGAACGACGCTTTTTACCATTAATCTGGCGCTGTCAAAACGGAGATTTTGGACTGGCAATGGGGTGCTGCGATTATTGAGCAGTTCTGCCAAATCTTTGCCCATTGCGACCAGTTCACGTTCGCGCAGCTTGGCCATATCCTTTGGCTGCATTTGATGGATCAACTCAAATAAGCCGTCCATGATGATCTGATCGACTGGGACCGTTTCTGGGTCGACTGCGCCTTTGGGCAGCTGATAGCGAATGCGTGTGGTGAAGTGACCAATGACCCTGCCGCGTTCGAACATTGCTGCCGACATGGTATTGGTTCGGTGATCGATCAGCGTCACCGGTGCTGGCTCACCATCAGCGTCGCCGCCGGCAAACAGCCCTGGCACGAACACGACGCCAACCGTTACGATGATGGCCCATATGGAGATGATGAGGGATTTGATCACGGGATTCCGCTCTGACGCAGTGTTGGAGGCAAATCTGTAGCTGGGAACAGATTAGTTCGACAAACTTGTGTCGGGCTAACGCTGATGAACAGTGTGCGGTGCAACTGACTGTCTGCAAAGACAGTTCGGAGAAAGCTATCCTTGCTAGACATTGGGCATGAGCATTGCCGACAGATATTGGAGCTTCAAACTGTTGCTGCAGGACCGGCAGGAAAAGGACGAAGATACGAACAATGATCAGGTCGGCATGTCATCGACAGCCCGGCCCCTTCTGTCTGGTTTGGGGCATGGTCCAGCTACCGCTCGACAAAACAGTGGTGGCAACTTGATCTCGGAGTACGGACGCTTCGACTCCCCCGAACTGAAAGCCTTCGCCGCCGCGTCCATAAAGGCGCATTCAATAGGCGCAGCGGAAGCATCGCCAAAACCGCATCCAAGCCCCGTTTTCGTCCCTCCGACACAAAAGCAGTTGAACGCGCTATCAGTGCCTGAACTGCGCAGATTGCGTCGTGATATTGCCCGTCAGATCCATCCAGACCTTGGTGATGCAAGGTTGGTCGAAATCGACGACGATACGATGGGCAGGTGCAATCAGATGATCGATGCCGCCATCAAGTGCAAAGATAGGTCTTAGGCAGCACTCGGCGGAGGAGAGGGTCGGTCGGGCGGTGTTGGATGATCGTCGCTGTTGTCGCTGAGGCTCGCGATTGTCTCCAGGCGGGTGAACTCTGAATGTGCCAGACGCGGTGAGTTGCGATGCGACAGATTTGGTCCAACGGCGGTTCCCCCAACCAGGCGGAAGGGGTTCATTGCGACGATGTTGCGGTTGGAAACGGCGATGCACAGGATAACCATCATGCGGCCATTTATTGAAATAGGCGCCGACAGTGTCGAATAGCGCAGGCCGATCTTGCGCAGTTCCGCCGTTCCGCCTCGATCACTGGTTGTGTAAATGAACTTGCACTGGCGGGCATTCGCCAGGCGCAGAGCTTCAATAACCAATTCCCGCAGAATCGTTTCGCGGTTTTTCCCGCACTCAGCGGCATCCGCTTCTTCTGCCATGCTCACGCACTGCAGTTCAAACGCCGGATAACGGTTACTCTTTCGGGCCAAGTCAGAGATAATGCTGCTCATCGTATCCTGGCCATCGCGCTCAATGACCGGCGTCAGGCGCGCGTAGCCCAGCGCCTTTTCACCCTGATTGTTGATGATGTGGAAGCAGTCGCGACGATCGTCTTCTTCAAGCGTTCCGCAACGCTCGACCGATTGTCCGATCCAGGTCTCATTGTCGAGATATCCGTCACAGCGCAGATCAATGCTGTCCAGCACTTTGGCGAAATTCTTGCTCTCGCCCGGCATTTGAACGATTTCAATCATGACCGATACTCACTACACACTTCGCGATGATGAAGTCGCGAACGCGAGTCTATAGTATTTGGCTGTTGTCGGGTATTGCCCCGATATGCATGACAGTTTTCATTAGGAGAAATTGCGGTGCAAATTCACCGCTTGGTAACCGTGTCAGCAGCCCGGCTGTCCGGGCTGCTGGAAGCTGATCAGTCTTTGTACAGATACAGGTTTTTGCGCTCCGGCGATTTTGACAACTCAGTGTAGGAAGTCACCCGGTTGCGGCCAGTTCTTTTTGAGGCATAAAGCGCTTCGTCGGCCTGGGAATAGAGTGCCTGTACGTTATCGGCAGCAGATGCATGGCAAACGCCCAATGAAATGGTCACTTTGCCAGGGCCCAACTTGATACGGCCGTCGCCAAAGGATTCTTCTGCAACCGCAACGCGGACCCTTTCGGCCAGGCGCATCATGCCTTCTTCGTTGATGTCGGTGGAGAATAGTGCGAACTCCTCGCCACCCAGTCTCGCAAGCAACACATCGCCGCGGCTGTTGGACTGCATCACCTTGGCGATGTTCTTAATCACCAGATCACCGAAAGGATGGCCATAGGTGTCATTCAGGGTTTTGAACCGGTCGATGTCGCCGATGATCAGCGCTGACTGGTTGAACAGGTTGCTGTCGACTCCGCCCAGACGGTTGTCGAAAGCGCGTCGGTTATAGAGGCCGGTTAGCGCGTCGGTCTCCGCCTGCTTCTTATATTCCGCGAGCTCGGATTTGATGGCCTGCAGTTCGCTGCTGTTGTCCTGAATTTCTTCGAGTGTCTTTTGCCCCTGCCGCTGTGTGGTTTCGGTTGCATCCGACAACAAGCTCACCAGCTTGTTCATGACTTCCGGCGCCATACGCGTATTCGGATCCAGCTTTTGCGTCGCCTGACCGAGGATCTTGCCGTATTGGGATACGGAAGACTGCTCGTTCTTGATCATCTCAATCGTGCTGCTGAGCTTGGTTTCAACTGCATCGCAGATCTTTGAAATCATTGCATCATCATCGGCCCGAGCGCAGTGAGTCGCAAACAATTCGTCCAATTTCTCTTGATCGATATTGTTGCCGATTTCCATGAGTTCCTGTTGGATCTCAGGGTTGGTGCCGCTGATCGCACCGTAAAAAACTTCATAATTGCGAGGAAGCCCGACAACGCCAATCTTATGCATCGCGTTGGCTACACGCATCGACATGGGAAGGGGTTTGTTTGACTTTGGGGGGTCGCTGACTGGCTTTGCTTGTGCTTGTTGCATGGTTATCTGTCCGCCCTGGTTGTGTTCATCTTGGTTATTCCCTGTATTGGATGCGGCATCATTTGATGACCTGCATCCGGATTGCCCTGGCAACCGCTTGGGTTCTGTTGACGCAATCTAACTTTTTACAGCAGGAATTGAGGTAGTGGTTCACCGTGTGCTCCGACAGCGAGACAATCACGGCAATTTCGCCGCTGGTTTTGCCAGCTGCTGCCCAGTTCAGGCATTCAAGCTCACGTTTGTTCAGCTCAGCCCCGACATCGCGTGCGCGGTTGCTGGCTAGTTTTTCGATTCGGTCAAAGATTTTCTGAAACAGGACAACCAGTTCGAAGTCGGCTTCAAATTGAAGATGGTGTTCGGCAAACAGGGTTATGAAGGCCCGTCTTTGGCCGCGCGTTGGCGCCTGAATGCAATGGGCGAATTGTGTATCAACCTCACTGGCAATCAACGCATCCGCACCGCTGAGGTCCACTGGAGGTTCAGCGGCTGTGGCCTCAAACTGCTCTTGCGAAATCTTGACGCCGCCGTTCTTTGTCCAGGCAAACGGCGCCGAGGTCTCACTCATCTGATCCAGGATCGACCAATCTGACAATAAATCCAGCGTCACGAGGTCGTCGACCAAGTAAAGCGGCAGGTTGGTCAAAATGATGTCTTCTGCGCTAACCGAGCAACCGACTTTGGGTGGGTGGGCAATCAGGAAATGGCTGTAGCCATAGCTGGTGCATAGTTCGCTGACGCAAGAGAAGGCATCACTCAACGTCGACACGGTTTTTAGCCGGTTGGAAATTGAATCAAAGGAATTGTTGCTAAGTGCCGGGGTGACCCGTACCTGCTGCAGCGTTTTCAGGGCCGTGTTTTCCAATGGTCCGCCATTCTTGCACACGGGATTGGCGCGTATTGGGTCCCAGATTTATGAGCGCCCTGAAGCCGAATCCCACTTCCTCATTGACCTCACCCTTCAACTTCTTTCTTGCGCAAACCTGACTATTGGAAAGCGGCAAGCAAAAGCCCCGGGCAAACAGGTTGCCCGTAATGCTGGTCAGAACTGTGTAAGTGACTGTGTTATCTAAACAAATGCGTGGTTTACGCAGGAGTGATAGAACATGATCATGCCTGGTCCAACCTGCTTGGCGTTGAACAGGGCGGAACTGGACTTGGTCTGAATCTCGTCGAAAAACGTACCGTTCTGCGGCGACAGGCTGATGCCGACATAGGCATCGAGTTCGAAGATCATGCCGTCAACTTCTATCGGTTCACGGATTGTGCGCAGCACCCGGCGGGCCAAAATCTCGGCGCCGCCCAGATCATCAATACCGATCTGAATGACAGCAAATTCGTCGCCGCCCAGATGAGCGAATGTATCGGTTTCGCGGCGTGTCTCCATCAACCGTCCACCCAATACCCGCAGGATTTTGTCACCCGTGCGCTGGCCGGCAGTGTCGTTGATCCGCTTGAAGTTGTGGATGTCGATGAAGTGGACCGCGATATTGGTGCCACGCTCTGCTTGTGCAAGAGCGATATTCAACCTGTCTTGGAACAGGGCACGGTTAGGCAAGCCAGTGAGTTGGCTGTAATAGGCCATCTCCATCGACTTGGCTTCCTGTGCCAGCCGTTCGGTGATGTCGAAATACGTGGTGACAACACCGCCGCCTTCAATCGGCGTGCTGAGGATTTCCAGAGTCCGACCGTCGGCACATTTGTGCTGAATTTTCTGATGTCCGCCGCTGCGCAGTGCCGCCATGCGATTTTCAATGTACTGGTCAATGTCCTGATCAGGAAATTCACCCCGTTGGGCATTGTATTCGATCAGTTCGCGCAGTTTGACCTGCCGCCCTTCAAACAGTTCGTCGGGGTAGGACCACATTTCGCGGTGCTGCTGGTTGTGCAACACAAGGTTCAGTTCTTTATCGAACATGGCCACAGCGCCTGGGAAGTGTTCGACAATAGCTTCGAGCTGATTGCTGCGCATGCGGTTATCAGAAACGTCAACATGGGTTTCAACAAAGCCGCCTTCTTTTAGCGGGATGACGGTGACTTCCACGTAGTTCTGCTGGCTCGTTGTCACCTCATGCTTGAGGATCCGGCCGCTGCGAATGGCGCGCACTCTTCTGGCCACCGTTTGTGAAAGATTGGACTGACCGTAGGCGCCCTGACGGGCATTGTGCCAGATATATTGCTCCATATTGGGCAGGCCATTGGCAAACAATTCCTGCGCCTTGGGAATACGGCCCTTCAGCGTGTCATTGCAGAAGGTCATTTGGAAGCCTGCATCAAAGACGGCGATACCGCCTGGAAAGCCGTTCATCAGCGCTTCGAATTGGGTACTGTTGCGACGCTTTTCTGAGATGTCGACATAGGTGGTGACAAAGCCACCACCGTCAAGCGGGCGACCTCTGACCTCGATGACGCGTCCATCGGCCATGCGGCGTTCGTAACGATGAGGCAATCGTTGAGCGACCAGGGCCATGCGGGAACGCACATGCTGTTCGACGTCGCCGTCACCATATTCACCGCGTTCGGCTTTGAATCGGAAAAGCTGCTCGATGGTTGGCAGGCCGTCGCCGAAAAGTTCAGGCGGATAGTTGAGCAGTTTTTTCAAATACTCGTTGCAAACCGTCATCCTGAGGTTTTCGTCAAACGCGCAAAGACCACCGGGAAACTGTTCGACAATGGAACGCAGCAGATCCAGCTCGCCGATCATCTGTTCGACATTGTCCGCCTGATGGCGTGCCAGGCTCTCCAGAGAGGTTGTCTGCGGCGAAGCCTCTATGGACTCTTCTGCAATCGGAGAATCTTGAATGTTTTGTGACTGCGTTGGCTGCATCTACGCTCTTCGCTGTCCTGCCAATCAGCGCCTCAAACAGCGGTTTTCGATGGAAACTCTTGGAGCAAGACTTTCCAGGCAGGTTCACCGCGTATTTCCTCAGGTGAATTTTTGGCGTAGCAGGGGTTTTCAAAGCGTTGCTCGGCATATGCGAGAAATCGCATGTAGCTATTGGGTGGTGGGCCTTTAAGCCCAACCAATTCAACGCTTTTTCGAGGATTCGTTGGCTCTAGGTCTTCACATCCGGTTCGGACCTGCCGGTCAGGTTCTGAAGGTCGCAAATCACTAATGCGGCTTGCTGAACGCCAACCAATGCTTCTTGCGGGTCCTTCAAATGATCGCCGTCGGCTGGTTCAAATTGCTCCAGATACAAGCGCAATGTGGCCCCTTGGGTTCCGGTCCCGGACAGCCGGAAGACGGCCCGACCGCCTGACTCAAAATAAACCCGGATACCCTGATTGTGGCTGACCGATCCATCGACCGGGTCGGAGTAAGAAAACTCGTCACAGGATGCGACGGTTTCACTGCCAAACGTCTGGCCCGGCAAATCGGGCAGCGCATCCCTGAGGCCAGTCATCAGTGTATTGGCCTGTTCGGTGGGGATGTTTTCAAAGTCGTGGCGCGAATAATAATCGCGCCCATAGATGCTCCAGTGATGCGCCAGAATCTCAGCAACGGATTCCCGACGCACCGCCAGGATGTTGAGCCAAAGCAATACCGCCCAAAGGCCATCCTTTTCGCGGACATGATTGGAACCTGTCCCGGCGCTTTCTTCGCCGCACAGCGTGGCACGGCCGGCATCGAGAAGATTGCCGAAGAACTTCCAGCCCGTCGGGGTCTCAAAGCACTCAATTTCCAGCTTCTCGGCAACCCTGTCGCTGGCCGCACTTGTCGGCATGGAACGGGCCACACCGGCGAGCCCCTTCGCGTAACCAGGTGCAAGGAAAGCGTTGGCGGTCAAGACGGCGAGGCTATCGGACGGCGTGACATAGGTGCCCCGCCCGACAATCATATTGCGGTCACCGTCTCCGTCTGATGCTGCACCAAAGTCAGGCGCATCATCGCCCATCATGATGTCCATCAGCTCATGGGCCCAGACTGGGTTTGGATCTGGGTGTCCGCCACCAAAATTCTCCGAAGGAACACCGTTCATCACACTGCCGTCCGGCGCACCCAGGTCTTTTTCCAAGATCGCGTGGGCGTAGGGACCGGTGACCGCATGCATGGCGTCGAAACGAATTCGAAACCCGGACTCAAACAACTGGCGGATGGCGTCGAAGTTGAACAGCGACTTCATCAGTTTGCGATAATCGGCAACGGAATCGACAATCTCCACCGTCATGTCTCCGGCGGACTGTTGACCCAATGCGTCCAGGTCGAGGTCATCGGCGTCAGCGACTTTGTAAGAAGTCAGTTCTTTCGTCTGCTGGAAAATCGCGTCTGTGATGCTTTCCGGTGCGGGGCCACCATTCGGCACGTTGAACTTCAATCCGAAGTCCTCATCGATACCGCCAGGATTGTGGCTGGCCGACAGGATCAGTCCCCCGTCGGTCTTGTTCAAGCGAATGAGATGGGAGGCCGCCGGTGTGGACAACAGCCCACCCTGGCCCAAAATCAGACGTTTGGCGCCGTTTGCCGCTGCCATCTTGATGATGATTTGTATCGCCTGCGCGTTGAAGAAGCGCCCATCACCACCGACCACGAAGGTTTTGCCCTCAGCGCCACCAATGGCGTTGAAAATGGATTGCACGAAATTTTCCAGATATCCGGGTTCCATGAAGATCCGGGTTTTCTTGCGCAGCCCGGAAGTGCCCGGTTTTTGGCCGTCAATGGGTTGGGTGGAAACGGTGTTGATGTTCATTTGGTCCTCTTGGGTGGCGGCTATGCCGCACTACGTCCCTTACTTCGCATAATTTCGGCCATTGCGGCGAGTCTGTCATCTGTGCCGAATTGTTCAACATTCAGCGGGTATTTTTGTTGCCAGTTGGGGTGTTCGTTGGTGGTGCCTGGCAGGTTTTGGGCCTCAACGCTGGCAAATACATCGTCAAGCTGAACCGATACCATGGCCGTGTCGGAGCCCGCCAGCAGCCCGTAAACGGCATCCCGCAATCGTTCAAAGGAGATCGGCTCGTTTGCTGTCGCCATGCCGGCGAGTTGCAGGATCTGGATCAACTCCTCCTTGCGCTTCTCTTTCTGACCAGTGGCCTGTGTTTCGTCCAGCCATCCCAGCTTATGCCACCAATCGATGTCTTTGCTCTGCATGAATCCAGCCAGGGTGGGTGTGTCATGGGTGCCAAAGCAGACGAGGGATTTTTGGCGGAGCTGTTCGGGTTCCTTTATGTTGCCCTGGTCGTCCTTTTCGTATTGCAAGACACCGTAGGAATAGATGTTCTGCTCATTCATGGTCTCGCGAAACCCATCGGGCACCAGGCCGAGATCTTCACCCACGACAATCGTGTTTGAACGGCTAGCCTCCAGGCGCACGAGCGCCATCAGGCTTTCGAAATTCTGTTTGAT
>JABSRX010000075.1 GCA_013214695.1 Rhizobiaceae bacterium | reverse complement strand
CTTCGCTGCGCCGCGACGGCCTGCCCAACATCTGTTCTATACCCCCCGGTGTGCCGTTTTTGCCGACCCTGGTCGATGCCCTGCTGGACGGCAGCCTTGTCGAGGGTTTCCCCGGCGATGGTCGGCTCGACCCGCTGGCGCTCGCCAATGTAACGATCTGGGTGCCGACCCGCCGCGCGGCGCGCGAACTGGCCGGTGAGTTTGTCGGGCGTTTTGAGGGCGATGTGGCGCTGCTGCCGTCCATCCGCACCCTTGGCGGCATCGATGGCGGCGATGGCGGCGATGGCGAGGACGACCTTGATCTTGAAGATCTGGCTACCCTGCTGGGACCGGAAAGCGATCCCCATGTGGCACCGGCCCAACGGCAGCTGATCCTGTCACGGCTGGTCTTCCAGTGGTCGCAATCCCTCAATCAAACCCAGCGCGATCTCTATCGCGGGGCCGACATTTTGATGCCGTCCTCACTCAGCGATGCCGTGTGGTTTGCCGCCGAGCTGGCCCGGCTGATGGACACCATTGCCACCGAGGAAGTCGACTGGGCCCAATTGCAGGGACTGGTCGAGCAAGATCACGCCAATTGGTGGCAATTGACGCTGGAATTCCTCAAGATCGCCTCGGCCCAATGGCCGGAAATTCTGGCCGAGCTGCACCTGTCGGATGTGGCCACCGAGCGTGCAAAGAGCATCCGCCGTCAGGCTGATGCCTATACACTGCAGGGCAGTGCCGGACCGGTGATTGCTGCCGGTTCGACCGGCTCCATTCCCGCCACAGCAGACCTGTTGAAGGCGATTGCCCATTTGCCCAATGGCGTTGTGGTGCTGCCGGCGCTGGACCGGGATCTGGACAACGAAACCTGGGAGCAGATCGATCTGCCGGACAATCCCAATGATGCCAGCGGCACGGCGCCGGGGCATCCGCAATATGGCTTGAAAAAACTGCTCGATCATCTGGGGTCCAACCGGTCGCTGCAGGACATCGTACATCTGGGCGGTGATTCTTCGACCGGCACTCTGCGCTTGCGCGAACAGCTGGTCAGCGAAGCCCTGCGCCCACCCCAGGCGACGGGCCATTGGCGCGAGGTGCAGTCGCGCATTACTTCGGAACAAATGGACGCGGCGCTGAGCAATGTCTGCCTGCTGCAGACGCAAAACGAGCGCCAGGAGGCACTGGCCATTGCCCTTGCCCTGCGTGAGACCTTGGAAACCCCCGACAAGACGGCCGCGCTGGTGACGCCTGACCGCAATCTGGCCCGCCGGGTGGCTGTTGAAATGCAGCGCTTTGGCGTCGAAATCGATGATTCGTCGGGCCAGCCGTTGCGCAATATGCCGGTCGGGCGGTTTTTCCGATTGCTGCTTCTGGCTGCCTTCACGCCCCTGAATGCGGTCAATCTGCTGAGCCTGTTGAAACATCCGCTGGCGCGCTTTGGTGGCCCCGCCGCGCGCATCCGCCATGCGGCCCGGCTGTTTGAGCTGGTCGTCTTGCGCGGTGCGGTGAAACCACCGCTTGCCGGGACTTTGCTCGATCATGCCAAGCAGAAGAGACTGGCGCTCGACGATAAAGAAGCCCGCCTGCATCGCGCGATCCGCCGTCTGTCGGAACAGGACTGGCAGGATGTGGAATGGCTGGCCGAAGCGCTCGACAGCATATTCGTACCCGATGATCCCGCCACGGCGGATGCGCCGACGACCGTCGATGTCCTGACCCGCCGCGCCATCAACTTGATGGAACTTTGCGGTCGCGACGAGGAGGGCCATCTGTCCGGCCTCTATGGCCACGAAGACGGGCGCGCGTTGACCGATTTCCTGGCGGAACTTTTAGACCACGGATCGTTGCTGCAAACGGCGCCACAGGAATTTCCCGACATTGTCGAAGCTCTGATGGCGGCGCGGGTAACCCGCCGGGTCGGGCGAGCCCATCCCCGCATCGCCATTCTGGGTCCACTGGAAGCCCGCCTGCAGACCTTTGACCGGGTCGTTCTCGGCGGGCTGAACGAAAAGACCTGGCCGGCGAATACCCGCAACGACGCCTTCCTGTCGCGGCCAATGAAGTCGAAGCTTGGCCTGCCGCCGCCGGAGCGGCGCACTGGCCTTGCTGCCCACGATTTCCAGGTCCTGATGGGCATGAACGAGGTGCTGCTGACCCGTTCCGAAAAAGTCGACAATGCCCCGGCCATCGCGTCGCGATGGCTGCAGCGTCTGCTGATCGTCGTTGGTGAGACCACCAGCCAACGGATGCGCCAGGCGGGGGATCAATATCTGCAATGGGCCCGGGTCATCGACAGACCCGAAGGTCCGCCGACTCCGTGTCCGCAGCCGCGACCCGTGCCGCCTCTGGAAGACCGGCCCGACAATCTGGCGATCACCGATATCGAGACCTGGATCAACGACCCCTATGCGATCTACGCCAAACGCATTTTGAAACTGGCGCCGCTGGATCCGCTGCAACGTGCTCCGGACGCCCGGGAGCGGGGCAATCTCTACCATGATATTGTCGAGGACTTCGTGCGCCTTAACGGCGATCCCAACGCGCCGGATGCCCTGCAAAAACTGGTCGACATGGCCCGTGAAAAATTCGCCGCCGCCGAAATTCCGGTCGAATATGCGGTTCAGTGGTGGCCGCGCTTTGAAAAAATTGCCGGCAATCTGCTGCAATGGCAGCAGGAACAGGTGCTGCAGACCGAAGAAATCCAGGTCGAGCTAAAAGGGGCGACCGACCGGGATCTGGATGGCTTTGTCCTGCGCGGGCGTGCCGACCGCATCGATCTGTTGAAAGACGGACGCCTCGCCGTGTTCGACTACAAGACCGGGGTCAATCCGACGCTGAAATCGATGTTTGACTTCAAGTCTCCGCAGCTCCCCCTGGAAGCGGCGATGGCCCTGCGCGGCGGCTTTGGCGACCAGCTGGCCCGCGAGACCGCCGAGATCGGTTATGTCCGCCTGCGACCCACGGATGAGCTGCAGGTCGACACGATCGGTGAGGCGACCAACAAAAACCCTTCGGCTGCAGAACTGAGCGAGGAAGCCTGGCAGCGTCTGGGGCGGATGGTTGCCGTCTATCGCCAGCCCGACAAGGATTACCGATCGAAAGCCCGTCAGGCCGCCGACCGCGACTGGCACGACGATTACGACCACCTGGCGCGGGTCAAGGAATGGGCGATCACCGAGGATCAGGAGGGCGAGGCATGAGCCGCCAACTGACCATCGACGATCACGTCATCCAGGCACAGGGCGCCGCCTCCGCGCCGGTCAATTCGGCCTGGGTGTCGGCCAATGCCGGTTCAGGCAAAACCTATGTTCTGGCGCAGCGCGTGGTGCGGCTGCTGCTGGCGGGGGTCGAGCCATCGCGCATTTTGTGCCTCACCTATACCAAAGCGGCGGCCGGCGAGATGTCGAACCGGGTTTTCGACAAGCTCGGCGAATGGGTCAGCCTGTCGGATGCGGATCTCGGTAAGGAGCTGACTTCCATCGAGGGACACCCCGCGTCGCCGGAGCAATTGTCGCGGGCGCGCATCCTGTTTGCCCGGGCGCTGGAAACGCCGGGCGGTCTGAAAATCCAGACCATCCACGCCTTCTGCGAAGCACTGCTGCACCAATTCCCGCTGGAAGCCAATGTGCCGGGCACCTTCACGGTGATGGACGACGCGATGCAAAAGCAGCTGATGGCGCAGGCCCGGCAAAACATTGCCAGAGTGGCCCACGGCGCGCCTGACAGTCCGGTTGGCGCAGCGTTCCTGGCGATGATGGAAGGGGCGAGCGACGAACAAATCGATAAGGCTCTGGGGGAAGTCGTCGACAACCGGGAAAATCTTGCCAACTGGCTGGCCACGATGGGTGGACCGGACGGGGCAACCGACCATGCTCGGGCCCGACTGGGGTTTTCGTCCAACGAAACAGTTGAGGGTCTGGTCGATCAGGCAGTGGCGGCAAGCCTGTTCAAGCACCTCAACTGTCTGGAGATCGCCGACTTTGCGGCGGCGACAGGCGAAATGCGGGCTGGGGAATTTGCCGATCATCTGCGCGCCTATGCCCAGGTCATGGGCCAGTCGGGCGAGGCGGAGGCCATCGATGCCCTGTTGCTGACCAAGAGCGGCAGTCTGCGCAAATTTTCAAGCTATCCGTCAAAGTCGGTCGCCGAAGCCTTTCCGGATCTGCGGGAGCAACTGGCTCAGGAGGGGGAGCGCTGGGTGGCGGCCAAGGCGCGCATTGCGGCGCTGCGGGTGATCGAAAACACCCGCCCGCTGCTCGTTATTGCCCAGGCGATGATCGCCGATTATGGCACTGCCAAGCGCCAGCGCGGTCTGCTGGATTTTGATGACCTGATCGAGCGCACCGCCGATCTCTTGTCGCGCAGCGATGCGCGGGCCTGGGTGTTGTACAAGCTCGATCTCGGCATCGACCATGTGCTGCTCGACGAGGCCCAGGACACCAGTCCGAAACAGTGGCAGATCATCACTGCCCTGGTCGAAGAGTTTTTCGTTGGTCAATCGGCTCGGCTGACCAACCGAACCGTGTTTGCCGTCGGCGATGAAAAGCAATCCATCTATTCGTTCCGCGGCGCCGAACCGCGCAATTTTGCGGCCCAGAAGAAACTGTTCCTGAAACAGGCAGAAGCGGCCGAGAAGACGTTCCGGGATGTGGGCCTGAACCTGTCCTTCCGCTCGACAACCGATGTGCTGGGCGCCGTCGACGCGGTGTTCAGCTTTGAAGACCATGCGAAGGGCGTGACATTCGAAGAGCCGCCGCAACCGCACACGGCGGCACGTCGCGGTGACCCCGGCTCGGTGGATGTCTGGGATCTGATTGAAGCGGCCGAGGGCGACGATCCGGAAAACTGGCACACGCCGGTCGATTTTGGCGGCCAGCACCAGGCGCTTCTGCTGGCCGACAAGATCGCCGATCAACTGCAGAACTGGATCGGCAATGAGGTCATCGAAGCGACCGGCAAACCGATCGAGGCCGGCGATATTCTGGTGCTGGTGCGGTCGCGCGACCGTTTCGTTGCCGCCTTGAACCGCGCCCTGAAGGCGCGCGGCATTGCCGTCTCCGGTGCCGACCGGCTGACGATCACCGACCATATCGCGGTGCAGGATCTGGTGGCCGTCGGACAGGTCACGCTGACGCCGGAGGATGATTTGTCTCTGGCGGCCGTACTGAAATGCCCGCTGATCGGATTGAACGATGCCGACCTGTACGACCTGAACCAGGGCCGCTTCCCGGTTGGGTATGAACTCAGCCTGTTTGAAGCGCTGGAGCATGCGCAAGCCCCGCTCTATCGGGAGGCTTTGGAGACCTTGCGCAGATGGCAGGATTTGAGCGATCAACTGCCGCCTTATGAATTCTACGCCCTCATCCTCGGTGCCCAGGGCGGTCGCAAGGCCTTGCTGGCCCGTCTGGGCGGCGAGGCGGAAGACGTGATCGACGCCTTCCTGGACGCAGCGCTGCAGCACGATCAATCCGGCACGCCCGGCCTGCAGGCTTTCCTCAGCCAGCTACTCGACGAAAAACCGGAGATCAAGCGTGAGATGGACCGCACGGCCGGTGAGGTCCGGATCATGACCGTGCACGCGGCCAAGGGTCTGGAGGCGCCGATCGTCTTCCTGGTCGACAAGTGCAGCCCGGCCTATCAGCCGCAGCACGCGCCGGCTCTTTACCGCTGGCCTAACGAAGGCGACGGCGACAGCTATTTCTGGGTGCACAAATCGGACGATCACAGTCCGACAACCCGCGGCTTGTTGGACTTGGAAAAGCAGCGCGCCGAAGAAGAATACCGCCGCCTGCTCTATGTCGGCATGACGCGCGCCGAGGACCGGTTGATCGTCTGTGGTTATCGCGGCAGCCGCACGCCCTCTTCCCCCAACTGGCACGCCATGGTGACCCGGGCGCTGGAGCCGGAATGGAAAGATGTTCTCGATGCGGATGGCAATCTGCTGTGGCACCGCTGGAAGGCCCAGGATTCGCCCACCGGATTCCCCGGCGACCAGCCATTGCCGGATGAGGACGCGAAGGCCGATACACCTGAAGCAGCGCTGCCGTCCTGGATCGCTGATAAAGTGGCGCCGGAGCCAAGCCTGCCGCGGCCGCTCAATCCGTCGGGCACCCGCGCCATCATTGACGAGACCCTGGTCAACCGCGGTCAGCAGACGTCACCCTTTGCATCGGCCCCGCAGGCCGCTCCGCCGGATGCGCGGGTGCGCGGCACGGTGTTACACAAACTACTGCAGGATTTGCCCAACATTGACGCGGCGCAACGCGGCGCGGTGGCGAGCGCCTATTTGAGCAAGCGCCTGTCGGCCTATGATGCGGATGTCCGCCAGGCCATGTGGGCGTCTGTTGAAGCGGTGTTTGCCGACCCGCGTCTGGCCGGGTGCTTTGATCCGGCCACCAGCCGGGGGGAGGTGCCCCTGCTTGGCACGATTGTCACCAAACATGGCCCCCGGCCCGTCTCGGGGCAGGTCGACCGGATCGCCGAATTTGCCCACGAAGTGGTGGTTCTTGACTTCAAGACAGGGGCGCATGTGCCGTCCTCTGAAGCAGCTATCCCCGAGGATTATGTGGCCCAGATGGCGCTGTATCAGGACCTGGTTGCCCGGCTCTATGGCGGAAAACCGGTGCGCTGCATGCTGGTCTGGACCCATGGGGTGCAAGGACCGGTGGTGATGGAGGTGCCTCAATCGGCGATGTCGGCGTCGTTGCATAAAATCGCGCAGCTGTGAACAGATTCGTCCGGCGCTGCTCCTTGACCCGCCATGTCCGGCTCCCTACGTTCCCCCCACCGAGGCGCAAAGCGTGATTCCCTGATGGGAATGTTTAGGAGCAAAATATGGCTACTGTAAAAGTCGATACCGGAAACTTCGATTCCGATGTCCTTAATTCCGATACACCCGTAGTGGTTGATTTCTGGGCCGAGTGGTGCGGACCGTGCAAGATGATTGCGCCAAGTCTGGAAGAAATTTCCGCTGAAATGGGCGACAAGGTGAAGATCGCCAAGGTCAACATGGATGAAAATCCTGACCTGGCTGCCAAATATGGCATCCGTTCGATCCCAACCCTGTTGATGTTCAAAGAAGGTGAGCCCGTGGCCATTCAGGTCGGCGCGGCACCGAAGAACAAGCTGTCCGACTGGATTTCCGGCGAAATCTAAGCCACCGGCGCATAAAATTTATCGAGGCACCCGGTTCGACAGAGCCGGGTGCTTTTTTATGGCGGCAGGCCAAGGATTGATGTAGCTAATGCGGACAAACTGAAGGCTGCCTGTACATGACTGACAATTCTGAACCGCCCAAAATCAACGCCGAAACCCAGACCCATCTGTTGTCCCAGGCCTTGCCCTATATGCAGGCTCATTCCGGCAAGACGGTCGTCATCAAATATGGCGGCCACGCCATGGGGGATGCGGAACTCGGCAAGGCCTTTGCCAGCGATGTCGCCCTGCTGCGCCAGTCCGGTGTCGAGCCGATCGTGGTGCATGGCGGCGGCCCGCAGATCGGCGCGATGCTCGATCGCATGGGCATTCAAAGCGAGTTCAAGGGCGGCATGCGGGTCACCGACAAGGCGACCGTCGAAATCGTCGAAATGGTGCTGGCGGGCTCGATCAACAAGAACATTGTCGCCGACTTCAACGCCCAGGGGGCGCGGGCGATTGGCCTGTGCGGCAAGGACGGCAACATGGTGCGCGCCAAGAAGATGCACCGTACCCAGCGTGATCCTGACAGCAAGATCGAAGAGGTCATCGATCTGGGTTTTGTTGGCGAGCCGGACAAGATCGACACATCCGTGCTCAACACGGTTGTGCGTTCCGGTCTGATCCCGATTGTCGCGCCGGTCGCTTTTGGATCTGACGGGGAAACCTACAACGTCAATGCCGATACGTTTGCCGGCGCCGTTGCCGGTGCGCTGAACGCCAACCGTCTTTTGTTCCTCACCGATGTCCCTGGTGTGCTCGATAAAGAGGGCAATCTGATCGGGCAGTTGAGCATCAAGGAAGCCAAGGCGTTGATCGAAGACGGCACCATTTCCGGCGGAATGATCCCGAAGGTCGAAACCTGCATTCAGGTGCTCAACAGCGGTGTTGAGGCGGTTGTCATCGTCAACGGCAAGGCACCCCATGCGGTGTTGCTGGAATTGTTCACCGACCACGGTGCAGGGACAATGTTTGTACGATGAATGAAGACCGCCGCACCCAGTTGAAAGCCAGTTTTGAATCCGTCACGGAATGGGTGTTCGACCTCGACAACACCCTGTATCCGCGCCATTGCGACCTGTTTGCGCAAATCGACTGGAAGATGACCGACTATGTCGCTGAACTGCTCGATATGCCGAAGCCGGAAGCCCGCGTGCTGCAGAAGGAACTGTACCGCAGCCACGGCACCACATTGCGCGGGTTGATGGAGCGCTATCACATCGACCCGCATGACTTTTTGGACAAGGTCCACGACATTGATTACTCGCCGGTCGAACCGAACCCGGTTCTCGGTGACCTGATCGCTGCCCTGCCGGGCCGCAAGCACATTTTCACCAATGGCGACGTGCCCCATGCCCGGCGCACCACCGACCGTCTCGGCATCACCGACCACTTTCATGAAGTGTTCGACATTGTTGCCTCGGACCTGGTGCCGAAGCCGGCAGAGGGGCCCTATGTGAAGTTTCTCGACAGCCATGCGGTGGACCCGCTGAAGGCGGCGATGTTCGAGGACATGCCGCGCAATCTCGATGTGCCGAAGAAATTTGGCATGCGCACGGTTCTGGTCTTGCCGGCCAGAGGGTCTGAGCACAGCGCCGAGGCGTGGGAGCACGAAGTCAGCCAGGACGCGATGATCGATTTTTCAACCGATCATCTCGATGATTTTCTGGCCGATCTGCTCGAAGCGCTCGGCTAGTCAGATCCCAGCTTGATCATATGCCTGACTGGGCCAGCAGGTCTTTCAGTTCGACCTGTGGGCGTGGGCCAATGTGCTGGATCACTTCGGCAGCGGCGAGGCCGCCGATATGGGCGCAATCGGTGAGCGAACGGTCGCGGGCCAGGCCGAACAGGAAGCCAGCGGCATAAAGATCGCCGGCACCGGTCGTGTCTTCCAGCACATCGATTTCATGGGCCGGAACCTCGATCAGTTCCTCGCCGTTGACCACCATCGAGCCATGCTCGCTGCGGGTGATGGCGGCCAGACCAACATCCTGTTTGATGCTCGACAGGGCGGTTGCCAGGTCCGAAGTCTCGTACAGGGATTTTACTTCCGCCTCATTGGCGAAGATGATGTCGACTGTACCATTGCGCATCAGTTCGAGGAATTCGCCGCGATAACGGTCAACGCAGAACGGATCGGACAGGGTGATCGACACCTTCTGCCCGTTGGCATGGGCAATTTCGGCGGCAAGGCGGAAGGCGTCCTTGGCCCGCGGTGGATCCCACAGATAACCTTCGAAATAGGTGACTTTCGATGCGGCAACGATGTCGGCATCGACGTCTTCAGGACCCAGTTCAACACAGGCGCCGAGATAGGTGTTCATCGAGCGCTCGCCATCCGGTGTGACGAAGATCATCGAGCGGGCCGTCGGTGGCGGACCGGCCAGCGGCTTGGTGCCGTAATTGACGCCGATGGCGCGGATGTCGTGGGTGAAGATTTCGCCAAGGTGATCATCGGCCACCTTGCCGAAATAGGCCGCCTTGCCACCGAGGCTGGCCAGCCCGGCAGCGGTGTTGCCGGCGCTGCCGCCCGAGGCTTCAATGGCAGGACCCATGACGGCGTAGAGATGTTCTGCGCGGTCGGCATCGATCAGGTTCATCGATGCCTTGATGATATTCTCGCGCACCAGAAAGTCGTCTTCGGCACGGGCGATGATGTCGACGATCGCGTTGCCAACGGTCAACACGTCGAATTGGGAAGTTGTCACGGATTGCTCCACATAAGCCAGGTTTCCGTTCAACTAACGATTAGCGCCCTGAAAATAAAGCCCTATAGCTTGTACGGCCTTATTTCGCCCCCCATTTAGGGGTCAACGACGGCACGCGCATGGACCAGCAATGAACAACCAAGGCCTGATCGGGGCGATATCGAAATCCCTGTCTCAACTGTTTTCCAAACCGTTTCGCAGCGTGTTGTGGAAGTCGATTGGTCTGACAATCGCCCTGTTTATCGGCTTCTGGTTCGTGCTGCAGGCTGCCCATGCGACGTTTCTGGCGCCGCTTTTGGCCGATTATGCCTGGGTCTCGACCATGCTGGCCTGGGTTTTGGGCGCCGGGCTGATCATCGGCATGGGTTTTTTGATCGCGCCGGTGACCTCGGTGTTTGCCGGTGTCTTCCTCGATGAGATCGCCGATGAGGTCGAAGGTCGCCACTATCCTCATGATCCAAAGGGCGTGCCCCTGTCGCTGTCGCAATCGATCGGTATCACCGCCCGGTTTCTCGGCCTGGTTGTGATCGGCAATTTGATTGCCCTGGCGCTGGTGTTGTTTCTGGGCCTTGGCGTGTTGACCTTCTTTTTGCTCAACGGCTATTTGCTCGGGCGGGAATATTTTCAATTCGCTGCCCTGCGTCACCGGCCGATGGACGAGGTGACAGCCTTGCAGCAGCGTCATGGCGGTGAAATCTTCCTCGCCGGTCTGGCGATTGCCGCCGTGCTGACGATCCCGATTGTCAACTTCCTGACACCGCTGTTTGCCGGCGCCCTGATGGTCCACATCTACAAGGGCATTGAAGCCAAATCCGGCTGAGCCGCGCCTCAACGCTGCTTAGTCGTCCAGCGGCACGATGGCGGCCGGCACCGAGCAGGTCTTTTCCTTTGACTTGCACAGATCGGCAATGATGCAGTTTTCGCATTCCGGCTTACGCGCCTTGCAGGTGTAGCGGCCGTGCAGGATCAGCCAGTGATGGGCGTGATAAAGATATTCTTCCGGGATCCGCCGCATCAGAATGTCTTCGATGTCGTCGGGTGTCTTGCCGGGGGCTAGGCCCATGCGGTTGCCGATCCGGAAAATATGCGTGTCGACGGCCATGGTGGCATGGCCAAAGGCCATCGACAGAACCACATTGGCGGTCTTGCGGCCGACACCGGGCAGGGTGACCAGCGCATCGCGGTCTTCCGGCACGACACCGTCAAAATCGTCGATCAGTTTCTGCGACAGGGCGATGACGTTCTTCGCCTTGTTGCGGTACAGACCGATGGTCTTGATGTAGTCGCGCACCTTGGCTTCCCCCAGCGCCAGCATTTTCTGCGGCGTGTCGGCGACCTTGAACAATTCCTTGGTCGCCTTGTTGACGCCAACATCGGTGGCCTGCGCCGATAGGGCGACGGCGACGACCAGCGTGTAGGGATTGACGTAGTCCAACTCGCCTTTTGGCTCCGGGCGCAGTTGTTTGAAGCGGCTGAAAATCTCGGCCATTTCCGCCTGGGTATATTTGGCCCGAGGCAACGGCTTGCGTTTGCGCGCCTGCGGCTTTTTTGCCGATTTCGATTTGGGACTTATGTTGCTCATTGCCCTGATCTATAACAGGCTGATGAGCGCAAACAATATGACATCTGATCAGGTCGTTTTTTCTGCACGACTTACGCCCTACCGGTCCTTGGGGACCAAGGGGTTCAAGATCCTGTTTGGTCTGGTGGCGGCGTTCTGTTTCATCGTTGGCATAGTGTTTTTTGCCCTCGGCCTGTGGCCGGTTCTGGGCTTCATGGGCCTCGATATCCTGCTGGTCTATTGGGCCTTCAAGTCGAATTATTTTTCGGCCAAGGCCTATGAAGATGTTGAAGTCTCCCGCCAGCATGTATTCCTGCGCAAAGTGTCGCCGCGCGGCAAGGCTTCGGAACATACCTTTCCGCAATTTGGCACGCGGTTCGAAGTCGATCGCCACGAGGAAATCGGCATCACCCAGATGCGCCTGGCCAACCGCGCCCGCTCGGTTGAATTCGGTTATTTCCTCAATCCCCATGATCGCGAGAGCTTTGCCTCGGCCTTTCAACTGGCCATGGCCGACGCCAAACGCTGAGCAAGTTTCGGGTGGCAGCACTGGCGTGAATTTGGTTGATTGGGCGCAACACAGATTTTGCGGAGCCCGACCATGTTAGCGACAGCAAGCGAATTGAAACCAGCAACCGATTTCAGCCACACCCACGAGGATTACGAGACCGTGCGTTCGGTGCTGCAGCACATCACCGAAAACTGGCGCGACCATCCTGATCTTGAAGAACTGACCGACTTGACGGGCCTGCCGGCGACGCGGCTGCAGAAAACCTTTACCCGCTGGGCCGGTCTGTCACCGAAGGCCTTCCTGCAGGCAGTGACCCTCGATCACGCCAAGCGCCTGTTGGACGAGGGCCTACCGCTGTTGGAGACCTCCTATGAACTGGGCCTGTCGGGCCCTGGCCGGCTGCATGATTTGTTCGTCACCCACGAGGCCATGTCCCCGGGCGTCTACAAAGCGCAGGGCGAAGGCCTGGAAATCCGCTTTGGCTTTCATGCCTCGCCGTTTGGCGAAGCGTTGATCATGGCGACCGACCGCGGTCTCGCCGGTCTGGCCTTTGCCGATCCGGACGGCTGTGGCGATGGGCGCCATGCGGGCGAAGTGGGGACCGGGTCCTTCAACCGTCCCGAAGCGCTCGACGATATGCGCAAGCGCTGGCCGCGGGCCACCTATGTGGAAGATCTGGCGTTCACCGCGCCCTATGCTCAGCGGGTCTTTGACCCCGCCAAATGGAGCCCCGACCAGCCTCTGCGCGTGGTCCTGATCGGTACTGATTTTCAGATCCGTGTTTGGGAAGGCCTGCTGAAGATACCGGTCGGCAAGGCGACCACCTATTCGGGTCTTGCCGGCAGTCTGAACCGGCCCGATGCGGCCCGGGCGGTCGGCACGGCGGTCGGGCGCAATCCGATTTCCTTCGTTGTTCCGTGTCACCGGGTGTTGGGCAAATCCGGCCAACTCACTGGCTATCACTGGGGACTGACCCGCAAGCGTGCCATGCTGGGATGGGAAGCTGGTATCACCGCGCATTAGAACATTTTTGGACGGGTCAATCTGTCCTTCAGCGGGTGGATGCATCGCGCCGGCAACGTGATATGCTGGCGCGATGACTCCGGCGCAACTGCTTCACCCCACCCCCAAAGGGCTCTACTGCCCGCCCGGCGACTTCTACATCGATCCGGTGACCGCCGTGCCCCGCGCGCTGGTCACCCACGGGCATGCCGACCATGCACGGGCCGGACATGGGGCGGTTTGGGCGACCCGGCAGACGCTTGACATCATGGCCATCCGCTATGGCAGCGATCATTGTCGCCAGCCAATGCCGACAGAGTGGCGCGACAAGGTGAAGCTCAACGGGGTGACGATCAGCTTCTGGCCCGCCGGACATGTGCTCGGTTCGGCCCAGATTCTGGTTCAATATCAGGACCTGCAGATTGTTGTCTCCGGCGATTACAAGCGCGGCAATGATCCGACCTGTGCGGCTTACGAGGCGGTGGAGACCGAGCGCCCGATCGACGTCTTCATCACCGAAGCGACGTTCGCCCTGCCGGTCTTCCGCCATCCGGCGCCGGAAGATGAAATCGCCAAACTGCTGCGCTCGGTGGATCAGTTTCCGCAGCGCACCCATCTTGTCGGGGTCTATGCGCTGGGCAAAGCGCAGCGGGTGATCGGTCTGCTGCGGCGGGCCGGATATGACGAGACGATCTACATTCACGGCGCGCTGGAAAAACTCTGCTCCTACTACATCGATCAGGGCATTGAGCTCGGCGATCTGCAGTCCGCGACATTGGACAAGGGCCAGAAGGACAGCTTTGCCGGCAAAATCGTGCTCGGCCCGCCCTCCGCCTTTGTCGACCGCTGGGGCCGTCGATTTGCCGATCCGATCTCGTGTTTTGCCTCCGGCTGGATGCAGATCCGCCAGCGGGCCAAACAGCGCGGGGTGGAACTGCCGCTGATCCTGTCGGACCACTGCGACTGGGATGAATTGCTGGTGACCATCAAAGAGCTCAACCCGCGCGAAGTCTGGGTCACCCATGGCCGCGACGACGCGCTGATCCGCTGGTGCGAGCTCAACCAGATCAAAGCCCGTCCGCTCAACCTCGTCGGTTATGAGGAGGAGAACGAGTGAAGACCTTTGCCCAACTTCTCGACCGCCTGGTTCTGACGCCCTCGCGCAATGCCAAACTGCAATTGCTGCGCGATTATTTCGCCACAACACCGGATCCGGACCGGGGCATTGCGCTGGCCGCCCTGACTGGGCGCCTGGACATTGCCAGCGTCAAACCTGCCATGCTGCGCGGACTGATGGCCGAGCGCATGGACGACACCCTGTTTCGGCTGTCCTATGACTATGTCGGCGATCTGGCGGAAACCATCGCCCTGGTCTGGGACCCGCAACCGACCGACGCGACGCAGGATAACGAGCCGGCCAGCCTGTCGACGATTGTCGAATCCCTGCAGATGGCGGGCAAGACGCAAGCCATGTCGATCCTCACCGGATGGCTGGACCGGCTCGATGCTTCAGGGCGCTATGCCCTGCTCAAACTGCTGACCGGTGGCCTGCGCATCGGGGTGTCGGCGCGGCTGGCGAAACTGGCTCTGGCCGATTATGGCAAAATTGACGTAACGTCAATTGAAGAGCTTTGGCACGGTCAGGAGGTGCCTTTCACCGCGCTTTTTGCCTGGTTGAGCGGAAAATCACCAAAACCGACGCAAACAGCGGCGGCACCGTTTCGCCCGGTCATGTTGGCCAATGCCCTGGTTGAGGCGGACCGGGAGAAGCTCGACGCCGCTCTTTATGCGGCCGAGTGGAAATGGGACGGCATTCGCCTTCAGGCGACGTCGGAGGCCGGGGTGAAACGCCTCTATTCGCGTACCGGAGATGATGTCGGGCGGGCCTTCCCGGACCTGCTGGAGGCGATGGACTTTGAAGGGTCGATCGACGGCGAGCTGCTGGTCGCCAAACCAGGCTCCGAAAGCGTGCTGGAAGTTGGCAGCTTTGGCGATCTTCAACAACGGCTCAATCGCAAGACCGTGTCGAAGAAGCTGCTCGCCAGCCATCCGGTGTTTTTGCGCGCCTATGACCTGCTGGAGGAGGGGGGCGAGAACCTGCGCCACCTGCCGTTTTTGGAGCGCCGCAAACGCCTTGAGAAATTTGTTTCGCAGCTGGAATCGTCGAGATTTGATCTGTCGCCGATGATCGATTTTGGCACCTGGGATCAACTCGCCGAACAGCGTGCCAACCCGCCCCATGTGGCCATAGAAGGAGTGATGATCAAACAGTGGGACTCGGTCTATCAGCCGGGTCGGCCGAAGGGCCCCTGGTTCAAATGGAAACGCGATCCGATGCTGATCGATGCCGTCTTGATGTATGCCCAGCGCGGCCATGGCAAGAGATCCAGCTACTATTCCGACTACACCTTCGGGGTGTGGACGGAAGACGGCGCGCTGGTGCCGGTCGGCAAGGCCTATTTCGGCTTCACCGATGACGAGTTGAAGCAGATCGACAAATATGTGCGCGAAAACACCGTGGATCGGTTTGGTCCAGTGCGCTCGGTCATCGCCCGGCCGGACTTTGGTCTGGTCTTTGAGGTCGCTTTTGAAGGTCTGAACCGGTCGAAACGCCACAAGTCGGGAGTTGCTATGCGGTTCCCGCGCATTTCGCGGTTGCGCTGGGACAAGCCGCCCGGCGAAGCCGACACGCTGAATTCCCTCGAAAAACTGATTTCTTAACCCAATCGTATCAGATTTCCGTCAAAATTGATGAAAACATCGATCCTTTGGACGGGGTGATAGTGTGAGCGTACTCATTACTGGCGGCGCCGGTTATATCGGATCCCACGCAGTCTGGGCGTTTGTCGAGCGCGGTGAAAAGGTTGTCGTCATCGACAATCTGGTGACCGGGTTCGACTGGGCTATGCCCCAGCAGGTCAAACTGATCATCGGCAATGTCGGCGACCGGACGCTGGTGGAGCAGACAATCCGCGAATACGAAGTCGATACGATCATTCACTTTGCCGGCTCGGTCGTCGTGCCGGAATCGCTCGAAAAGCCGCTGAAATACTACGATAACAATACCAGCAACACGCGCAACCTGCTGGAAACCGCGGTGCGCTGTGGCATCGAGAAATTCATCTTCTCCTCCACCGCCGCGGTTTACCGCGCGCCGGACACACTGGACGCGGTCGATGAAACGACAGCGCTGGAACCGGCATCGCCCTATGGCATGTCGAAACTGATGAGCGAAATGATGCTGCGCGACGTGTCTTTGGCCCACGGCATGCGCTACGTCACCCTGCGCTATTTCAACGTTGCCGGCGCCGACCCGCTGGGACGCACCGGCCTGTCGACCCGCGGCGCCACCCATGTGATGAAGCTGGCCTGCGAAACGGCGCTCGGCAAGCGCGACCATTTTGATGTGTACGGCACCGATTACGAAACCCCGGACGGCAGCGCCATCCGTGATTTCATTCATGTCTCCGATCTGGTCCAGGCCCATGTCGACGCCTATTATTTCCTGCAGGACGGTGGCCTGAAATTCACCGGCAATGTCGGCTATGGCATGGGCCATTCGGTCCTCGATGTGGTCGACGCGGTCAAACGCGTCTCGGGCGTCGATTTCGACGTCAATTACCGGCCGCGCCGGGTCGGCGATATTCCCGCAATTGTCGCCGATTCCTCGCGCATGCAGCGCCGCCTCGACTGGCATCCGGAGCACACCGAGCTCGACCAGATTGTCGAGACCGCCCTGGCCTGGGAAGAGAAGCTGCAATCGGTTCAGACACCGGTTCCCGCCGCCGCGCCACTGGCACCGGATCTCGACACATTGATGGACAAGATCACGCTGATTTAGAGCTTGCGAATACACCGCACGCCGCTGATGCATTTTTTGCTTGGAGAACGGACGTAAACACGTCAGATAGGCCGTTGACGTTCATCTGGGTGCTGCTTCATGGCGCTTTTACTTGGCATTGATACCGGCGGCACGTTCACCGATGCCGCTCTGCTGGACATTTCCCCTGACAGCACCCACGGCGAGGGCAACGGCGAGGGTCGCGGCGAGATCGTGGCCAAGGCGAAATCCCTGACCACACGACATGACTTTGCCATCGGTGTTGCCGACGCGGCCCGCCAGGTCATCGAACAGGCAAAGTGCGATCCAGCCCAGGTTGGCATGGTATCCCTGTCGACCACGCTTGCCACCAACGCTCTGGTCGAAGGGCAAGGTGGTCGGGTGGCGCTGATTGCCATTGGCTTTGCCGAATCCGATCTCAACAATGCCGGGCTGAAAGAGGCGCTGGGCAACGACCCGGTCATCCTGCTGCCCGGTGGCCACACAACCCATGGCGCCGAAGCCGCGCCCCTGGATATGACGGCGCTTGAAGACCAGCTTGAGGCCCTGTCGCAATCGGTGACCGGCTTTGCCGTCGCCGGTTATTTTGCCGTCCGCAATCCCAGCCATGAACTGGCGGTGCGCGATTTTCTGATCGCCCGGACCGGCAAGGCCGTGACCTGCAGCCATGAACTGTCGGCCCAGCTCAATGGCCCCAAACGGGCGCTGACCACGGTGCTCAATTCGCGCCTGGTGCCGACCATCACCCGGCTGATCGATGCCACCAAGCGGTCGCTCAGCGAGCACAATATAGACGCGCCGCTGATGATCGTGCGCGGTGATGGCGCGCTGGTCGGCTCAGACTTTGCCACAAGACGCCCCATTGAAACGATCCTCTCGGGGCCCGCCGCCAGCCTGGTTGGCGCCCATTATCTGACCGGCGCCGACCGTGCCTTTGTCAACGATATCGGCGGCACCACTTCGGATGTCGCCATCCTGGAAAACGGCCGCCCGATGCTCGACCCGCAGGGGGCCCGTGTCGGCGGCTTCCGCACCATGGTCGAGGCCGTCGCCATGCACACCTTTGGTCTCGGCGGCGATTCCGAGATCACGCTGGGCGGATCGGCCCTGAAGCCGCAGCTGAACCTGGGTCCCCGGAGGCTGATCCCGGTGTCCTTGATGGGCCATGAACATGGCGCTCTGATCCACACGGTGCTCGACCGCCAGCTCAAATCAACCCTGAACGGCCGCCACGATGGCCGCTTTGCCAAGCGCTCCGGCATGGGTCTGGACGCCGATCTGCCGAGCGGCGAGGCCGAGGTCTACAACAAGATCACCGATGTGCCGCAGGCGCTGGACGAAATCCTGCAGGGCACAAGGCAGTCGGCTGCACTGGACCGGCTGGTTGCCCGCGGCCTGGTGCAAATCGCTGGCCTGACCCCCAGCGACGCGATGCACGGTCTGGGGCAGCATGACATCTGGGACCAGCAGGCGGCGCTCAAATGCCTGCGCCTGTTCGGCCGCCAGCGCGACGGTTCCGGCAAGCCCTATTGTGAGGATCCGCAAACCCTGGCCAAACGCATCATCTCCCGGGTCGAGCGCCGCTCCGCCGAAGTGGTGCTGGAAACCGCCTTGCAGAGTGACGGCAAGGACGGCAGTGAACTGCTCAACCATCCCCTGATCACAGAAGTTCTCGATCACCGCGGCGGCGGCGGCGGCGGCGACGGCGGCGGCGATGGCGGCGGCGGGAAAGAAGCGAAGGCCAGCCCGCCAACTGCTCAGTTCATGGTCAAGCTCGACCGCCAGATCATTGGCCTGGGCGCCTCGTCCCATGCCTACCATCCGGCGATGCAGAAATATCTCGACGTACCGGTCGACGTGCCCGACCATGCCGATGTCGCCAATGCGATCGGCGCCGTTGTTGGACAAATCATGATGAAGGCGGAGGTCACCGTCTCGCAACCCGGCGAAGGCCGCTTTCAGGTGACCGGATTGGACACGCCCTTTGTCGATGAGCAAAAGGCCATCGCAGAGGCCAAAACGATTGTGCTGGAACGGGCAAAGCGCCTGGCCCAGGAAGCCGGTGCCGAGGAAATCGAGGTAAAGGTCTTTGAGGACATCAAACGCGCCGAGATCGAATCCCGCGACATGCTCGTCGAAGCCCGCATCATGGCGACCGCCACCGGACGGCCCCCGATTACCAGCTAAGCTAGTTTAGGCCAGAGACGGCAGATAGTCGGGGAACCAGTCATACAGCATCGCCAGCAGCAGAAGGCCGAGAGCGAAGCGGTAGATGACGAAAACCAGAAACGTCGTGCGCTTCACCACCGCCATCAAGATGGCGATCGCCGCCAGGGCCGCGAAGAAGGTGATGAAGGCTGCCCAATAGGCGTCGGCGGAAATCGCATGGCCCGACTGGGTGGCTTCCAGACCGGTGAAAATACCCGCCGCCAGGATCGCCGGAATGCCGAGCAGGAAGGAAAAACGCGCCGCTTCACCCCGCTCGAAACCCAGAAAGCGCGCAGCCGTCATGGTGATGCCCGACCGGCTGGTGCCGGGGATCAGGGCAACCGCCTGAGCCACGCCGATGAGCAGCGCCGGCGCCAATGTCATGTCTTCCATCTTCTTTGTGGTCTGGCCAATTCGGTCAGCGACATACATCAGCACGCCAAAGAAGATCGCCCCATAGGCGACCACTTCGACACCGCGAATGGCGTCGGACCAGCCGCTGAATTTTAAAAGGGCGCCAAAGGCAATCGCGGGAATGGTGGCAAAACCGATGATCGTCACCATGCGTGAATGCTGCGTCACCCGGCCCTTGAAGACATCACCGATGCCGCCGACCAGGTTGAAAACGTCCTTCCAGAAATAGACCAGAACGGCAAACAGCGAGCCGATATGCACCATCACATCGGTGGCGGCACCCTGATCCTGCCAGCCGGTCAGGGCGGGGATCAAAATCAAATGCCCGGAGGACGACACAGGAAGAAATTCGGTCAGGCCTTGAACGATGGCCAAAACCAATATTTGCTCAATGCTCATGCAGGCGCTCCAGACTGGTTGATTCGGGTGACTTGCCGCTTATTTCTCGGCCACCTATAGAGGGGAACACGGATCAGTTCCACTAGGACATGTTTGATCCCGCAACAGACCTGGAAATTCGATGCTAACACTTTTTCATAACCCCATGTCCGCCGGTTCCAGGGCCGTCCGATTGATGCTCGGTGAGCTCGGCCTGGATGTGCAGCTTATCAGCGAGAATGTATGGGAAAGACGTGAAGAATTCTTAAGCATGAACCCGGCTGGAACCGTGCCGGTGCTGCAGGATGACGGGCAGACCATCATCGGCGCCTGGGTAATCTGCGAATATCTCGACGAGACCCAGGGAGCGCTGCAGCGTGAGCGCCGGCTGTTCCCCGAAGATCCCGGTGGTCGTGCCGAAATGCGCCGCATCATGGACTGGTGTTTGAGCAAATTTGAAACCGAGGTCACCCGCTACGCCGTGCATGAACGGGTCACCAAGCGCCTGATGCCGGCCAATATGGGCGGTGGCGCCCCGGACAGCCAGGCCCTGCGCGCGGTGCGGGCCAATATCGGCTATCACCTGAAATATCTCGGTTGGCTGGCGTCGACCCGCAATTGGCTGGCCGGCGATTCCCTGACCCAGGCGGATCTCACCGCAGCGGCAACGCTCTCCGTGCTCGATTATCTGGGCGAGGTCGACTGGAGTGAATCCGATCCGCTGAAGGATTGGTATGTGCGGGTCAAATCCCGCCCGTCCTTCCGTCCGCTGCTCGCCGACCGCATTCGCGGCATGCCGCCAGTCTCCCACTACGTAGACCTGGACTTTTGATCAAGCTTCAAAAAATCGTCGACGCCTTGCGTCACGAATCGCACTTGCTGGGCTTTGATTCCCTCGCCGTGGCGTCGCCGGACCCAGACCCGAAAACCGCCGGCGGCCTCAACGCCTATATCGATGCCGGATATCACGGCACCATGGACTGGATGCCGGAAACAAGGGAGCGGCGGTCCAGTCCGAAAGCCCTGTGGCCCGATGTGCGGTCGGTGGTTGTGGTAACCATGAATTATGGCCCGGAGGCCGATCCGCTGCCGCTGCTGCAGGAAAAAGAACAGGGCGTGATCTCCGTCTATGCCCGCCACCGGGATTATCACGACGTGATCAAAGGACGGCTGAAGACCCTGGCCAGCAAACTAGGCGCGCTTGCGGCGCGGCACGACGCGGATTGCGAGGTCAAAGTCTTTGTCGACACTGCGCCGGTGATGGAGAAGCCGTTGGCTCAGCGGGCCGGGCTGGGCTGGCAGGGCAAGCACACCAATCTGGTGTCCCGCAAATCAGGCTCCTGGCTGTTCATCGGGTCGATCTTCACGTCTTTGGAGCTGCCGTTTGATGAGCCAGAGATCGACCATTGCGGATCCTGCAGCAACTGTCTCGATATTTGCCCGACCAAGGCCTTCCCGGCACCCTACCAACTGGATGCGCGGCGCTGCATTTCCTATCTGACGATTGAACACAAGGGGCCCATCGACGAGGCCCTGCGTCCGGCCATGGGAAATCGGATTTATGGATGTGACGACTGTCTGGCGGTCTGCCCCTGGAACAAGTTTGCCCGGGAGGCCGAAGAGATGAAATTGGCGACACCATCGGCGCCAAGGATTCGCGATCTGTATCGCCTGCTGTCGTTCAACGACGCCGATTTCCGGCAATATTTCTCCGGTTCCCCGGTCAAGCGCATCGGGCGCGACCGGTTTATCCGAAACTGCTTGATCGCCGCTGGCAATTCCGGATCCGAAAGATTGAAATCAGCGGTGCGCGCCCATTGTGAGGACGCCAATCCGGTGATACGCGACGCGGCAGACTGGGCGATGAAAAGACTGCAAGAGGCAAACCCATGAAGGTGCTGATTTTTGGCTGTGGTTTCTCCGGCAAGGCGATTGGCGAGCGGCTCTCGGCCAACGGGCTCACCGTTGCGGGCACGACGCGTTCCGAGAACAAGTTTGACGGATTGCGCGCGGCCGGCGTCGCACCGCTGCCGTTTGATGGCGTCGAACTGAACGAGACCGTGACGGCTGCCATGGCCGACACCACCCATCTGGTGATTTCTATCGCGCCGCCACGCGAAGAAAATCTCGATGATCCAGATGCCCGAGTCGATCCGGTGCTCAGGGCCTTTGGTGACGACAATCTGCGCAACTTGATGCCCAAGCTGCAATGGGTCTGTTACCTGTCGACCGTTGGGGTCTACGGCAACCACGATGGCGCGTGGATGGACGAGACCGCGGCGCTTGAACCCACCTCGGCCCGCTCGCGCCAGCGGGTGCGCGCCGAGAGCGAGTGGATGCAGGCGGCTGAGACGGCTGACCTGCCCCTGTCGATCTTCCGCCTTTCTGGCATCTATGGGCCCGGGCGCAATGCCCTGCGCAGCGCCAGCGAGGGTCGCTCCCGGCGTCTCATCAAGAAGGGCCAGGTGTTCAACCGCATTCATGTGCGCGACATCGCCAAGGCCACGGAGCTGGCGATGGCCAAATCGGCTGCTGGCATTTTCAACGTGACCGATGATGAACCGGCGCCGCCCCAGGACGTGGTCACCTTTGCTCATCATCTGCTGGGCAGCGAACCGCCGCCGGAATTGGATTTCGAGACCGCCGAGCTTTCCCCGATGGCCCGGAGTTTTTATGGTGACAACAAGCGGGTCAGCAATGCCCGGTCGAAAGCCGAATTCGGCATGGACTATGACTGGCCCAATTACCGCGCCGCGCTGAAACGCATGTTTGACGAAAATGATTGGTGAGCGCCCATGACGGCAAATATTTCCATCGTGACACTGGGGGTTGAAGACCTCGTCGCGTCGACCGCCTTTTATGAGAAGATCGGCTGGTCCAACACGACCGCCAGCCAGGACTCGGTGACCTTTCTGCAAGGCCACAGCGTGGTGCTCGGTCTTTATGGCCGGGCGGCGCTGGCTGAAGACGCGGAAGTCGATCCGGCAGGGTCGGGTTTCCGCGGCGTCTCGCTGGCGATCAATCTGGAAAGCGAAGCGGCGGTTGACCAGTTCTTCGACAAGGCCGTCTCCTGCGGTGCGGCGGCGACCAAAAAGCCGCAAAAAGTGTTTTGGGGCGGCTATTCGGGCTATTTTTCCGATCCCGACGGGCATCTTTGGGAAGTCGCCTTCAACCCGTTTTTCCAAGGCGATGTTTCAACCGGACAATTGGCACTGGAGGCCAAGCAGACATGAGCGCGACCCTCGTTTTGATCGACATGCAGCAGGCCATGGATGACCCGATCTTTGCCAGCCAGGGGCAGCCGGAGGCGCTTGGCCGGGCGGCGGCTTTGCTGGCGCGCTGGCGCGACCAGGGCAACCCGATCGTGCACATCCGCCACGACAGCATGGATCCGTCGTCTCCCTACGCGCCGGAAAAACCAACCAACGCCTTCAAGGCTGAAGTGGCGCCGCTGGATCATGAGACGATTGTTGAAAAGCGCACCAACAACGCCTTTGTCGGCACCGATCTGATGCAGGTGCTGGAAGAGATCGGTTCGTCAGAGCTCGTCGTCTGCGGCGTGCATCTGCAGGACTGTGTCGAAAGCACGGTGCGCATGGCCGGCAATCTGGGTTTCATGGTCTATTTGGCGGGCGACGCGACGGTCAGCCTTGGACAAACGGATATTAATGGCAAAAAATGGAGCGCAGACGACGTCCATGCGTTGACCTTGGGCATTTTGGACGGTCAATATGCCAAGGTTGTTAACAGCGAAGATCTGATGATCGATAGTGACGCGACCGCGGTGCATTAGACCCACAAGGGGCGGGCGGTCTGCGCGTTGGGATGGTGAATGAATCAGGCACTGCCTAAATGGGTCGATTATGGCCTGATGCCGCTGATCAATGTTGCGGTGGCGTTTCTGATCGCAGGTCTGGTGGTGCTGTTCGTCGGCGAAAGCCCGGTCGAGGCGGCCTATCTGATGGTCCGTGGTGCGTTCGGCAATGGCTACAATATCGGCTTCACCCTGTTCTTTGCCACAACCTTCATTTTCACCGGCCTGGCCGTCGCCGTCGCCTTTCATGCTGGACTGTTCAACATCGGCGGTGAAGGGCAGGCCTATATTGGCGGCCTCGGCGTCGGCCTGATCTGCCTGTCGATGGATACGATCCTGCCCTGGTGGCTGACCTTCCCGCTGGCGATCATCGGTGCGGCGCTGTTTGGAGCCGCCTGGGCCTTCATACCGGCGATTCTGCAGGCCAAGCGCGGCAGCCATGTGGTGATCACCACCATCATGTTCAACTTCATCGCCTCGGCGCTGATGGTCTATCTGCTGGCCGGACCGTTGCAGAAATCGGCCAATCTGGGGCCGCGCACCCGCGACTTTGAGGCCGGTGGTCAGATCCCCAAGCTGGACTGGCTGTTCTCGCCATTCGGCATCGACATGGGCGCTTCGCCGCTCAACATCACCTTTCTACTGGCGTTGATCATGGCTGCGGTGGTTTGGGTGATTGTTTGGCGCACGCGGTTTGGATTTGAAATGCGCACCCAGGGCGTCAGCCCGCGCGCTGCCGTCTATGCCGGCATGCCCGAGGTCAAGATCATCGTCGTCACGATGATGTTGTCGGGCGGCCTGGCCGGCATGATGGCGCTGAACCCGGTGATGGGGGATCAGACCCGTCTGCAACTGGATTTTGTTGAGGGCGCCGGATTTGTCGGCATCGCCGTGGCGCTGATGGGACGGTCCCACCCGGCCGGCATCGTGCCGGCGGCAATCCTGTTCGGCGCGCTGTATCAGGGCGGGGCGGAACTGGCCTTTGATATGCCGAACATCACCCGCGACATGATCGTGATGATCCAGGGTCTGGTGATCCTGTTTGCCGGTGCCATGGAGTTCATGTTCCGACCGGCGCTGGTGCGCATCTTTGCATCGCAACAGGAGAAGATGGCCTGATGGATACGCTGATCCAACTTCTCGACCTGACAGTGCGTTCGGCAGTGCCTCTCTTGCTGGCCTGTCTGGCCGGGCTTTATTCGGAACGCGCCGGGGTTTTTGACATCGGCCTGGAAGGCAAGATGCTGGGCGGCGCCTTCGCCGCTGCCGCCGCCGCCGCGGTGACCGGATCGGCCTGGATTGGCCTGTTTGCCGGGATCATGGTGGCGGTCGCCTTTTCGCTGATCCACGGCTTCGCCTCGATCACCAATAAGGGCAATCAGATCGTCTCCGGCGTGGCCATCAATTTCATGGCGGCGGGGCTGTCGGCGCTGCTTGGCCAGGCCTGGTTCAACCAGGGCGGACGTACCCCGCAATTGCAGTCGGAAGCGCGCTTCAACCCGCTGGATCTGCCGCTGGCCGAAACCCTGTCGGGCATTCCGGTGATCGGCCCGGTCTATCAAGACCTGGTTTCCGGTCACAATCTGATCGCCTATTTTGCTTTCGCCATGGTGCCAATCACTTGGTGGGTGCTGTTCCGCACCCGGTTTGGCCTGCGGCTGCGGGCGGTGGGTGAGAACCCGGCAGCGGTCGATACGGCGGGCATTTCGGTGACCTGGGCACGCTACCGCGCGGTGATCTGCTGTGGCATCCTGTGCGGCATTGCCGGTGCCTATCTGTCGATCGGTGTGTCGGCCGGTTATGTGAAGGACATGACGGCGGGGCGTGGCTTTATCGCGCTGGCGGCTTTGATCTTTGCCAAGTGGCGCCCGGTCGCTGCCATGTGGGCCTGCCTGCTGTTTGGTTTCCTGGGGGCAATTGAAATTCGCTATCAGGGTGTGGCGCTGCCGATCGTCGGCGTGGTGCCCGTGCAGTTGATGCAGGCGCTGCCCTATGTGCTCACCGTGATCCTGCTGGCCGGCTTCATCGGCAAGGCGATCCCGCCGAAAGCAGGTGGGGTGCCCTACACCAAGGAAAGATAGGTCGATGAAAGACGCCTTGTTCGCCGCAGCGCGTGAGGCGATGGCCAACAGCCATTCGCCTTATTCCAACTTTCCCGTCGGCGCGGCGCTGCTGTCCGGCAGCGGCGCGATCTTTGCCGGCTGCAATATTGAAAACGCCTCCTACCCGGAAGGCTGGTGCGCCGAGACCAGTGCGATTTCTCATCTGGTCATGGCTGGAGAAAACCGGATCACCGAAATATTAGTGGTCGCGGAAAAAATGGACCGCATCACCCCCTGTGGCGGGTGCCGTCAGCGGTTGATCGAATTTGCCGCGCCGGCAACGCCAGTTCACCTGTGCAATCAGCAAGGTGTGGTGGAAACAGTAACACTGGGGGACCTGCTCCCCTCGAGTTTTGATTTGGACAAATAAGATGGATTTCAAAGCGGCCTTGAATGGATTTCAGCCGGAGACGGCGCTGGTGCTGGGCTCTGGGTTGGGTGGTGTCGTCGACGCGGTGGAGGTGGAAAGCCGCACCGCGTTTTCAGACATTGATGGGTTTCCGGTCAGCAAGGTCTCGGGCCACAGTGCCGAAGTCATTGCCGGCACGTTGGCCGGGCACAAGGTGGTCGTTTTCTCCGGCCGGGTGCATTATTACGAAGAGGGCGATCCGGCGGCGATGCGCGCGCCCCTGGCCGCGCTGAAGGATGCCGGCGTCAATCGCCTGATCCTGACCAATTCCGCCGGTTCGACAAATCCCGACATGGGTCCGGGATCGATCATGCAGATCAAGGACCACATCAATTTTTCCGGCACCAACCCGCTGTTCGGCGAACCCACCGACAAGCGCTTTGTCGGCCTGACAACGGCTTATGACAAACGCCTGCGCAAGACGTTCCGCCGTCATGCCAAGGCGCTGAACATCGATCTGCATCGCGGTGTCTATATGTGGTTTTCCGGCCCCAGTTTCGAAACCCCGGCGGAGATCAAGATGGCCCGCAAGATGGGCGCCGATGCTGTGGGCATGTCGACTGTGCCGGAGGTTATTCTGGCCCGCTTCTTCGATATGGAAGTGGCGGCCTTCTCGATCATCACCAATTATGCGGCGGGCATGACCGGTGCGGAACTATCCCACACTGAGACCAAGGACGTGGCGCCGCAAGGCGGTGAAAAGATCGCCCGGCTGTTGAACGCCGCATTGAAGGATGGCCTGTGATGTCGGCTGAACAACGTAAGGCGATTGCCCAACGGGCGCTGGGTCTGGTCGATCTGACCGATCTGAACGACGACAGCAATGAGGCGGCGATCGATGAATTGTGTGCCCGGGCGCAAACCCAATTTGGTCCGGTGGCGGCGATCTGCATCTGGCCGCGGCTGATTGCCCATGCCAAGCAGCAGCTGGTCGGCACCGGCATACCGATTGCCACCGTTGTGAACTTTCCCGGCGGCGCGGACAGTGTGGCGCAGGTGACCGCCGACACGCTGCAGGCGGTCGCGGACGGCGCCGATGAGATCGATCTGGTGATCCCCTATGGCGCCTTGCTGGCTGGAGACACCGACGCGGTTGTGGCGATGGTGAAGGCAATCCGCGATGCAACTTCCGGCAAGGCGCTGTTGAAGACAATTCTGGAGACCGGCGAGTTGAAAGACGCCAAGCTGATCCGCCAAGCCAGTGACCTGGCGATGGACGCGGGGGCTGATTTCATCAAGACCTCGACCGGCAAGGTCGCGGTCAATGCCACCCTTGAATCGGCCGAGATCATGCTTCAGGCGATCGCCGATTCCGGCAAACCCGTCGGCTTCAAACCGGCGGGCGGCATCAAGACCACCGAAGATTGCGGGGCCTATCTGGATCTGGCCGACCGGATCCTCGGACCGGACTGGGCGACGTCAAAGACTTTCCGCTTCGGCGCATCAAGCGTGTTGGGCGACCTGCTGGCGGCGCTGGACGGCACCACGGCCGCGCCCTCAAAAGGCTACTGAAGGGCTACTGGTCCGACTTCAACTCGTAGAGCAATTCCAACGCTTCGCGCGGTGTCAGTTCATCGGGTGAAATGGCATCGAGCTTTTCCTGCAGTTTCGACGCCGTGGCGTCCACCTGCGGGCTCGGGGTTTGCACGGCTGAAAACAACGGCAGATCATCGATCAGGGTGCTGGCCGGCCGCTCGCGGTTCTGGTTTTCCAGCTGATCGAGAACGCCGCGGGCCCGCTGGACCACCTTGTCCGGCAGTCCGGCCAGCCGGGCCACCTGAATCCCGTAGGACCGGTCGGCCGTGCCTTCGACCACCTCGTGCAGGAACACCACATTGCCGTCCCATTCCTTGACGCTCATGGTCACATTGGACAGCCGGTCCAGTGGTTGGGAGAGCGCCGTCAGCTCGTGATAATGGGTGGCGAACAGGGTGCGGCAGCAATTGATTTCGTGCAGATGTTCCAGCGTCGCCCAGGCAATCGACAATCCATCGAAGGTCGCCGTGCCGCGGCCGATTTCATCGAGAATGACCAGCGAACGCGATCCGGCTTGATTGAGGATTGCCGCCGTTTCCACCATCTCGACCATGAAGGTGGAGCGGCCGCGGGCCAGATCATCGGCGGCGCCGACGCGGGAAAACAGCCGATCGACAATGCCGATATGAGCGCTGCCTGCTGGCACGAAGGAGCCCATCTGAGCCAGAATGACCATCAGCGCGTTCTGGCGCAGGAAGGTCGACTTACCACCCATATTGGGACCGGTCAGCAACCACAGCTTGCCGCTCTTATCGCCACCAATGGCGCAGTCATTGGCGACAAACGGATTGGCGCCCTGTTTGCGCAGGGCCTGTTCAACCACCGGATGGCGCCCGGCAATCACCTGGAAGGCCAGTGAATCGTCCATCGTCGGGCGCACATAGCCCTGTTCCTGGGCCAATTCGGCGAGCGCTGCTGCGACATCCATTTCGGCAATCGCCCAGGCAATTGCCTGCAGTCTTTGGGTTTCGCGCAAGATGCGGTCGCGGGCGGCTTCGAAATGGCCCAGTTCCAGCTGCAGCGCCTTGCCGGCGGCATTGGCGATCTTGCTTTCCAGCTCGGCCAGTTCGGTCGTCGTGAAGCGCATCGCGTTGGCCATGGTTTGGCGATGGATGAAGCGTTCTTTGTCGGCCTCCAGCGCCGCTGCGTTCAGCGCAGTAACCTCGATGAAATAGCCGAGCACATTGTTGTGGCGGATTTTCAGGTTCTTGACTTGAGTTTCGTCTGAATAGCTGGCCTGCAGCCCGGCGATCACGCGCTTGCTTTCGTTGCTGAGCTGGCGCTGTTCGTCGAGATCCGCATCAAAGCCTGCGCGGACAAAATTACCGTCCCGGGCCAGCAGTGGCACTTCGTCGTCGAGCAGTTCGGCAAGGAAGGTGGCCAGTTCTTGCGGATAGTGCTCCAGGCAGGACAGGCCGAGCTGGAGGTTTTCCGGCAATTCGACGCCCAGTTGTTTGATGAGCACCCGCAGACTATCGGCAGTGGCCAAAGCACGCTGGATCGCGACAAGATCCCGTGGCCCGCCCCGGTTCAGCGACAGGCGCGACAGGGCGCGGAGCAGGTCCGGCAGGGATTTTAACGCCGTGCGCAGTTGCTCGCGCAGATCTTCCTGCAGCAGCAGAAACGCCACCGCGTCGTGGCGGGCAACGATGGCATCAACCTGGGTCAGCGGGTTGGAGAGATGCTGGGCCAGCAGCCGTGCGCCGCTGCCGGACACGGTGCGGTCAATGGTTTTCAGCAGCGATCCATCGGTGCCGCCTGAGAGGGTCTGGGTGAGTTCCAGATTGGCCCGTGTGGCGGCATCGATATAGAGCACCTGCGCCGATTCATTGCGTGTTGGCCTGGCCAGGGGCGGCCGCTCACCGATCTGGGTCTTTTCGACATAGGCAATCGCCGCGTTGATGGCCGCCAGTTCCGCGCGGGAAAACGTGCCAAAACCATCCAGCGTCGAGACGCCGTAAAACTGCTGTATGTTCTGCGCCGCGCGGGTTGAATCGAACATCGTCGAAGGCTGGGGCTGGACGACGCAATTGAGCGTTTCGAACAGCATGCGGAAGTCGTCTTCGTCAAACAGCCGGTCCGGCACGACCAGTTCCTTGGGCGCCAGCCGGGCGATGTCTGCCGACAGATGCGCCTGTGACGACTGAGCCAGGTTAAAGGCGCCGGTCGAGATATCGATTGCCGCGAGGGCAAACTGGTCACCGCCAGCCCCGCCGTCGCCGCCGCGGACGCGGGCGAGGGTGGCCAGCACATTGGCGTTGCCGGGTTCCAGCAGATTGTCTTCGGTGATGGTGCCCGGTGTGACGAGGCGGGTGACGTCGCGTTTGACCACCGCCTTGGAGCCACGTTTTTTGGCTTCGGCGGGATCTTCAACCTGTTCGCAAACGGCCACCCGATAGCCCAGCGCGATGAGGCGCTGCAGATAGTCGTCGGAGGCGTGCACCGGTACGCCGCACATGGGGATGTCTTCGCCAAGATGTTTGCCGCGCTTGGTCAGGGCGATGCCGAGCGCCCGCGAGGCGGTTTCCGCGTCGCCGAAAAACAGCTCGTAAAAATCGCCCATGCGATAGAACAGCAATGCATCGGGATAAGTCGCCTTGATCTCGATATACTGCGCCATCATTGGGGTGGGCTGATTGGACATGGACAACGCGTGGACTGAAGCTCAATGCCTGATCCTAGCAGCCGGCAAAGAGACTCGCCATTGCAGAGCGGTCAAACGGCGGTTTCAGCGCTGACGATCTGTGGATGTTTTGCGGATTCTCGTCGTCGTTCGCCCGATCAGGCGGCAAATCTGGAGGCATCGACCCCGAAATGCGCCAGATAGCGCGGATTGATCTGATCGACCTTCAGCACAACCAACACGTCGGTGGTGCCAAACTGGCGATCAACCACCGCGTGAGAGGCGATTTTGGCCCCCAGCCGCAGGTAGCCTTTGATCAGGGGCGGCATTTGCCCCATCGCCTTGCGCAGATCGGTTGGGGCGGTCTCGTCGCGCGCAATTTCTGCCAGGTTGATGCAGTCCGCGGTTTTCGGCTGACAGTTCTCGACCGCGTCGAGAGAGGCGTTTTCACCAAGCCAGGAAAGCGCCTGTTGGAAGGTCTCGGGCTCGGTGCCGTCAAATGAGGCGCAGCCAAACATGATGTCGATCTTGTGGGCCACCGCATGAGCCCAGGTGCCGTGCCACAGCAGTTCCATGGTGCGCTTGTTGCGGTATTCCGGCAGAATGCAGGAGCGGCCCAGTTCGAGCAGCCGCGCCTCCGCGTGATGGCCCAAAAGCGGTGCCAGGTCGTATTCCGACTGGGAATAGAACCCCCCCGCCTGCTCGGCCTGCGACTGACGCATCATGCGATAGGTGCCGACAATGCGCTCGTCGCCGTTCTTGGTATCGATGACCAGAAGGTGGTCGCAAAATCTGTCGTAGAAATCCTTGTCGCGCTTCAACAGCTTATTTGCGGTCTTGGCACGGGCGCCCATCTCGTTGAAGAACACCTCGTATCGCAGGTGTTGTGCGGCGCGAATTTCAGCTTTGCTGCGGGCCAGGCGGGTTTGCAAACTGCCAATGGCGCCGAGGATCGGCGCGTTCGGGTCCAGCTTGGATCCGCGGCGCTCGAATTTTGAAAAGAGTTCTGACGTCATCGATTTTCACCACCCGTTTGCCTCACCCTAAAACCACCATTGGGTGACAGTTGTGAGACAGCGGCGGCATTATGCTTTGCGGCTGCCGGGAATTCAATCGTCCGGAAAAACCGCGTCAGGCGGTCGCGGACTTGGCGTGGGATTGCAGGGTCTCTGAGAGGTTCTGCGGATCGATCGGCTTGATGAGAAAGTCCACCGCGCCGAGATTGAGCGCCGCCTCGCGCACGTCTTCCTGTCCGTCGGCGCTGAGTACAACCACGGGTGTGCGGTTGGCGTCGTCGAGTTCTGTGCGCATCTTTTCCAGTGTGGTCAGTCCATCCATGACCGGCATGTGCAGGTCCAGCAACAGCAGATCGAATTGCTTCTGGTGCAGCTGTTCCAAGGCCAGCTGGCCGTTTTCCACATGGGTGACCTGATGACCCATCTTGCTCAGCAATGACTGCGCCAGCAGAGCGTTGATCGGATTGTCCTCCGCCAGCAGGATGTCCAGGGCCGGGATGCCGTCAGGAGTTTCATCATCATCGCGCTGCCAGGAGGGATGCAGTTTCATCTGATTGGACAGCACCCGAACCAGGGTCTGTTGGCGCACCGGACGGGTCAGCCAGGCGTTGATTTCCAGCTTGCTGTTGGTCGGATTGGCCGCGGTGACGGTGACGTCGGAGATATTGATCAGGCGGCCGCCTTTCACAAGAGCATCGCGGAACGGCAGCATGTCCTTGATGTTCCAGTCAACAAACGGGGCGATGACGGCATCGAATACCGGATCGAGCTGATCGTTGATCTGGAAGGCCTGGGCGGAATCGAAAGTGCTGACCCGGGCACCAAGCGCCCGCAGCGAGAGGACCAGCGCCTGACGCGCCGGGTTGCGGTTCAAAATGACGGCAACCTTCTGATCCAACTGAACAGGCGGACGGGCGTCGGCCACATCCTCATCCGGCTGGTCGAGCCGCACCGTGAATTCGAAAGTGGTGCCGCGCCCCAACCGGCTGGTAACGCCGATGCGGCCGCCCATCAGCTCCACCAGGTTCTTGCTGATCGCCAGTCCAAGGCCGGCACCACCATGTTCGCGGGTGGCGCCTTCGTCGGTCTGGACGAATTCTTCAAAAATGCGTTGCTGGTCCGCCTCGGCAAGACCGGGTCCGCTGTCGCGCACCGCGAATGTTAGAACTGCTCCGCCGCTGTCGCCGTCGTCATCGTTGATGTCAGCTTGGTGTGTGACTTCGATGCCGACACCGCCGGTCTTGGTGAATTTGACGGCATTGCCGGCGAGATTGAGCAGCACCTGGCGCAACCGCCCTGAATCAGCCAGCAGGCTTGGCGGGATGGTCGGATCAACGAAGCTGGCAAGCTCCAGGCCTTTTTCCTGAGCAACCGGCGCCAACAACTCGGCGACGCCCTCTACCAGCGGGCGCAGATCACAGGCGCGCGGCGCGAGCTCGATCTGACCGCTTTCGATGCGGGCTGTGTCCAGCAGGTCTTCAATCAGGTTGAGCAGCGTGTCGCCGGAACTGGAGATCGCGTCGACATAGCTCTTCTGGTCCGGCGCCAGCTGGCTGTCGCGCATCAGACCGGCCATGCCGATAATGCCGTTCAACGGGGTGCGGATTTCGTGGCTGACCATGGCGAGGAAGCGCGACTTGGCAGCGTTTGCCTGTTCGGCCCGCGAAAGGGCAGCGAGGATTTCCTGCTCGCTGGTCTTCTGCTGGGTGATGTCCCTGGCGACGGAACGAATGGCCACCTGACCGGTTTGCGGATCACGCACCGGGAAATCGGTCCAACGGAACCAGCGACGTCCCAGCAGCGTTTCCACTTCGATGTCGCGGGAATGGGTGATGTCTGCGGCGGCGGTAATGTCGTTGTCGGGAAAAGCGGCAATCTTGCTGGCGCTGGATTCGGGTTCCGGCGGTGGCACCTGATCATCGAAATAGCGGTCGCAAATGGCGTTGCTGAACAGCACATAGCCACCGCCCTCGCCGCCGCTGCGGTGCAGCACGAGATCGCCGAGAATGGCTGAGATGCTGCGGTGAATTTCCTCGCTTTCGCGCACTTCCCAAGATCTGTCTTCCAGCGATTCCAAACGATCCGCCAGGCGCTCATTACGCTTGCGCAGATTGGCGATTTCATCGGCGGCACTGCCCCAGAAGGGACGGACAAGGGCACCCTTCAAGCGGGCCATCAGCGAATGTTTGGACCGCGACCGGGCGCGTTTGCGGTGCCTCTGCCGCGGCTGCGATGCCGGCGCGGCGGCGACGGCGGCGACGGCGGCATCGCCTCTATCGCCACCCGTTTGTACGGGTTGGCGCGAGTCATCCCCTTCCACCAGCTGCTCCAGATCTTCAAAGGTCAGATCACTGGCATCGGAACCGTCCGGCTTGGAATAGACTTCCTGTAGATTTTTGAGCAAGGCCATGGTGGGCAAAATAGCCCATCAATTATTGCCAACTGCTTACTGTTTTTCACCTCAAACGGCCGTAAATTCGGCTCCTCTAGCCCTGTATTGCTGCCGATTCGCTGGTCCTGTAAGCGATCGCCTCGGCGATATGGATCTTGCCCACTGTCTGGGCGCCTGTCAGATCGGCCAGGGTACGCGCGACTTTCAAAATACGATGAAAGCCCCGCGCCGAAATATGCAGCTTTTCGGCCGCCTCCTGAAGCAGGCTGCGGGCCGACGGATCGGGACGCGCCACTTCCTCAATCGCGGCGTGCCCCACCTGGGCATTGGTCAGATTGTCGAGCCCCATGGCCCCGTAACGCTCCGCCTGAATCTTACGGGCCCGCCGTACCCGTTCCGCCACCAAAGCGCTTGATTCCGCCGCTGCCGGCACCATCAGGTCACTGGCCGAGACGGCGGGCACTTCCACCCGCAGATCGAGACGGTCTATCAACGGGCCGGAAATCCGGGCCTGGTAGTCCTGGGCACAGCGCTGGCCCCGGCGACACACATGGCCGGGCTCACCGGCCATGCCGCAGCGACAGGGATTCATGGCAGCGATCAACTGAAAGCGCGATGGATAGGAAACCCGGTGATTGGCGCGGGCGATCACCGTTTCACCGGACTCGATGGGCTGCCGCAGACTGTCGAGAACCTGCGGGGTGAATTCGGGGAACTCGTCCAGAAACAACACGCCGTTATGGGCCAGCGAGACTTCCCCGGGGCGGGCCCGCAACCCGCCACCGACCATCGCCGCCATGGAGGCGGAATGATGCGGCGTTCTGAACGGCCGCTGCGACGACAATTTACCTTCCGAAATTGTGCCGGCAATTGAGGAAATCATTGAAACTTCGAGCAATTCCTTCGGCTCCAGCGGCGGCAGGATGCCCGGCAGTCGCGACGCCAGCATGCTTTTGCCGGAGCCCGGCGGACCGACGAAAATCAGATTGTGCCCACCGGCCGCCGCCACCTCGATCGCCCGCTTGGCGCTTTCCTGACCTTTGATATCGGCCATGTCCGGCCCGCATTGCGGCGCTTCCTGCAACCGCGCTACCGGCCTGGACAGCACCTGATTGCCCTTGAAATGGTTGGCCATGGCGATCAGGCTGCGCGGCGCCAGCACGGTCATTTTCTCGTCTGCCCAGGCCGCCTCAGGCCCGCAATCGCGCGGGCAGATCAGCCCCTTGCCCAGACTGTTGGCCTCAATCGCGGCGGGCAGCGCCCCGGCGACCATGGCAATCGTGCCATCCAGCCCGAGCTCACCCATCACCACAAAATTGTCCAACGCATCCCCCGGCATGGCACCCAGGGCACACATCAGCGCCAGCGCGATTGGCAGGTCATAATGGCTGCCCTCTTTCGGCAGATCGGCAGGAGCGAGATTGACGGTGACCCGCTTGTTGGGCATCGCCAGCCCCGAAGCGTGCAGCGCCGCCTGCACCCGTTCGCGGCTTTCCGCCACGGCTTTATCGGCGAGGCCGACAATCTGCATCATCATCTTGCCGGGGCCGACCATCACCTGAACGTCGACCGGCACCGCCCGGATGCCCTGAAAGGCAATTGTTGTACAGCGTGAAACCATGACGCCACCGCACCCTCAATGAGCCCTCGGGCCCGCCAAAATTGTGCGGCTGGTTTTGTCAGACTAGCGGCGAGGTGTCGCTGAATAAAGAACAAAAAGAGAACAATATTGAAGAAGCTAAATCCAAGTACTGATATTTTCGACTGGATATTTATCTATCTTGGGTACTTCTGCATCTTCCGCAGGATAACCGACCACCAGCAGAATAACCGGCTTTTCTGATTCTGGCCGCTGACAGATCTGATTCAGAAATTTCATCGGCGCCGGCGTGTGGGTCAGGCTGGCCAGACCAGCCATGTGGATGGCGGAAATCAGAAACCCGCTGGCGATGCCGACCGATTCAGGCACGTAATAGTGCTTGATGCGGTTGCCTGCTTCGTCTTCCCCCCAGCGCTTGGCAAAAATGGCGATCAACCAAGGCGCTTCTTCCAGAAAAGGCTTGTGGTCGTCGGTGCCAAGATGGGCCAGGGCGTCGAGCCATTCTTCGCCGGCGCGCCCGGCATAAAAGGCGCGTTCCTCTTCCTCCGCCGCCAGGCGAATGCGGCGCTTGGTCTCGGGATCGCTGATCGCCACGAAATGCCACGGCTGTTGGTTGGCACCGGACGGGGCACCGCCGGCAGCCGCGATGCAGGTTTCAATGATCTCACGGGGCACCGGCTTCGACGAATAATCGCGCACGGTTCGGCGAGATTTCATATCGAGCAAAAAGCGCTCGGCCCGGGCGCGTATCGCCTCGGCTTCCCGCGGTTCAAACTGGAGCGGTTCGGTGATGAAGCTGGGTTTATCGGTCATCGGGGGCCTGCTGCTGACATGTGTGACCGCCGACCCCAGAGTCGGCGGAGCAACAGGTTAAGCGGAGGTCAAAGCCCAACGCAAGCGGCGACTAAGCAGCCTTTGGCGCAGCGCCCCGCACATTGTCATCGACGTGAAGCTCGAACTTCTCGAAATTGGCAATGAACTTGGCAACAAGGTCGCGGGCCGCCACGTCATAAGCTGCCTTGTCGTCCCAGGAATCGCGTGGGCGCAGCAACAGATCGTCAACGCCCTGCACCGAAACCGGCACTTCCAGACCAAAGTTTTCATCAATGCGCATCTCGGCGTCGTTCAACGTGCCGTCCAGAGCCCCTTTCAGCAAGGCCCGGGTCGCGGCGATCGGCATGCGGGATCCAACGCCATAAGGGCCGCCGGTCCAGCCGGTATTGACCAGCCAGCAAGTGGCATTGTGCTCAGCGATCTTGTCGCGCAGCAGATTGCCGTAGACGCTTGGATGGCGTGGCATGAACGGCGCACCAAAGCAGGTCGAGAACGTTGCCTGTGTGCCGGCCACGCCTTTTTCGGTACCGGCCACCTTGGCCGTGTAGCCGGACAGGAAGTGGTACATGGCCTGAGCTGGCGTCATGCGGGCGATTGGCGGCAACACACCGGACGCATCCGCGGTCAGCATGATGATGGTGGTTGGATGCGGTGCGCGAGCGCTTTCCGAGGCGTTTGGAATATAGTGCATCGGATAGGCCACACGGGCGTTCTCGGTCAAAGAACCGTCGTCGAAATCCGGTTCCTTGGTTTCCGGGTCGATCACCACGTTCTCCAGGATCGACCCCCATCTTTGTGTGGTCGAATAGATTTCCGGCTCGGCTTCCTCGCTCAGGCGAATGGTCTTGGCGTAGCAACCACCTTCGAAATTGAAGATGCCATTGTCGGACCAGCCGTGCTCGTCATCCCCAACCAGGGTGCGCGAAGCGTCGGAAGACAGTGTGGTCTTGCCGGTGCCGGACAGGCCGAAGAACAGGGCGCTGAGATCGTCGTCGCCAACATTGGCGGAGCAGTGCATCGGCATGACGCCCTTGGCCGGCAGGAAGTAATTCAGCGCACCAAACACGGATTTCTTGGTTTCACCGGCATATTCGGTGCCGCCGATCAATACGATGCCGCGTTTCAGATTGACCGCGATGACGGTCTCGGAGCGGCAGCCGTGGCGCTCCGGGTCAGCGCGAAAGCTCGGCAGGTTGACGATGGTCAGATCGGTCTTGAACCCGGCCAGTTCGTCGGCACTTGGGCGGCGCAGCAGATGACGGATGAACAGGGCGTGCCAGGCAAATTCAAGAAAGATGCGGGCACCGACGCGGTAGGCTGGATCAGCACCACCGAACAGCTGCTGGCCATACAGGCTTTTGCCTTCGGCGTGGGCCATGAAATCGGCAAACAGGACGTCGAAATGCTCTTCCGACATGGCCTGGTTGTTGTCCCACCAGACGGTCGACTCGGTTTCCGAATCCCGCACGATATATTTGTCGGTTGCGGAGCGGCCGGTATGCTTGCCGGTTTCGACGGCGAGATTGCCCTGGGCGGTCTCGATGCCCTCGCCATTCTCCAACGCTAGGTCAAACAATGTCCGCTCGTCATCGTTCCAGCGGACGGATGCCGTCTGGTCCAGATTAACGGTGGCTGGGAAGATATGCGTCATGACTCAGTGCCTTTTTTTGATGGACAAATGAGTCAGAGGTTGCCGGAGCGACGGAATACGACGGTGCCCCAAGGGTGGAAACCAAGAACTGTATTTGTCTTCTGCGACCGGATTTGCAGCGGACCCTAGGCAGACGAATCCTTTATGACAAGATTGTAAAACCCCGATTCGTGGATGATTCGACCGGTAAATCGATTAAATTTGAAAGTTTTTTTGGGCAGGATTAACAGCGAGAAAATTCAATCGTTTAGGATTTTTGAGCAGCGAAGTCGGGCTGTTTGACGTGTGGTCATAATTTGTGCGCAATTTTGGCAAATTGCTCCTGTGCTCAAAAAAGAGACGGTTCTTGGCACACGCTTGTTTTGCCTCTAATCAACATAAACGGGTCCAAAAGGGCCAGGTGGGAAGGCGCGGTTTTGCCACCAGAAAGAATATTGGAGAGACTTCATGGCGACCATCGCCCTCGTTGACGATGACAGAAACATTCTGACATCCGTTTCCATTGCGCTTGAATCCGAAGGCTATCGGGTTGAGACCTATACCGATGGCGCATCGGCACTGGATGGTTTGACTGCCAAACGGCCGGATCTCGCCGTATTCGACATCAAGATGCCCCGCATGGACGGCATGGAGCTGCTGCGCCGCCTGCGTCAGAAGTCCGATCTGCCGGTCATCTTCCTGACCTCGAAAGACGACGAGATCGACGAATTGTTTGGCCTGAAAATGGGCGCCGATGATTTCATCACCAAGCCGTTCTCCCAGCGTCTGCTGGTCGAGCGCGTCAAAGCCGTGCTGCGGCGTTCGGCGGCCCGTGTCGAAGGCGCGGTGCGTGAGGAAGCTGCCGGGTCCAACATGTTGGAGCGCGGCCACCTGACCATGGATCAGGAACGCCATATCAGCCAGTGGAAGGGCAAGTCGGTCACGCTGACCGTTACCGAGTTCTTGATTTTGTTTGCCCTGGCCCAGCGCCCCGGCGTCGTGAAGTCCCGCGATTCCCTGATGGATGCCGCCTATGATGACCAGGTCTATGTCGACGACCGCACCATCGACAGCCACATCAAGCGCCTGCGAAAGAAATTCAAGCAGGTCGACGACGATTTTGATATGATCGAAACACTGTACGGCGTGGGATATCGATTTAAGGAAGGCTGACGGTTTGACAGACGCCCCCGTTTCAATTGGCTCCGAACCCGAGGACGACAAGTCCTCGTGGGCGCGGTCAGCCGAGCGAAGCGCGTCGCGCGGCGATCAAGATGCCGTCACGGAGGGCGACCAGGCCAGCGGCAGCACCTCTGCCCAAACGACCATCAAGCGCAGTCTGCTGGGCCTATTGAGCGCGCCGATCCGCGAGTTTTTCGCCCGCTACATTTTCACCAGCCTGACCCAGCGCATCATCTTTCTCAACATGGCCGCCCTGTTCGTGCTGGTCTCGGGCATCCTGCTGCTCAACCAGTTTCGCGACAGTTTGATCGAGGCGCGCGAAGAAAGCCTGCTGACCCAGGGTGAAATCATCGCCGCCGCCATCTCGGCGCGGGCCAGTGTCGATACGGATTCAATCACCATCGACCCGGAACGCCTGCTGGAACTGCAGGCGGGGGAATCAACTTACCCGATGGAAAACGAGCTCGACAATCTCGACTTTCCCATCAACCCGGAAGATGTCGCCCCTATTCTGCGCCGGCTGATTTCGCCAACCCGCACAAGGGCGCGCATCTATGACCGCGACGGCATCATCATTCTCGATTCCGACCGACTTTATTCCAGCGGTCAGATCCTGCGCTTTGATTTGCCGCCAGTGCAGGAGAAGCAGCGTGACTTTCTGGAAAAATACTGGCTGCAGTTCCGCGACTGGTTCTGGCAGCGCGACCTGCCGCTTTATGTGGAAACGCCCGACGGGAACGGCACTGCCTATAGTGAAGTGGTGACGGCGCTGACCGGCAGCCCCGGCAGCAAGACCCGCCGCACCACCGGCGGCGACACGGTTGTTTCGGTAGCGGTTCCGGTGCAACGCTTCCGGGCGGTGTTGGGTGTGCTGTTGCTGTCGACCGAAGCCGGTGACATCGACAAGATCATCGCCAAGGAGCGCTATGCGATTGTCCGCACCTTCGGGGTGGCGGCGGCGGTCAGCGCCCTGTTGTCGATCCTGCTGGCCTCGACCATTGCCAGCCCGTTGCGGCGTCTGTCGGATGCCGCCGAACGGGTGCGGCTGGGGGTCAAGGACCGCGAACAGATCCCCGACTTCTCCGACCGGCGGGACGAGATCGGTCACCTGTCCAGCAGTTTGCGGGACATGACGGAAAGTCTGTATGCCCGCATTGATGCCATCGAACGGTTTGCTGCCGATGTCAGTCATGAGCTGAAGAACCCGCTGACCTCCCTGCGCAGCGCGGTGGAGACCCTGCCGCTGGTCAAGAACAAGGAACAGCACGAAAAGCTGCTGGAGATCATTAATCACGATGTACGGCGTCTCGACCGCCTGATTTCGGATATTTCCGACGCGTCGCGACTGGATGCCGAATTGGCCCGCGATGACGCCGAACTTGTTGATCTCGAAAGCCTGTTGAAGGGCTACAAGGAAACCCATGACAACATCAGTTCCAGTTCGAAACTGGACCTGCCGAAGCTGACCCTGACCATCACTGAGGAAAAGGCTGCCGGAAGGAAGGGCGCATCAAACACTGCTGGCGGGCGTTCGAAAAACCGCAACGTGCCGGTCTGGAGCGTCACCGGTCATCAGGGACGGTTGAGCCAGGTGATTGCCAATCTGGTCGAAAACGCCCGCAGCTTCGTGCCGCAGGAGGGCGGCCAGATCGACATTCTGCTGACCCGCACCAAGAGCGAAGCGATCATCACTGTGACCGACAATGGCCCCGGCATCCCCCCCGACAATACGGAACGCATATTTGAGCGCTTCTATACCGACCGTCCGCTTGGCGAGGCGTTTGGACAGAATTCGGGTCTTGGCCTGTCGATCACCCGGCAGATTGTCGAAGCCCATGAGGGCACGATTGTCGCCCGTAATCGCACCGATGACGGCGAAACCGGCGCTGAATTTGTCGTCACCCTGCCGCTCGCCACGGCAAACAGCTGACATGAACGGACAGCCGCCGAAAAGCCAGCATGGCTCCGTCATTGTTCTGGACGATCGCGGCATCTTGCTGCTCGGACCGTCCGGCAGCGGTAAATCGCGTCTCGGCCACCTGCTGATCGAACGCTGGGCGGCGCAGAACCACTATTCGCGCTGGGTGGCTGATGACCGTTTCTTCACCCATCCTGTTGGGGACCGGCTGGTTGCCAGTGCGCCGGCAACGATCGCCGGTGCCGCAGAGCGCCGTTTTCTTGGGATCCAGTCGGTGGCCTGGCAATCACGGGCGGTGATCGATCTGGCGGTGGAGCTGGTGGCAGACGGGGATTTGCAGCGCATGCCCGACACCACGCAGATCTGGCGGGCGCCCGGCGGCGAAGAAGTGCCGCTCATGGCCGTGCCGAAAAACGCCCTGATGCATGCGGTGGAGCTGGTGGAAGCCCGTTTGACGGCAAATCTGCAGCGCTAACCCCGCTCTGCGGCGATGAATCCCGAAAGATGGCAATATTTTGCTTGCAAGTGTGAATTTGCCTGTAAATATGGAGACAGACAGCTATTTGATCAGGCTCAACAGGCATTAGATGATAGGACTTGTGCTCGTCACACATGGCTCACTGGCCAAAGAATTCCACCTTGCTTTGGAACACGTCGTTGGTCCTCAGGAACAGGTGGACACGATTTCCATTGGTCCCGATGACGATATGGAGCAGCGGCGTCAGGACATTCTGGATGCCGTGGGACGGGTGAATTCCGGTTCCGGCACAATTATCTTGACCGACATGTTCGGCGGGACGCCGTCCAATCTTTCCATTTCGATCATGGAACCCGGGATGATCGAAGTTGTTGCCGGTGTGAACCTGCCCATGTTGATCAAGCTGGCCGGGGTGCGCAGCAGCGATGACATGGACTCGGCCCTGGACAAGGCGGTTGAATCCGGCAAGCGCTACATCAATATCGCCAGCAAGGTGTTGTCGAGCAAATGAGCGACTCGCCGGGGCCTCAAATACGTTCTGCCAATATCTGTAACAAACGCGGCCTGCACGCCCGGGCATCGGCCAAGTTTGTCAAACTGGCCGAGACCTTTGATGCTGAGATCACCGTCTCAAAAGGCGGCGAAACCGTCGGCGGCACATCGATCATGGGGTTGATGATGCTGGCCGCGTCGAAGGGCTGTGACGTGGAAATTTCAGCCATTGGTCCTCAGGCCGACGAAGCCCTGGATTCATTGCAAGCTCTGATCGCCGACAAATTCGGTGAGGGCGAATAGGCGGCTCTAGTCGCGCAGATTCTCGCCGCCATCGTCGAGCTTTTCCGGCAAACGCCAATAGCGAAATTGTGGCGTCCAATCGCTGTGGGCAATGCCGGCCAGCGCCAGAAAATGCCACATGGGTGAATACAGATCGCCGGGGCCGAATGAGGTCTTGCCGGTCTTGTAAATCTTGCCGTCACGCATTTCATAAGTCGCCGCGCCTGGATAGTTGGCATACTCCCCCATGGCACATTGCTCATCCATATAGGCACCGCCACCATGCGAGACGGTGCGGAACTTCCAGCCGCGGTTCATCGCCATGCGCCGCTGGGTCTCCGGCGGGTCCTTGGAGATGAGGACGACGCAGAGGGCGTCCTCCAGATGATCGATAATGCCATTGATACCGTCGGCCCACAGGGTGCAGTAGCGGCAGCCCTGACCCATATTATGGATCATCAGCAAGCGCTCCCGGCCGGCAAACAGGTCGCGCAATGTGACCTGGCCCTCAAGCGTGTCAAAGACATAGTCGGCGACCGGTGTCGGCGATTGTGCCGCCTCCTGTTTGCGCAAGGCGGCCAGTTGTTGCGCCTTCTCCATGATCTCAAGCTCGAGCTTATCGGCGTCGGTCATCGGCTTTCTCCTTTTCAGAGCGTCTGCATCAAGCGTGACTCAGTCCGGCCGGATTGGCAATGACGGCCAAATTGAGGGACGCCCCCCAGTGAAAAGTCGCAAGAACTGTGTCAGGATGCGGCGTTATTTCAGTGTCCGACCAGGGAGCACATGTCTTGATTGATTCCCATCATCATCTTTGGAACCCGGCCCGCGGTGATTACGGTTGGATCCCGGAGGGCAATGAGATCCTGGATCGCAAATATGACCTCAGCGATCTGGTTGCCGTGGCGCAGGCCAATGGGATTGACCAGACAGTGCTGGTTCAGGCCGCCCCGAGCGTGTTCGAGACGGAATACATGCTGGGCATTGCCGACAGCACGCCGCTGATCGGCGGGGTGGTCGGCTGGATCGATTTCGAGAACCGCAACGACCGCCAACAGCTGGAACGTCTGGCGCAGCACGCCAAGCTGAAATCCATCCGCCCCATGGTGCAGGACATTGAGGACGACAATTGGCTTTACCGGGAGGATATCCAATGGGCCTTTGATGCGATCATCGAAATGGATCTGTGTTTTGACGCGCTGGGCTTTGCCAAACACGCGGTGCCGTTTCTGGAGATCTTTCAGCGCTACCCCAAGATGCGCACCGTGATCGACCATTGCTTCAAGCCACAGATTGTCGCCGGCGAGATTGACGCCTGGGCCAAGGATATCGAGAAACTGGCGGGCCAGACCGCTGCCGTCATCAAATTGTCCGGCCTGGTGACCGAGGCCGGCGACCGGGCTCATGCCGACGCGATGCAGCCCTATGTGGATCATGTCATCGCCTGTTTCGGCGCCGATCGGGTGATGTGGGGATCGGACTGGCCGGTCAGCCGCCTTTCAATGGAATATGGTGATTGGTTGGGCCTGGCAAAATCGATGACCGCGCAGGCCGGTCCGGATGCGGACGCTGCGATTTACTCCAAGACCGCGCGGCGGTTCTATCGCCTGTGATGCCGGCCGAACCCAAACGGACCCCTCTAGCTCATTGACCTGATATGCCTAGTACCGATCTTTTGATTTCATTTTTTCTGGCAAGTGCCGTCTTTGCCTATATGCCGGGGCCAGCCATGCTTTATGCCACGGCCCAGACCATCGGCGGTGGCAAGCGCGCCGGTTGGATGGCGGCTCTGGGCATTCATGTCGGCGGCTACGTCCATGTGATTGCCGCCGCTTTGGGCCTGGCCATTCTGTTTCAGGCGGTGCCGTCGATTTACCTGGCGCTGAAGCTGGTGGGCGCCGCCTATCTTGTATGGCTGGGCATCGGATTGTTCCGCTCCAAAGGTATTGAGGCAGATGAGACAGGGGTGACGACTGCCGAACCTGCGTCGAAATCCGCCTCAAAGGCCTTTGTGGCCAGCGCCATGGTGGAAATCTTCAATCCCAAGACGGCCCTGTTCTTCCTGGCATTTCTGCCGCAATTCACCGATCCGTCGGCAGCATTTCCGGTCTGGGCGCAATTGCTGATCCTGGGCACCATCGTCAACATCATGTTTTCCAGCGCCGACATTGTCTGCGTGCTGTTGTCGACCCAGATGATGGGTCTGCTCAACCGGTCCCAATCGGCCAATCGCTGGGCGCAACGCCTGGGCGGTTCGCTGCTGGTCGGATTGGGCATCAATCTCGCGGTCAGCCGCCAATAGGCGGTGCATTTGAAACTAAGCTCAGAATCAAAATTGGCGGCTCGCGCCGCCAATTAAGTCACATTATCGCGTTGGATATGTGTGTCGTGGCAACCCTGCCCACTTATTCTTGTTACGCTGCGATCAGACGCCGCTGGGTGATGCATTTCCACTCTTCCAGTGGACCGAACATCTGGCGCATTTCCAGATAGCTGGCACGCCAGAACGGGAAACGCTCCAATACCGGCGGCAGATCCTGGCTGATATTGGCGGCCATCGGCATCAATTCAGCCTGCAGAGGCTTGCACCAGACCGGCCCATCGATCGGCACCGAATTGAAAATCCGGCTGTAGAAGGGTGCGTGACGCTTCGCCACCAGAGTCAAACAGTAATCCGCCTCAAAATACTGGCAAGCCGTGACCACGACACGCAGCAACAGATACGGCAGTTCGGGAAAGTCCTTGGTGGCTTCCACATCGGCCACCAAGCGGCCTGGATCAATCACAACACCATCAGCCTCCAGCAGCTTGTCAACGGCGCTGGGTGAGTAAGACCGGCTCTGACAGTTCGGATAGGACTGGGTGGCCACCGTGATTTTGACCGATCCGACCAGGCGACCATCTATAAAGACGCCAACCGTATCGGAATTGTCCTCATGGGGGTCGTCGATCGCCTCGGCGGCCCATTCTTCAATGTCATTGTTGTTCTTGGCGTAAGCCTTGCGGCGCAGGTGGTAGACCGCTTCGCGATCTTCGAAATCGACCATGCGGCGATATTCGATCCTGTGCCAGAGCGACTCGATGCGCTCCTGCAGAGTAAGTTTTCTGGAATCCGCGCCCTGCGGTTCCACCGCTTTCAGTTTTGGTAAGCTGCCCATGTTGCCCCGTGAACTACTATTTACCGCTTCCATTTAGGTTAACGAGATATTAACCTTTGTAAAGCGGTTTCTTAGCAGTTGTGGGGAAATGGTTAATTAAATTAAGAAAATCGCGATGGAAAAATCTTAAGCGTCATAAATAATTCTTAAGCGGCGAGGCTTTTGGCCTTGTGCAGCTTATTCAACATCGACTTGTGAGCCAGTTGACGCTTGTCCAGAAGCGGGCGGATTTCCTCGCCATTGACCGGTTTACTGAACAAGTAGCCCTGCACTTCATCGATCGGTGTCTGCTCGCGCAGCATCTGCAATTGTTCAACAGTTTCAACACCTTCGATAACAACGGTGTGGCCGAGTTTCTGACCCAGCGCAGTCACCGCTTGAACCAGTGTCAGGCTGTTGGAGGCCTGGTTGAGGTCGAGAATGAACGAACGGTCGATCTTGATTTTGTCGAGCGGCAGGTCGTTCATGTAGCTGAGGCTGGAATAGCCAGTGCCGAAGTCGTCCAGCGAGATGCGCACGCCCATCTGCTTGAACTGATTCAGCAGCGCGATGGTCTGCTCGACATTTTCCAGCATCAAGGATTCGGTGATTTCCAGCTCCAGACGCTCTGGCTCCAGCCCGCTGGTGTTCAGTGCGTCCTTGACTGTCTGGGCCAGATCGCCCTGTTTGAACTGCAGTGGCGACAGGTTGACCGCCACCCGCGTGCCGCCTGGCCATGAGGCACAGGCCTGGCAGGCTTCAAACAGCATCCACGATCCAATATCGCAAATCAGACCGAGCTCCTCAGCAATCGGCACAAAACTGGCCGGCGACACATAACCATTAGTGGGGTGCTTCCAGCGCAGCAGTGCTTCACAAACGGTGACGCGGCCTTCCTTGATATTGACGATCGGCTGGAAGTGCGCCTCGAACTGGTCACCTGCCAGCGCCAAGCGCAGATCGCTTTCCATCTTGTGACGGCGCTGCATTTCACGACTCATTTCCGAGTTAAAGACCCGCCAGTCGCCACGGCCGCTCTTCTTAGCGCTGAGCAGGGCCAGATCGGCATTTTGCAGCAGTTTTTCAGAATTATTGTTTTCCCGGCTGCTCAACACGATGCCGATGCTGCATTCCAGCACGACCTTGCGCCCGCCAACACGGAACGGTTTGGTGAAGGAATCGCAGATCGTGTCTGCCAGACTGGCGGCCAGGTCCAGGCTGCCCTTCTCGCGGATGACGATAGCAAATTCATCGCCGCCATAGCGCGCGCAAACGCCGAGTTTTTCAGACAGTCTGGCCAGACGTTCGGCGACGCCGCGCAACAGAATGTCGCCCTTGCTGTGCCCAAGGGCATCGTTGACCTGTTTGAAGCGGTCCAGATTGACCAGCAATACGGCGCAGGTTTCATCTTCCTTCAGCTCTTTCAACTGATTGTCGATGTGATCTGGTAGCTGATTTCGGTTCATCAGGCCGGTCAGGCGGTCGAAACGAACCATGTGTTCGATTTTTGAAGCCGCATCGACTTCTCGGGTGATGTCTTCAAAGGTCATCACCAGACCACCATTCTCCATGCGGGAAGCACGGAATTTGATGCTGTATTTTTTGCGGGCACCCAGCTCGAAGAACAGAACGACCGAGCCGTGTAGCGGGTTGTCCACCCATTGCCGGATCTCAACCGTATGTTCGTCGGTCAGACCAAAGTCCTTGTTCAACACCTGTACAAGGTCATCGACGGCGATGCCGTGCAGGGTTTCCAGTGGCTTGCCGATGAAGGTGGCAATATGTTTGTTGGCCACTTCCAGATTACCGTTGGCGTCGAACATGCAAATGCCCTGAGGCACGTTTTCCAGCGCATTGTTGAATTGGGTTGCCAACAGTTCCGCCTTGCGGCGGTTAACAACGTTGGAGAACAAGTTTTCGCGCTGCCGCGCAGCCAGCTTGCGCAGACCGAAAACATAAGGGATCAACATAAATGCGAGCGCCACATAGGCCCCGCCCATATAAGTGAAGCCGCCGATCAGCGGTACGCCGACGGCCATGATCTGACTGTTGACGAGGCGCGCCAGGGGGAAATTCCGGCCACACACGCCGATCAGATTGGCCATGATCAAGGCGATCGACACGAATTGGGAATAGGCGTCGCCCGTGTAGATGCTGATTGGGAACCAAATACCAAGAATCAGGGCATGCAGGGCGGCAATATTGGTGTAGCGGCTTTCCCACTTCTGATAGTCGAAGGAGTCCCTGTCGCTTTGCTTTTCCGCCCGCTGAAAGGCGCGCGTCAGCAAATAGCGGCAATAGCCAACCGAAAACATGGCGATTGTCCAGGCATACAGAATGGTTGCCTGAGACATATAGGCCGTCAGGCCAACCGCCAGGGTCGTCGTGGCAACGCCCGCCAACAACGCTTTGTCTTCGGAGTAGATCGATTGGACAAATGAACGGTGCACTGACCGTTCAGTTTGCTGATCTGCTTCCAGAGTTGATTTCATAGCTCGCGCCACCCCCAAATTGCATGCGAGCACCCTAGGCGGCGTTCCTAAACTTTTAGATAAAATCCAAACTATGGATTGATCTTATGCCTAAACGAAGGTTAATCCCTCATCGTCGATGGGATTCCTGCCTGCCACTCCAGCCAAAAAATTGGGTGAAAATCATGAAAATTGCTATGATCGGAACAGGTTACGTTGGCCTCGTGACAGGCGCCTGCCTCGCCAAAATTGGCCATGAAATCATCTGCGTCGATCATGATGATACCAAAGTCGTAGCCCTGCGTGGTGGCACCATTCCGATTTACGAGCCGGGGCTGGATAATGTGGTCGCCGAAGCTATTGGAAAAGGTCAGTTGTCCTTTACCGCAGACCTGGCACAGGCAGTAGAGTCGGTCGACGTGGTTTTCATTGCCGTTGGCACGCCGCAGGCGTCGGATGGCCGCTCTGACCTTTCTCAGATCGAAACGGCGGCCAAGCAGATCGCCAAGTCGGCCAACGGGGACAAACTGGTGGTTGTTAAGTCCACCGTGCCGGTCGGAACCTGTCGACGCGTCGGACGGATTCTCGGCAAACACGGTGGCAGCCACTCCTTCCGGGTCGCCTCCAATCCCGAATTCTTGCGCGAAGGCAACGCCGTTTCCGATTTCATGCAACCTGACCGCATTGTTTACGGCAGCAATACAGCGGAAGCAGAAGCGGTGATGGATGAGATCTACGCTCAGTTCGAGGCGGACAATGTTCCGATGGTCAAAACCACCCTGGAAACATCGGAACTGATCAAATATTCCGCCAATGCGTTTTTGGCCGCCAAGGTGGCGTTCATTAACGAGATGGCCAATCTGTGCGATGCCACCGGCGCCAATGTAGAAGATCTGTCGCTAGGCATTGGCCTGGATGAGCGCATCGGCAAGGCGTTTTTGAAGCCAGGGCCGGGTTATGGTGGCTCCTGCTTTCCCAAGGACACTTTGGCACTAACCATCCTCGCTCAGGAAGCTGATTCACCATCACGCATCATCGAAAGCGTTGTCGATTCAAACTCCAATCACATCCGTCGCCTGGGCCGGAAGATCGCCGATTTCTGCGCCGACAGTTGGGGCGAGGAACGCGCCAACCCGTTGATCGATAAGCGCATTGCCGTTTTGGGACTGGCTTTCAAGGCCAATACGGACGATATCCGCTCTGCCGCCAGCACCGTCATCGCCCCGTTGTTGATCAAGCAGGGTGCCAGTGTGATCGGCTTTGACCCGGAAGCAACGCAGGCCGCCGAGGCGGTGATCGATCACATCGAGACCACAACCGACATTGATACCGCACTCACCGGCGCGGACGCAGTGGTGGTGTTGACCGAATGGGATGTCATCAAGGCGATCGAGTGGGCCGAAAAAAGACCACTATTGAATGCTCCTGTGGTGATCGACCTTCGAAATCTCTATGCGCCCGAACGCATGGCGGAGCTGGAATACCACTATTTGTCTCTGGGTCGACCCAATCCAGCCTAATCCCGTCTGTCAGCGGTGCCGACACATGGATGCAAAGCATGCCGACTCAACCGTTGCAGTTCGCCGCAGAGCGCACTAAGGTTTCTCCGGGTGGGGACAGGGTAGCGCAATTAGGGACAATGAAACGCCTCAACGACGCCCGAATACTGATGTACAGCCACGATACGTTTGGCCTCGGGCATCTGCGCCGCTGCCGGGCCATCGCGCATGCTCTGGTGGACCGCTTCAAGGGCCTGACAGTGTTGATTATATCAGGGTCCCAGATTGCCGGCGCCTTTGACTTCAAGGCGCGGGTTGATTTCGTCAAAATACCCAGCGTTATCAAGCTCTATTCCGGCGAATATACGTCGATCAATAAACATATTGATATTGCCGACACCTTGGCGATCCGCGAGGCGCTGATCCTCGAAACCGCTGAATTCTTTGATCCCGATGTGTTCATCGTCGACAAGGAGCCCATGGGCTTGCGTGGCGAGGTGGAAAAGACCCTGGTCGCCCTGCAGATGAAAGGATGCACAACGGTCCTGGGTCTGCGCGATGTGATGGATTCGGCCGAACTGCTCGAGGAAGAGTGGCGCAAGAAAGAGGTGATGGAGAAGATTGCCAGCCTCTACGACGAAATCTGGATCTATGGCCCCGACGACTTCTGGGATCCGCTACAGGGTTTGGAAACACCAAAGCGGATCCGCAACAAGTCCCGCTATACCGGCTTCCTGCAGCGTGAAATCCCGTCGACAGAAAATCTCCGGGTGCAACAGCCCCTACCGGAAAATTATATCCTGGTGACCGCCGGAGGTGGGGGCGATGGTGCCGATCTCATGTCGATGGTGCTGGCGGCCCGCGAGCACGATCGCAACCTGGTCTATCCGCTGGTGCTGGTGCCCGGTCCGTTCATGAAAACCGAGCAGCGCGAGGAAATTCACCAACGCGCCAAAAATCTCAGCGATGTCATCGTCATTGACTTCGACAATGAGCTGGAAACCATCATGGATGGCGCCACAGCCGTGGTCGGCATGTGCGGTTACAACACATTTTGCGAAATACTGTCTTTCGATAAGCCTGCCCTGTTTGTCCCCCGCACCCGGCCACGCAAGGAACAGCTGATCCGGGCCACCCGTGCCAACGAGTTGGGCATGACGCTGGTGCTGGACACCGACCAGGCGATCGATCCGGCGAAGATGGCCGATGCGTTGCATGCGCTGCCCCATCAGCCGCCGCCAAGCGCCTCCAGCTACGATTTTCGCCTCGATGGGTTGGAGAAAATCTGCGACCGCATCGAGCACATGCAGGGATCCAGCGCCGCTGAACAATCTGCTCACGTCGCACAGGCCGGGTCAGAGACCCATACCACAACCGCCGCCTCGCCGCCGGCCCAGCCACCCGAAGAGCACGCTCTGACCTGATGACTTCTGGAACCAAGGTTGCCATCTTCCTGAAGGGCTATCCGCGTCTGTCGGAGACCTTCATCGCCCAGGAAATTCTCGGCCTACAAAGGGCCGGACTTGAGCTTCAGCTCGTGTCGTTGCGCCATCCAACCGATACCAAGCGGCATCCGGTTCATCATGAGATCACCGCGCCGGTGAATTATCTGCCCGAATATGTGCATGACGAACCGATGCGCTGCCTGAAGGCCTGGTGGCGGGTGCGACGGATGCCAGGATATCGCCGCGCGCGTTCGATTTGGCTGAAGGATTTTTTGCGCGACCGCACCCGCAACCGAGTGCGCCGCTTTGTTCAGTCGCTGGTTGCGGCAGCCGAACTGGGCGATGACATTGGCTGGCTTTACGGGCACTTCATTCACACGCCTGGCTCGGTCACGCGCTACACCGCGATGATGCGCGGCCTACCGTTTTCGATCAGTGCCCATGCCAAGGATATCTGGACGTCTCCGGATTGGGAGCTTTCGGAAAAGCTGGATGATGCCCAATGGACGGTGACCTGCACCAAGGGAGGCGCCGATCACCTGGCCTCGCTGGCAAGCCAACAGGGTGCCGTGCAACTGCTTTACCATGGCCTCGATCTGGAACGTTTCCCGGTGCCGCCAAGTGATGACCGGGGCGACCGTGACGGCACCAATCCGGAAGATCCGGTGCGTTTCTTGAGCGTCGGACGGGCGGTGGAAAAGAAGGGTTTTGATACCCTGTTGGACGCGTTGAAGCTGCTGCCCGATGATCTGCACTGGCGCTGGACCCATATTGCCGGCGGCCCCTTGCTGGGCAAGATCAAAGCGCAGGCGGAGGCGCTTGAACTGACCGACAAGCTGGAATTCCTGGGCAGTCAGGCGCAGTCGAGAGTGCTGCAGGCCTATCGCGAATGCGACCTGTTCGTTTTGCCTTGCCGCATCGCCGCCGATGGCGACCGCGACGGCCTGCCCAATGTGATTGTCGAAGCGCAAAGCCAAAGCCTGCCGGTGATTTCAACGCCCATTTCAGGCATTCCCGAATTGATCAATGATGGCCAGAACGGCTTGCTGGTCGAACCCAATGACCCGCAGGCGCTGGCCGAGGTTCTGGAACAGCTGGCCCGTGATCCGAAGCGCCGCCGGGCAATGGGCAAGGCGGGCATGGACATCGTGCGCTCTGACTTTGATGCCGCCAATGAAATCACCCAACTGATTGCCCTGATGCGTCCCAAGACGGCGACCGGGCGGGATCTTGGCGATGGCGCATAAGCCTAGAATTTTATTCTACTTTCTCCACCTGTTGGGGGTTGGCCATGTCTACCGTGCCCAGCGCCTGATCGAAGGCTTTGCCAATCATGGTTTCGCCGTCGATGTGATCTATGGCGGGCCGCGCCTGGACGACATCTCATTTGCCGCTGAGAGCGTGCACTTTCTGTCTCCGATCCGCGCAGCCGACAGTTCCTATGCGCTCTATCTCGACGCCCACGACCAGCCCCTGGAGAAGCCGTTTCAGGAACAACGGGCGCGCGAAATACTGGCGATCTTCGATCAGCTGCAACCGGATTTGGTGCTGACAGAGGCTTTTCCCTTTGGCCGCCGGATGGTGCGCCATGAGATGAAAGCGCTGCTCGAAGCGGTGCAGCAACGCCGTCCCAAACCGCTGGTGGTGTCGTCTGTGCGCGACATCCTACAGGAGCGCAAGAAGCCGGGCCGGGTGGAGGAAACGTGCGATTGGATCGATCAGCATTTTGATCATGTTCTGGTGCATTCTGATCCCCAGGTGATCCGGTTGGACTCGACCTTCCCGCTGACCGACAGAATTGCCGACAAACTGTCCTATACCGGCTTCGTCATTCCGCCCGCCAAAAAGGCACCGTCGGATAAGTCCTATGATGTATTGGTCTCGGCAGGCGGCGGCGCCTTTGGCGGCGACCTGATGGCCTGCGCTCGACAGGCGGCAAGCACTGACGCTGAGCATGACTGGTTCTTGAGCACTGGCCCCAATCTGCCTGAGGCGCAGTATGAAGCCCTGCAGGCGGGCCTGCCCGGACACATATCGGTTGAACGCTACCTGCCGAACCTGGCCGAGCAGATGAAGCAGGCCCAAGTTTCGGTGTCGCAATGCGGCTACAACACCGCCATGGATGTTCTGGCGGCGCACCGCGACAGCGCCTGTCGGGCGGTCTTCGTGCCCTACGATACGGAAGGCCAGAGCGAGCAATTGCGGCGGGCCGAACTGTTAGAACAGGCCGGCTATGCCATCTGCCTGCCGCAGTCGCGGCTCACGCCAGATGGTCTGTTGCAAGCGGTCGAAAAGGCCAGGTCGTTGCCAAAGGTGGATCACGAAATTAACTTCGACGGGGTCAATACCAGTGCGCGTCTGCTGCATACCTTCCTGGAAGGCCGATGACCAAAATCGCATTCTACGCCACCATCAAGCCACCGGACCATCACATCGCTTCCGGTGACCGGCTGATTGCGCAAAACCTGATGTCGGCCCTGGCTCTGGCAGGCTATGACGTGCAGCTTGCCAGTCGCTACATCGCCTATTCCAAGCGCGAGGCCGACGACATTCTGGCACAACGCAAATCAGGTGCGCTGGAAGAGGCCGACCGGCTGATCGCTGACTTGCAGACAGACCCGCCGGATCTCTGGTTGACCTATCATCCTTATTGCAAGGCGCCTGATTGGATCGGCCCGCGAGTCAGCGCTGCCCTCGACATTCCTTATGTCACCATTGAAGCGGCGCGCACCGGGCAGGGCTTTGAAAATGGTGGCGACCGCTGGGCCAAGTGGCGCCATGAGGCACAGGAGGGGATCCGCCAGGTGGATCTGCATCTGGCGTTCAAGCCCACAGACACCGCCTATTTGCGCGACTTGCTGGGGGAGGACGCGCCGATCGCGATGATCGCCCCGTTCATCGCAACTGAATTGCCTGATGCCTTGCCGCCTGTCGACTTCCCCGCCCATTGGCGCAAGGGCGCGCCGGTTCTGGTGACCACCGGCATGATGCGGCCGGGCAAGAAGGTCGAAAACTACCGCCTGCTCGCAGACGCCTTGTCGCGTCTGCAGGCACTGCATTGGAACGCGGTGATCATCGGCGGAGGGCCGGAAGAAGAGACCATCCGCGCCATGTTTTCGGCAATTGACCCCGACCGCCTTCTGTTTGCCGGTATTGTCCCCCATGAACAGGTTCTGGCGACAATGAAAGCGGCAGATCTTTTTGTGTGGCCCGGTTGGAAGGAGCCGATCGGCATGGTCTATCTGGAGGCGCAAATGATGGGGTTGCCAGTGGTGGCATTGGACAGCATGGGGGTTTCCCTGTCCGTCTATCATGGCAAAACCGGACTGCTTTCGGCCGAAGAGGATGCCGATGGTTTTGCCGACAATCTGTCGACGCTGATTTCCCATCCAAGCCTGCGCAACGACTTTGCAACGGCCGCGCAAAGCAGCATCGCCAATAATCATTCCATGGCCGCCGCCGCCAACACTCTCAAGCAGGCGCTGGACCCGCTGGTCGCCGGTTAATCACAAACCCAGGCGATGGTTTGATTTCTGTCCATCGCACCGTAAAAACGAGCTAACGATTTTGACAGAGACGATTCGATCCGTGTTGAGACCTTTCCTGCTCCTAATCAGCCTTGCGTTTGCAACACCTTCGGCCCTCGCCGCACCGCACATTGTGGTGGATCTTGATTCCGGACAGGTGCTGTCGGACCAGCAGGCCTTTGATCCCTGGCATCCGGCGTCGCTGACAAAGCTGATGACCGCCTATACGGTGTTTCGGGCGATTGCCGATGGCAGCGCCCGGGCCGACCAACCGGTGCGCATCAGCCGCAATGCCGCCAAGCAACCGCCAAGCCGCATGGGCTATCGGGTTGGCACCACGATGAGCCTGGAAAACGCCTTGAAACTGCTGCTGATCAAATCGGCCAATGACGTGTCGGTGGCGATTGCCGAAAGCGTCTCAGGATCGGTACAGCGGTTTGCCCAGCGCATGACCAGCGATGCCCGCAGCCTTGGCATGAGCGGCTCGCAATTCGTCAATCCGCACGGCCTGCATGACCGCCGCCAGGTGACCACCGCCCGTGACATGGCGCTGCTGGTGCAGGCGCTGCACAAGGACTATCCGCAATATCGCGACATGTTCGAAACCCCTTCCGTGCTGGCGCCACGCCGCACGAAGAACGGCAAGACCATCCAGCGTCTCTATTATTCCTACAATCTGCTGCTCGAGCGCTACCGCGGGGCGGACGGTTTCAAGACCGGATTTGTCTGCGCCTCGGGCTATAATTTCATCGGGTCGGCGACCCGTTCCGGGCGCCGCGTCGCAGCGGTCGTGCTGGGCCGGGATTCCCAGACCAGCCGGGCCGTCGATGCGGCAAAACTGCTGACCGAAGCGTTCCAGCAACCACTGGCCGCTGGTCAACCGATCAACCAGCTGAAACCGGCGGGCGATGTGCCCACCGCACCGCGCAATATGCGCAGCGTGATGTGCAGCCAGGAAGCGCGTGCCGCCCGTTACGAGCCCGGTGCCGGTCAGGCGGTGATCGATTCACCCTGGCTGCTGAAGCGCGAAATCACCCGATCGCCGCTGCAGGTAAGCCTGCTCGGACAGTCCACCGCGCTGGCCGCCTTGGCCCGTATTCCGCTGCCCAACTTCCGCCCGACCGTCGCGCTGCAGCCGATCGAACCGGTGGTCAATGAACCCGTATCGGAAGTCGCGCAGACCAACGGTCCGCGCATTCCACTTCCCTCTTTCCGACCGAGCAGCTGATGATGGATCCTGTTCCGATAAGCCTCATCACCGGCTTTCTGGGCGCCGGCAAGACAACTTTGCTGAACCGTCTGCTAAAGCAGGGCGAGCTCAAAGACACAGCCTTGATCATCAACGAGTTCGGCGATGTCGGCATTGACCATCTGCTGGTTGAAACGGCGGATGAGGAAATCGTCGAACTGTCGGATGGCTGCCTGTGCTGCACCATCCGGGGCGATCTGGTCGACACCCTGTCCAGGCTGATCGACCGCAAGGATGCCCCGAAGCGCATCGTTATTGAATCGACCGGTCTGGCCGATCCTGCGCCGATTTTGCAGGCGGTCATGGGACATCCAGTCCTTTCCGACCTACTGCGCCTGGATGGCGTGGTGACGGTTGTTGATGGCATCAACGGCATGAACACGCTGGATGCCCACGAGGAAGCGGTCAAGCAGGCGGCGGTGGCAGACCGGCTGGTGATCACCAAGACGGATGGCGATGGGGCGCCGGCAGATTTGCTGAGCCGGCTTTCAAAGCTCAATCCCACCGCCAAACGGTATGACGAAAACCGCGATCGTCCGGGCTTTGATCAGCTGTTCGACTGCGGGCTGTACGACCCGAAGACCAAAACCGCTGACGTGGCGCGCTGGCTCAATGACGAAGCCTTGCACGATCATCACCACCATCATCACGACCACGACCACGACCACGATCATGACCATGGCCATCACCATGATCATCATCACCACCATGATGTGAATCGCCACGATGCCCGCATTCGCGCTTTTACGCTGAAATCCGCGCAACCGATCCCGGCCTCAACGCTGACCAATTTTGTCGATCTGCTGCGCTCCGCCCACGGTCCGAACCTGCTGCGGGTCAAGGGCATCATTCAGGTGGCCGAACAGCTGGACAATCCGGTGGTGATCCACGGGGTTCAGCAGGTCTTTCATCCCCCGGCAACCTTGCCGGCCTGGCCGGACGGTGACCGGGACACGCGCTTGGTGATGATCACCCGCGATCTTTCAGAAGACTTCGTGCGCAAACTGTTCAATGCCTTTGTCGGCAACACCGCTGTCGACACGGCCGACAAACAGGCGATGGAAAACAACCCGCTGGCGATTCCGGGCCATCCCGGCCGCTGAACGGCGCGGTTTAGAGCTTACCGTCCTGCCGTTCGAGCAGAAACCGGTCGCCTGAATCGCCATTTGATGTCTGCTCAATCAGTTTCTGGCCGGTTTCGTTGCAAAAGGCCGGAATATCGAGCCCCGCCAGCGGATCATCGGTGAGCACCAGGATCTGGTCACCCGGCTGCATCTTGCGCATCGCATGACGGGTTTTCAGCACGGGGAGCGGGCATTGATAGCCGCGAAGGTCCAATTCTCTTGGCATGTTCTGTCCAAATCTGTGGG